>NZ_JBHRXE010000019.1:3076-79956 GCF_042648325.1 Paracoccus simplex | reverse complement strand
TCCCAGCTACCACCCTGGATTCGCGAGATGAATCCCTCACGCGATTTGTGCAACAGAGCCTCGTGATGGCAACGAAACGATCCCAATAATCCTTTTCATCGTCTTGGGCGTGGATCCGGATACGCGCAGCGATGCTGTCCCCCTCACCGACATAGACAGAAGGAAGATCCCCCTCAAGGCTGTCCCCATAAAGGAGGTAAACCCCCGTCCGAAACATCTCTTCACGCTTCAGAGCTACCTCAAGACGAGTTCTTGGACCGGCCAGGGCGTGGCCGGTCCAGTTAATGATTTCGGCAGTCAAGATCCCTGTAGCAGATCCTTCGGCAAGATAGAGTCTGACCGAGCGCCCCTTGCCCATTACCGCGTGAACTTCTTGTATTTCACCCGCTTCGGCTCGATGGAATCCGGGCCGAGGCGGCGGACCTTGTCGGCCTCGTAATCCTCGAAGTTGCCTTCGAACCATTCGACATGGGCGTCGCCCTCGAAGGCCAGGATATGCGTGCAGAGCCGGTCGAGGAAGAAGCGGTCGTGCGAGATGATGACCGCGCAGCCGGCGAAATCCTCCAGCGCCGCCTCGAGCGCCTGCAGCGTTTCCACGTCCAGGTCGTTGGTCGGTTCGTCCAGCAGCAGCACGTTGCCGCCCGACTTCAGCAGCTTGGCCATGTGGACCCGGTTGCGTTCGCCGCCCGAGAGCAGCCCGACCTTCTTCTGCTGGTCGCCGCCCTTGAAGTTGAAGGCCGAGGCATAGGCGCGGCTGTTCATCGTCGCGTCACCCAGCTCGATCTGCTCGGCGCCGCCCGAGATCTCCTCCCACACCGTCTTGTTCGGGTCCAGCGCGTCGCGCGACTGGTCGACATAGGACAGTTTCACCGTGTCGCCATAGCTGATCTCGCCGGCATCGGGCTTTTCCTGCCCGGTCAGCATCTTGAACAGCGTCGACTTGCCGGCGCCGTTCGGGCCGATCACGCCGACGATGCCGCCCGGCGGCAGCGAGAAGGTCAGATCCTCGATCAGCAGCTTGTCGCCCATGGCCTTTTTCAGGCCGTCGACCTCGATCACCTTGTTGCCCAGCCGCTCGCCGTTGGGGATGATGATCTGGGCGTTCGACAGCTTCTCGCGCTCGGACTGGCCGGCCAGTTCGTTATAGGCGTTGATCCGGGCCTTCTGCTTGGCCTGCCGCGCCTTGGCGCCGGCGCGGATCCATTCCAGTTCCCGCTCCAGCGTCTTTTGCTTGGCCTTGTCCTCGCGGGCTTCCTGCTCCAGCCGCTTGGCCTTCTGTTCCAACCAAGCCGAATAGTTGCCCTCGTAGGGGATGCCGCGGCCGCGATCCAGTTCCAGGATCCAGCCGGTGATGTCATCGAGGAAATAGCGGTCGTGGGTGACGATCAGGATGGTGCCGGGATATTCGATCAGGTGCTTTTGCAGCCAGGCGATGGTTTCGGCGTCCAGGTGGTTGGTCGGTTCGTCCAGAAGCAGCATGTCGGGCTGTTCCAGCAGCAGCTTGCACAGCGCCACGCGGCGACGCTCGCCACCCGACAGGCTTTCCACGTCGGCATCGTCCGGCGGGCAGCGCAGCGCCTCCATGGCGATGTCGATCTGGCTGTCGAGATCCCAGAGGTTCTCGGCGTCGATCTCGTCCTGCAGCTTCGCCATCTCGTCGGCGGTCTCGTCCGAGTAGTTCATGGCCAGCTCGTTGTAGCGGTCGAGCTTCTGCTGCTTGACCTTGACGCCCTCCATGACGTTGCCGCGCACGTTCAGCGCCGGGTCAAGCTGCGGCTCCTGCGGCAGGTAGCCGACCGTCGCGCCCTTGGCGGCCCAGGCCTCGCCGGTGAAATCCTTGTCGATGCCGGCCATGATGCGCAGCAGCGTCGACTTACCGGCGCCGTTGACGCCGACGACGCCGATCTTGACGCCGGGCAGGAAGTTCAGGCGGATGTTCTCGAAGGTCTTCTTGCCGCCCGGATAGGTCTTGGACACCCCGTCCATGTGATAGACATACTGGTAGGAGGCCATGATCTTTCCCCGTTTGCTGTAACTCGTGCGAAGCTGCGCGCTATGTAGTCGAGCGGGGGCGAAAGGGGAAGGCTCAGCGGAAGTCCTTGGTGAAATCCAGTCCGAAGGTCCGGTCGAGAAACTCGAATTGCGGCTCCAGCTTCGCGCGCAGGCGCTTGCGGGCCTTGTCCGGCACCGAAAGCCCGCTGTCCGAGGCGAAGACCTTCTTGCCGATGTCGCGATAGTCGTGCGGCGGCAGGCCCAGGAAGTCCTCGACCCGGCGCAGGAAGCCCAGCGGCTCGCGGGCGATCATGCCGAAGGGCATGTAAAGCAGCCGGTCGGGGCCGAAATGCGCGTTCCAGCGCGGGACGTAGCTCAGGTAGTCGCCGCGATCCATCAGCACCGGATCCTCGACCTCCTCCAGCCATGCCTCGACCGTCTTGGGCTTGCGGCGGGCGCGTGTCAGGTTCATCTTCAGCTGCGAGATGGCCCGGTCCACCGGGTGGCGGATGATATAGACGAATTTCGCCTGCGGCAGGAATTTCGCCACGAATTCCACGCCTTCCGGCGGCAAGGTCGAATATTCCGGGGTCACGTCGATCGGATGCGTGCCGGCGGGCGCCGGGGCGAAGACCTGCTTGTACCAATGATTGGTGAACATGGCGCCGCTGGTGATGCGGTCCAGATAGCGCACCATGTCGCGCGGCATCTCCTCGCCGCGGGCGGCCCAGCGCTTCTCGATGGTCTGGCGGCCGCGGCGATAGTGCCAGGGCAGCCATTTGCGGTGCTCCTCGATGAAGCGGTGGTTGAAGAACTGCACCTCCTTGAAGGGCGGGGTCCAGACCGCGGGATGCTGGCCCAGCATCTGCGACAGCCAGGTGGTGCCGGCCTTCTGCGCGCCGATGCCCAGGAAATCGGGTTTGCGGGGTTTGCCCTCGGGGTCCCAGTTCATCGGTCGCGCCCTCGTATCCGTCGCCTTGCCTGCGCCTGATTAAGCCAGCCGCGCCGCGGGGGGAAGCCATGCGGGGCGGTTTTTGCGGGATCGGGCCGGTCCTTGCATGTGCAGCGGCGGGCGCGTCACGGTCGCGCGGTTCGCGACGCGCCCGCCGACTTGCCCCCTGCCGCCCCGCCGGCTAACCTGCGGGGCAAGGCCGGCAACGGAGGTGACGATGACAGGTTTTCTGCCCAACAACCGCCAGAATCCCCAGCACAGCCCCGTGGCGCGCAAGACGGTTCTGAGCCCCGGCGACGCGATGCGGCGCAACCGGGTGCTGCCGCCGGCGCAATGCCGCGACAACCGCGCCAAGCTCGCCAATCTGCGCAATCTCATCGCCGCGGCCGAGCGGGAATATCGCGAGATGACGCTGGAGCTGGACCGGCTGAACGACGAGGGCCGGGTCTGGCTGGTCATCGACCTGATCCACAAGACCGCGCTGGCCTCGCTGGATCTGGGGGCGGCGATCATGCAACTGACCGGGCACAAGGCCGGGGACGCGGCGCGGGCGCTGGCCGATGGCACGCAGACCTTCAGCGACATCCACACCGGCGCGGCGGGGGTGGCGAACGGCTCGGTCTCGGGGACCGAGTTCGCGCGCACCCTGGCGCAGCGGGCGCTGGCCCACACGCCGGCCAAGGGCGCGGGCGCGGCCTATGCCAAGGGCACCGCCGACCTGGGCCTGGGCGGCTGGGCCAGCATCGACAGCATCACCGGCGCCCAGGGCCGCAGCGCCGCCAATGCCCGCACCGCCGAGGCCGGGGTCGAGATGGCCGCGGGGCTGGTCCAGCGCACCGCCGACACGCTGGACACCCCGGCCGCCAAGCGCGTCGGCGCCGCGGCGCAGATCGCCAAGGCGATGGCCAGCTACAACCGCGAGCTGGAAGCGGCCTTCAACCGGCGGCTGGAGACCTCGGGCGGCCTGATGGCGACAAAGGCGACCTTCCAGGCGACGATGCAGCGCAGCATGGCCCGCTATCGCCGCGACGCCGCCGAGCTCGAGACGCTGCTGGAAGGCTGCCTGTAAGGCCGCGGCGGGCCGAGGCGGGCCGGTTCACGGGTCAGTTCACCTCGGGCACCAGCTTGCCGGGGTTCAGGATGCTTTCGGGGTCGAGCGCCTGCTTGATCGCCGCCATCACCGAGACCGCATCGCCGTGCTGGGCGCGCATCAGCGGCCGCTTGCCGATGCCCACGCCATGCTCGCCGGTGATGGTGCCGCCGACGGCGATGGCGCGCTCGGCCATGCGGGTGGCGACGCGCTTGGCGGCGGCGAGTTCCGCCGCGTCGCCGGGCATGACCAGGATCTGGGCGTGGAAATTGCCGTCGCCGACATGGCCGACCATCGGGCCCAGCAGCCCCTCGGCGCGGATGTCCTCGGCCGCCGCCGCCACCGCCGCCGGCAGGTGCGACATCGGCACACAGACATCCGTCACCACCGCCGTCGCCCCCGGCCGCAGCGCCAGGCAGGAGCGATAGGCGTTGTGGCGCATCTTCCACAAGGCCGCCCGCGCCTCGGGCGTGGTGGCCCAGTCGAAGCCGGTGCCGCCGAATTCGCCGGCCAGCGCGCCGAAGGCCTCGGCATCGCCCTTGACCGAGGCGGGCGCGCCGTGGAATTCGACCATCAGGTGCGGCCCCTCGTGCATCCGGGTGCCGGCGAAGGTGTTGAAGGCGCGCACCACATCGGCGTCGATGAACTCGATCCGCGCCATCGGGATGCCCGACTGGATGGTCGCGGTGACGCATTCCACCGCCTGCTCCAGCGTCGGGAAGCCGCAGACCGCCGCCGCCACCTCCTCGGGCTGGCCGTGCAGGCGCAGGGTCAGCTCGGTGATGATGCCGAGCGTGCCCTCGGAGCCGACGAACAGGCTGGTCAGGTCATAGCCGGCGCTGGATTTCGCCGCCCGGGTGCCGGTGCGGATCACCCGGCCGTCGGCCAGCACCACCTGAAGCGCCAGCACGTTCTCGCGCATGGTGCCGTAGCGCACGGCGGTGGTGCCCGAGGCCCGCGTCGCCGCCATGCCGCCCAGGCTGGCATTGGCGCCGGGATCGACCGGGAAGAACAGGCCGGTGGCGCGCAGCTCGGTATTCAGCGCCTCGCGCGTGCAGCCGGGCTGGACGCTGACCTGCATGTCCTCGGCGCGGATCTCCAGCACCCGGTCCATGCGCAGCATGTCGAGGACCAGCCCGCCCTGCGTCGCCATCGCCTGCGCCTCGAGCGAGGTGCCGGTGCCCCAGCCGATTAGCGGCACCCGGTGGGCGTGGCAGATCGCCGCGACCTGCGCCACCTCATCGGTGGTCTCGGGCCAGGCCACGGCATCGGGCGGCGGCGCGCGGTGATAGGATTCGGACTGGCCATGCAGATCGCGGTCGGCGGCGCTGGTCGAGAAGCGGGGCCCGAGCAGCGCGGCAAGCGCCTCGGCGGCGGCGGCGGGAATCGGCATGGCACCTCCTGCTGAATTGGTATGGCAGTTCATAGTCCCGCCCGCCGGCCGACGGCAAGACGCGCCGCCCTATGCCCGCGCGCCGAACAGCCCCTTGACCGCGCCGATGGCGGGCGAGACGAGGTAATGCGCCACCGGGATCAGGATCATGCCCAGGATCACCCCGAAGATGCCGTCGAAGAAGGCGGTGGTGGCCCAGGCGGCAAGGCCCGGCGCGGCGGGCACGGCATGGGCCGCGGCCTCGGCCATGTGGTGGATCCATTCATAGGGCTGGTGCTGGCCCAGCACATGCAGCCCGTGCACGACGATCTGGCCGCCGACCCAGATCATCGCCGCGGTGCCGACCACGGTCAGCACCTTCATGAAGCCCGGCATGACATGCACGATGCCGCGCCCCAGCACCGCGCCGGGACCGCCGCGCTCGTGCAGGTGCAGGCCGAAATCGTCGGCCTTCACGATCAGCGCCACGAAACCGTAGACCGCGACGGTGATGCCCACCGCCACCACGGCAAGGATCAGCGCCTTCATCCCGATCGCGTCATCGTTCGGGATCGCTGCCAGCGCGATGGTCATGATCTCGGCCGAGAGGATGAAATCGGTCTTGATCGCGCCCCGGACCCGCTCTTCCTCGAGGCCGGCGCCGCCCTCGGCGGTGACGGTCAGGTGCGGGTCGTTGCCATGGTCATGGGCAAGCGCGTGGAAGATCTTCTCGGCGCCCTCGAAACACAGATAGGAACCGCCGATCATCAGCAGGGGCGTGATGAGCCAGGGCGCGAAGGCCGAGAGCAGCAGCGCGATGGGCAGCAGGATCACCAGCTTGTTGAACAGCGAGCCGCGGGCGATCTTCCAGACGATCGGCACCTCGCGCGCGGCGGAAAAGCCGTGCACGTATTTCGGCGTCACCGCCGCGTCGTCGATCACCGCCCCCGCCGCCTTGGCGCCGGCCTTGACCGCCTGCCCGGCCACGTCGTCGACCGAAGCCGCCGCGATCTTGGCGATCCCCGCCACGTCATCCAGCAGCGCCAGCAATCCGCTCATGCCAATCCGTCCTGTCCCAAGGTTCCGCACGGCACTCTAGGCGGCGCCGCACCCATGCGCAATTCGCGGCTGCGGCGAAGGTTCCGCGGCCCCGGCCGGCTTGCACCCGTCTGCCGAATCATTCATCAAGCATGGAACAATCGAAAGGGCCGCCCCATGCTGGATCAGAACGCGAAACCGACCGAGGAAATCGACCTGCGCGAGGTCTTCGGCCTTGACAGCGACATGAAGGTCAAGGGCTTTGCCGAGCGGTCCGACCGGGTGCCGGACATCGACACCACCTACAAGTTCGATCCCGACACCACGCTGGCGATCCTGGCGGGCTTTGCCTATAACCGCCGGGTGATGATCCAGGGCTATCACGGCACCGGCAAATCCACCCATATCGAGCAGGTGGCGGCGCGGCTGAACTGGCCCTGCGTGCGGGTGAACCTGGACAGCCATGTCAGCCGCATCGACCTGATCGGCAAGGACGCGATCAAGCTGGTGGACGGCAAGCAGGTCACGGTGTTCCACGAGGGCATCCTGCCCTGGGCGCTGCGCAACCCGACCGCCATCGTCTTCGACGAATACGACGCCGGCCGCGCCGACGTGATGTTCGTGATCCAGCGCGTGCTGGAGGCCGACGGCAAGCTGACGCTGCTGGACCAGAACGAGGTCATCACGCCGAACCCCTATTTCCGCCTGTTCGCCACCGCGAACACCGTGGGTCTGGGCGACACGACGGGGCTTTACCACGGCACGCAGCAGATCAACCAGGGCCAGATGGACCGCTGGTCGCTGGTCTCGACGCTGAACTATCTGAGCCACGACGCCGAGGCCGCCATCGTGCTGGCCAAGAACCCGACCTACAACACCGAAAAGGGCCGCAAGATCATCAACCAGATGGTGACGCTGGCCGACCTGACGCGGACCGCCTTCATGCAGGGCGACCTGTCCACGGTCATGTCGCCCCGGACGGTGATCGCCTGGGCGCAGAACGCCCGCATCTTCGCCGACAACGTGGGCTATGCCTTCCGGCTGACCTTCCTGAACAAATGCGACGAGCTGGAGCGCCAGACCGTGGCCGAGTTCTATCAGCGCCTGTTCGACGAGGAACTGCCGGAAAGCGCGGCGGTCAAGGCGGGCTAATGCCCGCCCTTGATCTCATTCAGGGCCGCCATCGCCAGAAAGCCCGAGCGGGTCAGGCCCAGCCGCGCCGCAGCCGTGTCGACCGCGTCCAGTGTCCCGGCATCCATGCTGACATTCACCCGACATTGCCGAGTGGTGCGACGGATATGCGGCACCGCGATCAGGAAGGCGCCAGCCGTCAGCTCCGCCGCGCATTCGGCGGCGATTTCGCCCAAGGCGCGGGGCTGGCTGTCCGGGGCATCCTCGAACCACAGCTCCAGCGCCTCGACCGCGTTCGGCAGGATGTCTTTTTCGTCATCGGCCGCAGAAAAGCAGCCCGGCAGGTCCGGAAAACGGATGCCAAAGGCGCTGTCGGGATCTTTTTCGACCAATGCCAGATAGGTTTTCATTCCTTGTCCTCCAGCCAGCCGGCCATGCGCGCGATGCTGCGGGCCGTGCCAATGGGCAAATCCTTTTTGGGGTGCGGCACGATCACGACGCGCCCTTCCTTGCGGAACTTGTGATGCGATCCCCGGACCGAAACCTCTTCCCAGCCTTCTTCCGCAAGACGGCGCAGAATGTCGCGGCTGTTCCGAAGGATTTCCACGTGTGTAAATATGTGCGCACGGCATGGTGCGTCAAGTCCTCTCGACAGCCGGCCTGAACTGGCCCAGAAATAAGCTCATGAAAAAATCCGACAACCCCGCCGATCCGTTCAAGAAGGCCCTGACCGAGGCCACCCGCGCCCTGGCCGAGGATCACGAGCTGAACGTGACCTTCACCGCCGACCCGTCCGGCGTGGCGGGCGACACCATGCGCCTGCCGCAGGTCAGCCGCCGCATGACCCGCGACGAGGTGCTGCTGGCGCGCGGCACCGCCGATGCGCTGGCGATGAAGCTGCGCCACCACGACGCCGCGACCCATGCGAAATACGTCCCCGCCGGGCCGATGGCGCGCGACCTCTACGAGGCGATGGAGACCGCGCGCTGCGAGGCTCTGGGCGCCCGCGACATGCCCGGCGCGCTGTCGAATATCGACGCCAAGCTGGGCCAGGAGGCCGAGCGCAAGGGCTATGGCCAGATCAAGGCCCCGGCGGATGCGCCGCTGGCGGTGGCGGCGGGCTATATCGTGCGGCAGGCGGCGACCGGCCGCACCCTGCCCTCGGCCGCGCAGCATGTCGCCGACCTGTGGCGGCCCTTCGTCGAGGAACAGGCCGGCGCCGATCTGGACACCGTGGGCCAGGTGATCGCCGATCAGGCCGCCTTCGCCCGGCTGGCCCGCAAGGTGATCGCCGACCTGGGCTATGGCGACCAGCTGGGCGAGGATCCGGACGAGCCGCAGGAGGACGAGGCCGAGGAAAACGCCGAGCAGGACGAGGAGGCCGGCGACAACCAGTCCCGCGACCAGAACCAGGACGAGGAGGCCGAGGCCAGCCCCGAGCGCACCCAGGACCAGACCCAGGAGGAGCGCCAGGCCCAGGTCAGCCTGGACGACCAGTCCGACGAGGAGCTGGTGGACGAGGCCGAGATGTCCGAGGCCGAAACGCCCCCCGACCTGCCGCCGCAGGTCAGCGAGGCAAGCCCCGAATACCGCGTCTATACCCAGGAATTCGACGAGGAGATCCGCGCCGAGGACCTGGCCGACCCGGCCGAGCTGGAGCGGCTGCGCGCCTATCTGGACAAGCAGCTCGAGCCGCTGCGCGGCGTGGTCAGCCGGCTGGCGAACAAGCTGCAGCGCCGGTTGCAGGCGCAGCAGAACCGCAGCTGGGAATTCGACAAGGAAGAGGGCGTGCTGGACGCCGGCCGCCTGGCGCGCGTGGTGGCGAACCCGACGACGCCGCTGTCCTTCAAGGTCGAGAAGGACACCGAGTTCCGCGACACCGTGGTGACGCTGCTGCTGGACAATTCCGGCTCGATGCGCGGCCGGCCGATCTCCATCGCCGCGATCTGCGCCGACGTGCTGGCCCGCACGCTGGAGCGCAGCCAGGTCAAGGTCGAGATCCTGGGCTTCACCACCCGCGCCTGGAAGGGCGGCCAGAGCCGCGAGAAATGGCTGGCCGCCGGCCGGCCGGCGCAGCCGGGGCGGCTGAACGACCTGCGCCACATCATCTACAAGGCCGCCGATGCGCCCTGGCGGCGGGTCCGCCCGAATCTGGGCCTGATGATGAAAGAGGGGCTGCTCAAGGAAAACATCGACGGCGAGGCGCTGGAATGGGCGCATCGGCGTCTGGCCCGGCGGCCCGAGGCGCGGCGCATCCTGATGGTGATCTCGGACGGGGCGCCGGTGGACGATTCGACGCTGTCGGTCAACCCGGCGAATTTCCTGGAAAAGCACCTGCGCGACGTGATCGCGATGATCGAGCGCAGAAAGCAGGTGGAGCTGCTGGCCATCGGCATCGGCCATGACGTGACCCGCTATTACGAGCGCGCGGTGACGATCACCGATGCCGAGCAGCTGGCCGGCGCCATCACCGAACAGCTCGCGGCGCTGTTCGAGGCCGATCCAAGGAAGCGCGCCCGCGCCATGAACCAGCGCCGGGCGGGATAGGCCTGTCCATTCCGGCTGCTTGATCTGCCCCGTCTCCCGTGCGACCAATTTCGCCGGATCGGGGCGGCTTTCCGCCTTGCAGGCCAAGGGGCTCGACGTGTTGAAGATCGGTTTTTTCATTCCCGAGTTTCCGGGCCAGACGCATATCTTCCTGTGGCGCGAAAGGCAGGCGCTGGCGGAACTCGGCATCGAGGCCGAGCTGATCTCGACCCGGCCGCCGCCGCGCGCCGTCGCCTCGCATAGCTGGGCGGCCGAGGCGCAGGCCCAGACCCGCTATCTGATGCCGCTGGGCGGCGAGGGCTTCGGCATCGTCGCGGAATTCCTGCGCTCGGGCCCGTCCGGCTGGGCCCGCGGCCTGGGCGCGGCGCTGAGCGCCGAGGCGCAGGGCGTGAAGGGCCGGCTGCGCATGCTGGCGCTGCTGGGCATGGGCGCGCGGCTGAAGCGCATCGCCCGCCAGCAGGGCTGGGACCATATCCATGTCCACAGCTGCGCCGACAGCGCCAATATCGCCATGTTCGCCGAACGGCTGGGCGGGCCCGGCTACAGCCTGACCCTGCACGGGCCGACGCTGGAGGGCTATGGCCCGAACCAGCGGCAGAAATGGCGCCATGCCCGCTTCGCCACCATCATCTCGCAATTGCTGACGCGCGTGGCCGAGCGCGAGATCGGCACCGATCGCCCCGCCGTGATCAACGTGGCGCCGATGGGCGTGGACCTCGACCAGATCCGGCGCCGGGCGCCCTGGCAGCCCCCCGCCCCCGGCGAGGCCCTGCGCATCTTCAGCTGCGGCCGGCTGAACGCGGTCAAGGGCCATGACCACCTGATCGAGGCGGTCGCCCTGCTGCGCGCCCGCGGCATCGACGCCCGGCTGGAGATCGCCGGCGAGGACGAGCAGGGCGGCTCGGGCTATCACCGCCAGCTCGACGCGCTGATCGCGGCAAAGGGGCTGGGCGACGCGGTCACGCTGCTGGGCGCGGTCAGCGAGGATCGGGTGCGCGAGGGGCTGGAGCGCGCGCATGTCTTTGCGCTGGCCAGCCTGAACGAGGGCATCTCGGTCGCGATCATGGAGGCGATGGCGATGGAAATGCCGGTGGTCGTCACCGATGTCGGCGGCAATCACGAGCTGATCACCTCGGGCCGCGACGCGATCCTGGTGCCGCCCGAGCGACCCAAGATCATGGCCGAGCAGATCGCCCGGCTGCACGCCGATCCCGAGCAGGCGCAGCGGCTGGCGCAGGCCTCCCGCGCCCGCGTCGCCGCCGAATTCCACCACCGCCGCAGCGCCGAAGCCGTGGCCGACGGCCTCGCGCGCACCCTGCCCGGCGCGCGCGTGGCGCTGGCCCGCGCCTGACAACCAGAACAAGACCCGGAGGCGAGCATGTTCCAGAATTACGACAGCCATTCCGACCCCGCCGCGCATCCGCCCCGGCTGGCCGCGCTGCGCCGCGAACTGGCGGCGCGCGAGCTCGACGGCTTCCTGGTGCCGCGCGCCGATGCGCATCAGGGCGAATATGTCGCCACCCGCGACGCGCGGCTGGCCTGGCTCAGCGGCTTCACCGGCAGCGCCGGCTTCTGCATCGTCACCCCCGACCGCGCCGGGGTGTTCATCGACGGCCGCTATCGCGTGCAGGTCAAGGCCGAGGTGGATCCCGCGCATTTCACCCCGGTGCCCTGGCCGGAAACCAGACCCGCCGACTGGCTGCGCGCGGCCCTGCCCGAGGGCGGCCGCATCGGCTACGACCCCTGGCTGCAGACGCGGCGCGAGATCCGCGAGATGGAAAAGGGCCTGGCCGGTTCGGGCATCGCCCTGATCGCGCTTGACGCGAACCCGGTGGATGCGATCTGGCCCGACCAGCCCGAGCCGCCGGCGGGCGCGGTGCGGCTCTGGCCCGGCGGCATCGCCGGCGAGACCGCGGCCGAGAAGCGCACCCGCATCGCCCGGGCGCTGCGCGAAGCCGGGCAGCAGGCGGCGGTGCTGACGCTGCCCGACTCGGTCTCGTGGCTGCTCAACATCCGCGGCGCCGACGTGCCGAAGAACCCGGTGGTGCAATGCTTCGCCATCATCGAGGAGACCGGCCATGTCACCGTTTTCACCAACCCGGCCAAGTTCGACGCAGAGCTGCGGGCGGCGCTTGGCAACGAGGTCTCGGTGCTGCCGCTGGACGCGCTGACCCCGGCGCTGACCAACCTGGCCGGCCCGGTGCGGGTCGATCCCGCCAGCGCGCCCGACCGGGTCTTCGCGCTGATCGAAAGCATGAACACCCCGATCGCCGAGGCGCCGGACCCGGTGATCCTGCCGAAAGCCTGCAAGAACCCGGCCGAGATCGCCGGCATGCGCGCCGCGCATCTGCAGGACGGCGCGGCGGTGACGGAACTCTTGTGCTGGCTCGACGGCCGCGCCGCACAGCTGGACGCCGAGCCGCTGACCGAGATCGACGTGGCGCAAAAGCTCGAGGCATTGCGCGTGGCGCGCGGCATCCTCGACATCAGCTTCGACACCATCGCCGCCACCGGCCCGCATGCCGCGATCCCGCATTACCATGTCGACCGGCAAAGCAACCTGCGCATCCTGCCCGGTCATGTGCTGCTGGTCGATTCCGGCGGGCAATATCCGGACGGCACCACCGACATCACCCGCACCCTGCCGATGGGTCCGGTCGATCCGGCGGTGCGCCGGCCCTATACGCGGGTGCTGCAGGGCATGATCGCGGTGTCGCAGGTGCAGTTCCCCCAGGGCGTCGCCGGCTGCCATATCGACGCGCTGGCCCGCGCGCCGCTCTGGTCCGAGGGCATGGATTACGACCACGGCACCGGCCACGGCGTCGGCGCCGGCCTGTCGGTGCATGAGGGACCGGTCAGGATCTCGCGCATCTCGGAGATCCCGCTTGCTGCCGGCATGATCCTGTCGAACGAGCCCGGCTATTACCGCGAGGGCGTCTTCGGCATCCGCATCGAGAACCTGATCGTGGTCGAGACGCGCGAAAGCCCGGACGGCCGCGCCATGCTGGGCTTCGAGACCCTGACCTTCGCCCCCATCGACCGCCGGCTGATCGAGCCCGGCCTGCTGGCCCCGGCCGAGATCGCCTGGCTCGACGCCTATCACGCCCGGGTCCGGGAGAAGATCGCGCCGCTGGTCGCGGGCGAGGTGCGCGACTGGCTTCACCAGGCGACGCGGCCGCTGGGCGGCGGCGCCTGACATCCGGCGCCTTTCACCGTTTCCCAAATACCCCGGCAACCGCGCCCCGGGGCGCCGTCGCATGGGTATTTGGGAAACAGAGAAGCCCCGTGGCGCCGGGCGGCGCGCTCAGCCGTGCGGATGGCGCCGGCGCCAGGCCAGCGAGCTGAGGAAGGCCATGCCGATGAAGCAGGCGCCCAGAAGCCCGGTGACCACTTCCGGGATCGGGCGCAGGGTCTGCACGAACATCAGCACCGACAGCACGAAGATCGACCAGAAGGCGCCATGCTCGAGATAGCGGAAGGCGGCGAGCGTGCCGCGCTCGACCAGCATCACCGTCATCGAGCGCACATACATCGCGCCGATGCCCAGGCCGATGGCGATCAGGAACAGGTTCTGCGTCAGCGCGAAGGCGCCGATCACCCCGTCGAAGCTGAAGGAGGCGTCCAGCACCTCGAGATAGAGGAAGGCGCCGAAGCCGCCGCGCGCCATGTCGGCATGGCTCGGCGCGCTGCCCCAGCGGTCCAGCACATGGCCCAGCATGTCCACCAGCAGATAGGTGATCACCCCCCAGATCGCGGCGATGATGAAGGCGTGCTCCTTTTCCGCCGGCAATTGGCCGACGATCACCAGCATGCAGATCAGCACGAAGCCGACCTCCATGCCGCGGATCTCGCCCAGCTTGCGCAAGGCCGCCTCGACGCCCTTGATCCAGTCGACGTCCTTGGCCTCGTCGAAGAAATAGTTCAGCGCCACCAGCATCAGGAAGGCCCCGCCGAAGGCGGCGATCGGCAGATGCGCCTCGTGGATGATGCGGGAATATTCCTGCGGCTGGGTGGCTGCCAGGCGCACCGCCTCCCATGGCGCGAGGCGGGCGGCGATCACCACCACCAGCAGCGGAAAGATCACCCGCATGCCGAAGACGGCGATGATGATGCCCCAGGTCAGGAAGCGGCGCTGCCATTTCGGCGTCATCTGCCTGAGCTTCTGCGCATTGACGATGGCATTGTCGAAGGAAAGCGAGATCTCCAGCACCGCCAGGATGCCGGCGATCAGGAAGAAGGCCAGCGCCCCCGAGCCGGTGCCGTGATATTCCCAGCCGAGAAAGCCGGCCAGCGCCAGCCCCACGCCGGTCAGGATGAAGGGCCAGGTCATGTAGCTGAGCGTCGATCTCATGCGCTGTCCTTCGGTCATGCGGCTGGTCCTCCGGTCATAGGCTTTGCTAGGAAGGCGGACAAGGCGGCCCGCTGCAGGGCTGCCCTGCGGCAGGAGGGGCCATGCAGTTTCGGCGTTACGCGATCTATCATCTGCCGACGGGCGCCCTGGGCGAGTTCGGCGGCGCCTGGCTGGGCTGGGACGCCCGGCACGGCATGGCGCATCTGCGCCCCGGCGGCCTGCCCGGCGATGCCGATGCGCTGACCGAAACGCCGCGCCGCTATGGGTTCCACGCCACGCTGAAGGCACCCTTCCGCCTGGCGCCGGGCCGCGGCCCGAAGGAACTGGCGCTGGCGCTGCGGCTGATCTGCGACCATCTTGCGCCCTTCGCGCTGGCGCTGGAGACGCGCTGCGACTGGGGGTTCGTCGCGCTGCGCCCGAAGCGGCAGCCGGCCGGGCTGCTGGCGCTGGAAGCCGCGCTGGTGACCCGGCTCGATGCCTTCCGGGCGCCGCTGACCCCGGCCGAGCGCGAGCGGCGCAATCCCGACGGCCTGCCGCCGCAGGCCCGCGCGCATCTGGACCATTGGGGCTATCCCTTCGTGCTGGAGCTGTTCCGCTATCACCTGACGCTCAGCAGCCAGCTGCCGGCGCCGCTGGCCGAGGCGCTGCGCCAGAAGCTGGCCCCGCATCTGGCGCCGCTGATCGCCGCGCCCATGCCGGTGGCAGCCGTCGCGCTGATGGGCGAGGACGAGGACGGCTTCTTCCGCATGATCGAGGAAGTGCCGCTGCGCGGTTAAAGCCATTTCCGCCATTTCAGCACCAGGAAGGTGACCACGGCCGAGACCACCATCAGCCCCAGCGCCATGGGAAACCCCCATTCCAGCTCCAGCTGGGGCATATGGGTGAAGTTCATGCCGTAGATGCTGGCGATCAGCGTCGGCGGCAGGAACAGCGCCGCCACCACCGACAGGATGCGCACGCGGTCGTTCTGCTGCAGGCCGATCATGCCCATGGCGGCATCGACGGTCATGGCAATGCGCGAGCCCAGGAAATCGGCATGCACCTCGAGCGCCTGGATGTCGCGTTGCAGCGCCGTGCCGAGCGAGCGGATATGGCCATGCTCGGGCTGGTGCCCGGTATTGGCCGCGTGATAGGCCAGAATGCGGTCCATGGACAAAAGCCCCATGCGCACCCGGCTCATCAGCTCGGCCTGCTGGCCGATGGTGACCAGCGAGCGTTGCAGCGATGCCGCGTCCGAGGCCGCGGTCATGGTCAGCACCTGCCCGGCGGTGGTGTCGAGCACCTTGGTCACGCCTTCGGAAATATCGGCGAAGCGGCCGATGATCTCCTCGACCAGCCCCAGGAACACCCGCGCGGGCGAGCCGCAGCCGCTGCTGGAGCGGTCGGCGCGCGGCGGGAAGGTCTCGAAGGGGCGCGGGGCGTGGTGGCGCACGGTGACCAGCTGGCGCGGGCTGACGATGAAGGTCACCGGCATGGCGGCCGGGGTGCCGTCGGGCAACTGTCCCGGCAGCACCCCGGTCATGTAGAGGGTGCCGTTATCGGTATAGAGCCGGTTCGAGATCTCGATCTCTTCCATCTCGGCCAGGGTCGGGATTTCGTATCCCAGCGCCGCCACCGCCTTCACCTGCGAATCCAGCGGGCGATAGAGGTCGATCCACAGCGCCTCGGCCAGCCCCCCGCCCTCGGGCAGCGGCAACAGCCCGGCCCCCTGACTGATATAGCTGTAAAGCATCCTGTCCCGCCCGGCCTTTCCCGGCCCCAACCTGAAAGCCCAAGCCGGCGGGGTCAAGCCCCCACCGCAGCCCCCGTCCTGCCGCCACCCGCGCCGGCGGCGCAAGCCTCAGTTCACCCGGTCCGGCAGCGCCTGCCCCTCGGCAAAGGCGACGAGGTTGTTCATCGCCCGCATGGCCATGGCGGTACGCACCTCCTCGGCGGCGGTGCCCAGATGCGGCAGCAGGGTGACGTTCTCCATGGCGCACAGCGCCGGCGAGACCCTGGGCTCGAACTCGTAGACATCGAGCCCGGCCCCGGCGATCCGGCCCTGGGCCAGCGCCTCGACCAGCGCCGCCTCCTCGACCACGTCGCCACGGGCGATGTTGATCAGGTAGGACCGCGGCCCCAGCCGCTCCAGCGCCTCGGCACCGATCATGTGCCGGGTTCCGGCGCCGCCGGGCACGGCCACGACGGCGAAATCCGACTGCGTCAACAGCTCGTCCAGATCGGTCACCTGCCGGGCCGGGAAATCCAGCGACGACACCACCGAGCGGTTGTGAAAGATCACATCCATGCCGAAGCCGAAATGGCAGCGCCGGGCGATGGCCTTGCCGATGCGGCCCATGCCGATGATGCCGACCGTGCAGCCGGTGACATGGCGGCCCAGAAGCTGCGTCGGCTCCCAGCCGGTCCAGGCGCCGCGGCGCAACAACCGCTCGCCCTCGCCCGCCCGGCGCGCGGTCATCAGGATCAGGGTCAGCGCGATGTCGGCGGTGGCCTCGGTCACGGCATCGGGGGTATTGGTCACGGCGATGCCGGCCGCCGCGGCGGCCGCCACGTCGATATGGTTGTAGCCGGCGCCGAAATTCGCCAGCAGGCGGCAGCGCGGCCGGCCCTGAAAGGCCTCGGCGGCGAAGCGGTCGCCCAGCGTCGGCAGGATCGCGTCGTAATCGGCCAGCGCCCGCGCCGCCTCGTCGACGCTCAAGCCGTCCTTGCGGTCCAGGATCTCGGTCTCGAACCGGGCCGACAGCGCATGTTCCGCCGCCTGGGTCATGCGGCGCGTCACCAGAAGTTTCATCAATACATCCTTCCGCCCAGAGGCACCGATTGGTCCGGGCCGATCAGCACCACCTCGCCATCCTCGTCCGGCAGGCCCAGCACCAGCACCTCGGACATGAAGGGGCCGATCTGGCGCGGCGGAAAATTCACCACCGCCAGCACCTGCCGGCCCACCAGCCCGTCCGGCGCGTAATGCCGGGTGATCTGGGCCGAGCTTTTGCGCTCGCCGAGCTCGGGCCCGAAATCCAGCCACAGCTTCAAGGCCGGCCGCCGCGCCTCGGGGAAAGGCTCGGCGCGGGTGATGCGGCCGACGCGGATCTCGAGCTTCTCGAAATCCGCCCAGGCGATCGGCTCGGTCATTGCCCCAGCTCCCGCCCCCGCGCCGCGGCGGCCGCTATGGTGCGGCGCATCAGCGGCGGCAGGCCGGTCTCGGGGTCCATCAGCTCGTGAAGCCCCGCCGCCGTGGTCCCGCCGGGCGAGGTCACCGCCTCGCGCAGCTTCGCCGGGTCCGCATCCTCATGCACGGCCAGCGCGCCCGCTCCGGCCACGGTCGCCCGCGCCAGCTCCAGCGCCAGCGCCGGCGAAAGCCCCTCGGCCGCGCCCGCCGCGGCCATGGCCTCGATCAGGTGAAACACATAGGCCGGCCCCGAGCCGGACAGCGCCGTCACCGCATCCATCTGGCCCTCGCTTTCCAGCCGCACGACGCGGCCGACGGCGGACATCAGCGTCTCGGCCAGCGCCATCTCGGCCTCGCCGGCGCTGGCATTGCCGATGATGGCGGTGATGCCCTGGCCGATGGCCGCCGGGGTGTTGGGCATGGCGCGGACGATGGGCGCGGCCGGAAAGGCCGCCTGATAGGCGCCCAGCGTCACCCCCGCCGCGACCGAGACCACCAGCGTCCGCGCCCCGACCGACAGCCGCGGCAGCACATCCGCCATCATCTGCGGCTTGACGGCGATCACCAGCACCGCCGGGTCGTCCGGCAATTCTGCGTTGACCGAAACACCCAGATCCGACAGTTCCGCCCGGGGATGCGGGTCAAGAACATGCGCCGCGCCCGCCGCCAGCCCGTTCCTCAGCCAGCCGTCCAGCAATGCCCCGCCCATGCGGCCGCAGCCGACCAGCACCAGCCCGCGCGCGTTCACATCCGAAAAATCCATGCCCCGTCCCTGCCCTGCGGCGAAAATTAGGCGCGACCGTAGGCCTCGGACAGGGCGATGTCCATGGCGGCATCGGGCGTCGCGTCGCCCCAGCAGGCCAGCTGGAAGCAGGGATAGAAGCGCTCGCAGGCCAGGATGGCGTTGCCGATCATCTGGTCGATCTGTTCCGGACTGGCGATGGCGTCGCCCGACAGCACCAGCCCATAGCGCCAGACCATCAGCTTCTGCGGCGACCAGAAGGTGAAGCCGCCGTCCCAGACCTGATCGTTGGCCAGGTTCAGCACCTCGTAAAGCGCCGGCAGCTTCTCGGCCGGAGGATCCATGTCGAAGGTGCAGATCAGCCGCAGCACCTCCTCGCGCGGCGACCAGGCCAGCGTGATCGAATAGCTGCGCCATTGCCCCTCGACCGCCATGGCGATCTGGTCCTCGGCCAGACGGTCGAAGTCCCATTCGTGATGCGCCGCGACGGTTTCCACGATGTCGATGGGATGGATGTCATCGCTATGGATGAAGTCCAGCTGTGCCATATCCTGTCCCCCTGCCTGTCTGAGAGCGGAGCAAGGTCGAACCCCAACCCTTGGCCCCAACTCTTGGTGGCCCAGACAACACTCGGCGTAGTTTCCGAAATGTGCCTACAACATATCGTGGGACGGTTCCACGAGGGTGTAAAGCGAAAATTCCGTTACCGGTTCGCGACAGCCAGCCTCTGCCGCTTGACCACGGGCGTTTGCGCAGGTTCAAGGACGCGCGAGGGAGGAGCTAGCCATGCGCGACCACGGCGGCGATATCGACAAGGCGGCCAGCCGCTTCGGACGGGCGGACTGGATCGACCTGTCCACGGGAATCAACCGCCGGCCCTGGCCTGCGGCGGTGTTTTCACCCCATGCCCTGACCGCGCTGCCGACCCGCGCCGATGCCGCGCGGCTTTGCGCGGCGGCCGCGGCCCGATTCGGCTGCCCGCAGGATCAGGTGCTGCCACTGGCCGGCGCCTCGGCGGCGATCCAGCTGCTGCCGCATGTGCTGCCGGGCCGGCGGGCGGCGGTGCTGTCGCCGACCTATAACGAACATGCCGCCAGCCTGCGCGCCGCCGGCTGGCAGGTGGCCGAACCCTCCGATCCGGACGCCCTGGCCGGCGCCGATCTGGCGGTGATCGTGAACCCGAACAATCCCGACGGGCGCGAATTCACACCCGCGCGGATCGCCGCCATCGCCGCCACGGTCGGTCATCTGGTGGTGGACGAGAGTTTCGCCGATCCGCGCCCCGACCTGTCGGTGGCAGGCGCGCGGCCGGACAATGCGATGGTGCTGCGCAGCTTCGGCAAGTTCTGGGGCCTGGCCGGGCTGCGGCTGGGCTTCGCCATCGCCGCGCCCGATCTGCTGGCGCGCCTCGCCGAGCGCGCCGGCCCCTGGGCGGTCAGCGGCCCGGCACTGGAGATCGGCGCGCAGGCGCTGGCCGATGCGGCATGGATCGACGACACCGTGGTCTGGCTGTCCGAGGCGGCGCTGCATCTCGACCAGATCGTCGCCCCGCATTGGCCGCTGGTCGGGGGCACGCATCTGTTCCGGCTCTACGACGCCCCCGACGCGCCGGTCGCGCATGCACTGCTGGCCCGCGCCGGGATCTGGAGCCGGGTCTTTCCCTGGCACCCGCGCTGGATCCGCCTCGGCATTCCCGGCAACCGGGAGGAATTCGACCGGGTGGCGGGGGCCTTTACCGCAGCCGGTTGACATGGCCCATCTTGCGGCCGGGGCGCGCATCGCCCTTGCCGTAAAGATGGACCTGGCAGCGCGGCTGCGTCAGCAGTTCGGGCAGGCGCAGCATGTCGTCGCCGATCAGGTTCTCCATCTCGACATCGGCATAGCGCTGGCCGTCGCCCAAGGGCAGGCCGGCCACGGCGCGGATATGCTGCTCGAACTGGTCGACGGCGCAGCCGGCCTGCGTCCAGTGCCCGGAATTGTGCACCCGCGGCGCGATCTCGTTCACCACCAGCCCGTCCGCGGTGACGAACAGCTCGACCCCCATGACGCCGACATAGTCCAGCGCATTGACGATGCGCGCCGCGATCAGCACCGCATCGGTCAGCAGGCCGGCCGGCAGGCCGCAGGGCACGGTGGTGGTGCGCAGGATGCCCTCGCGATGCAGGTTCAGGCCTGGATCATAGGCCGCGACCTGCCCGTCGGCGCCGCGCGCGACGATGACGCTGATCTCGGCCGAAAACTCGACGAACCCCTCCAAAACCGAGGGGGCGCCGGTCCAGTCGCGCTGCCCGGCATCGGACAGGCGGATCTGCCCCTTGCCGTCATAGCCCAGCCGCCGGGTCTTGAGGATCGCGGGCACGCCCAGCGCCGCCAGCGCCTCGGGCAGGTCGGATTCGGTCTCGACATTGCGATAGGGCGCGGTGCAGAGCCCGATGCCGGCCAGGAAGTCCTTTTCGCTCAGCCGGTCCTGCGACACCGCCAGGGCCCGGCGGTTCGGCCGGATCGGGCGCAGCGATTCCAGCAGGTCCAGCGCCGCCGTCGGCACGTTCTCGAATTCATAGGTGATGACATCGACCGATTCGGCGAAGGCGCGCAGCGCCGCCTGGTCCTCATAGGGCGCGGTGGTCAGCCGATGCGCCACATCGCCCGCCGGCGCGGCGCCCGGCTCGTAGACATGGCAGCGATAGCCCAGCCGGCTGGCCGCGACCGAGAGCATGCGGCCCAGCTGGCCGCCGCCCAGGATGCCGATCACCGATCCGGGGGCAAGTTCACTCATCCTTCGGCTCCTCGGGGATCGAATCGCTCAGCGCCTGGCGCCAGGCCTCCAGCCGCGCCGCCAGCCCGGGGTCGGAAATCGCCAGGATCCCCGCCGCCATCAGCCCGGCATTGGCGGCGCCGGCCGCGCCGATGGCCATGGTGGCGACCGGATAGCCCTTGGGCATCTGCAGGATCGAGTAAAGCGAATCGACGCCCGACAGCGCCTTGGTCTGCACCGGCACGCCGATCACCGGCACCCGGGTCTTGCTGGCCATCATGCCCGGCAGATGCGCAGCGCCGCCGGCCCCGGCGATGATCACCTTCAGCCCGCGCGCCACCGCCGTCTTGCCATAGTCCCACAGCCGGTCCGGCGTGCGATGGGCGGACACGATCCGCGCCTCGTAGGCGATGCCCAGCGCGTCCAGGATGGCGGCGGCCTCGCGCATGGTCGGCCAGTCGGACTGGCTGCCCATGATGATGCCGACGGGCGTGCCGGCGGGTGTTTCGGCGGCTTCTTCCATGGCTCGACCCCCTTTTGCGCCCCGCCCTACAGCGCCGGGCGGGATCATGCAATCAGGCGATGATGTCGGGGGTCAGCTCGTCCTCGAGCCGGGTGATGCGGTCCTTCAGCGCCAGCTTCTGCTTTTTCAGCCGCTGCAGGGTCAGCGAATGGGTCAGGCTCTGCTCGGACAGCGCCGCGATCGCCTCGTCCAGATCCCGATGCTCGCGCCGCAGCACCTCGAGCTTGGCGCGGGCGATCTCTTCATGGGACATCTCGTGATGGGCGTTCATGTCGGGCCTCGGGCTGGACTGACCTCTTATATCCCACCGATACAACGCTGTTAATGGCTTTGCCAATCTCGGTTAACGGATCGGCATCTTGCGCTGCGCCGCCCGCGTTCACATATTGGTCTTGCCGGATCGCCATTCCGGGGTCCGGCCGACAGTCGCTTTAGATGTAAAGGGCTTGGGGGAATGACCAAGATCAGTCTGGCCGCTCATCCGTTCCTGCTGGGGTTCGACCAGTTGGAGCGGCTGGCCGAACGCGCCGCCAAGGGCGCCGAGGGCTATCCGCCCTATAATATCGAACACCAGGGGCAGAACGGCTTCCGCATCACGCTGGCCGTGGCCGGCTTTTCGGAGGACGATCTCAGCATCACGCTGGAGGATCGCCAACTGGTGATTCGCGGCCGTCAGGCCGAGGCGGAGGACGAGCGGGTGTTCCTGCACCGCGGCATTGCCGCCCGTGCCTTCCAGCGCAGTTTCGTGCTGGCGGACGGGGTCGAGGTGGTCTCGGCCGGGCTGGAGAACGGGCTGCTGAACATCGACCTGCGCCGGGCCGTGCCCGACAGCATCGTGCAGACCATACCGATCAGCCGCAAGTGAAAGGGGATCGCAGATGAACGAGAAATTCGATTTCGGCCCGGAAATCACGGGCAACACCGTCTATATCCGTCGCGTCGCCATGGACACGCTGCCCGACGAGGTGCGCCGCCAGGTGCCGGATGCCGAGGCGCTCTATGCCGTGCACGGCCCCGATGGCGAGCGGCTGGCGCTGGTCAAGGACCGCAGCCTGGCTTTCATGCTGGCCCGCCAGAACGAACTCAGCCCGGTCAGCGTGCACTGACCGCCGGCGCCGCCCCGTCCGGCGGGGCGGCGGGCGCTGCTGCGGCGGTCTGTCGCAGCCCGGCGGCAAGAAATCGTTCCGAACTGTCGGCTATCTTACACAAACACCGGCAAGAATCCGCTAAATGGTGGTGACGCTAGGGGATCCATGTTTCCTCGGCCCGGTTTTGCAAGTGCCGGATCCCCCAGCGCAATGCTTCCGGTGCCCCGGCGGCAGGTTCTTTGCTGTTCCGATCCTGCCCCGTTCGTGTAAAATCATGCGCGTCACCTGACGCGCATGATTCAAACTGGGGCGGCCTCTTGACCAATGACAGCCCGATCCGCCGGAGCCCGCAGCCGGGCCCCGTTCGAAAAGCGCCGGGCCTGCCGCCATGGTTCCAGCAGCCGGGGCGCTGGGAAAGCCTGTCGCCCGACCTGATCGAGGGGCTGGGCGTCGAGGCGCGGCTGGCCTTCTATGCCGAATGCACGCCGCGGGTCTTTCCCACCCCCACCGAGATCCTCAGCCAGGACGAGGAAACCGACGTCGCCTATCTGATCATCGAGGGCCAGATCGAGGTCAGCTTCATCGACGTGGACGGCAACACCGTCATCGCCCATGTCGCCGGCCCCGGCGAGGTGATGGGCGAGATCGAGCTGCTGTCCGGCAAGACCTGCGCCGCCTCCTGCCGCACCCTGCCGAACACCAGGCTGCTGTGCTTCACCGCGCCGCTGCTGATGCGGCATGTGCCGTTGGCGGTGCTGCTGCGCAATTTCGCCGGCATCCTGCATGGTCGGCTGGTGCGCGACAACCGGCTGCAGGCCATCGCGCAATTCTACTCGGCCGAGGGGCGGATCTGCATGCACCTGCTGCGCATGACCACGACCGAGCGGCCCGAGGTCCAGGTCAGCCAGTCGCAGCTGGCGCTGCTGGCCGGCTGCTCGCGCCAGACCGTCAACCGCACCCTGGCCGAGCTGCGCGCCGAAGGCATCATCGAGCAGCGCCGCGGCCTGATCCGCGTGCGCGATCCCGGCCGGCTGAGCGCCCGGCGGCTGGCGCCGTAACGGACGCCGGTTCAGGCCGGAAAGCCGTAATGCTCCAGCATGGCGCGCAGCGCGCGGTCGTTGCCGTCGCCGGCCAGGTTGCCGGCGCGCAGGTTCTGCGCCTGGGTGCCCGGCCATTCGGTGATGCGGAAGCGGCCGCCGATCTTTTCCGGCCGCGACCCCGCCAGCCGGTGCATCCAGTAAAGCCAGACATCGTCGGCCGAGGGCGCCAGCCGCTGGAACAGCGCCGCATCGGTCACGTCCGGGTGGAACACCCCCGGCGCATAGAGCACGCCCCCCACCCCGGTCGGAAAGACCAGCGGCCCGGCCTCGGGCCGGCCGATGTTGCGCTGCCAGTCGCCATAGGCGGCGGGCCGGCCGTCGCGCAGCGCCACGCGATGCGCGCGGTGGCAGACCACGCCCGCCCCCGCCCGGCGCACCATCTGCGCCAGCCAGTCGGCGCCGTAATAGACATCGTCGTCGGCGGTGACGATGAAGGCATCCGGCGCCTCCAGCAGCGCCGGCACGATCTTCTTGTAGCTGCGCCAGTTCGGGCAGATCCGCGTCTCGACCCCCAGCGCCCGGATCTCGGGGGTCAGCTTCGCCTCGTCGCCCGCGTCCAGCCACAGGATCACCCGGTCCGCCGCCACCGTCTGCGTCAGCAGCGAGCGCAGCACCAGATGCAGGCTGGCGAAACGCGCCGGATAGCTGGTCAGGCTGACGACCAGCGGCGCCCGCAGCCCATGCGGCGCCGGCGCGACGCGGCGGGCCAGGATCTCGGCCTCGGCCGCCCTGATGCGCCGGGCCTGCTTCAGGCGCCGCAAGGCATCCGCGATCATCCCTGCCAGGCCTTTCTCAGCCAGTCGATATTGCCGATGCGGCGATACCATTTGTGGCCGCGGCCGGCGAACACGTCCTCCATCTTCGGCGCCCCGGCGAACAGCACGATCTTCGCGCCCTCGGGCAAGGCCGGATCGGCCAGGAAGCTGCGGAAATGCCGCGGCACGCAATCGTTCTTGAAGCTGACGCACCAGCCTTTCGGCCAGTAATGCAGGTTGCCCTGCGCGGCGAGCTGGGCGCTCTGGAACTGCTGGCTGATCTCGTATCGCGCGGTCGCCGCCTGCGGATCGGCCAGATAGGCGTCCAGGACATAGCCATGCGCCCCGACCTCGTAGCGGAAGACCGAGCTGTTGCCGACCGAATGCAGGAAACGGTCGCGGGCCGGATTGACCTTGCGCAGCGGCTTGGCGCGAAACAGGTCGTCGTCGCGGATGATGAAGAAATCGCCCGGCAGGTCGAAGAACGGCGCCAGGTCGTCCACCACCACCAGGTCCAGGTCCAGAAACAGCGCCGTCATGCCGGCAAAGCCGCCCAGGTCGCGGCGGAACAGCGCCAGCTTGCGCCAGCGCGTGTCACCATGGCCCTTGGGCAGGCCCAGCTCGGGCAGCGGCAGCGCCTCGACGCCGGGGTCGATGCCCTCGGCGTCGTCGGTGAAGCAGATGAAGCGATGCGGCCGCGCCAGATGGCGCCGAACCTGCCGATAAAGCCGGTTCACATCTTCTGCACCGTAGATCGTGCCCCATTTCATGGTCAGGATCAGGACAGGCTCGGTCATCTGCGCTCCCACTCTCTGCCTCTTGCGATAGGCGATGCGGCCGTGCCGGTCAACGCGCCGTCAGCCGACGGGGTCGAGCCCCAGCCCGTCCGCATGGGCGCAGAGCAGCCGCCGCGCCGCCGCGTCCTCGGGCAGCAGCAGATGCGTGGCGCCGTGGTTGCGCGCCAGGATCGCCTGGCCCAGGGCGCTCTCGACGGCCAGCGGCAGCGCCACCGGCTCGCCCCGGTCCGGGCGCAGCATCACCCCGCCCGCGCCAAGCTCGGCCAGCACCTGCCGGCAGCCCGCCGCCCGGAACCGCGCCCGCAGCGCATTCGGGGTCAGCGCCGCGTCGCGGCCGCGCGGTGCCGCCAGCCCCTTGATGCGGCCGCCCAGCAGCGCCGGGCCGGCGCCCCAGATATCGGTCACCGACATGATCGCCAGCACGGCGCCGCCGGGTTCCCGCAGCGCGATGTCCTGGCCCGGCTCCAGCTCGGCGGCAAGGCCGTCCGGAACCGCCAGTGCCAGCGGCAGCGGCCAGACCATGCCCGAGGCCAGCCGGCCGTCCGCCAGCACCGCCTGATGATCGGCCTGGGACAGGTAGCCGCGCAGCGGAAACAGCCCGCCATCCATCATCAGCGCCAGTTCGGCCGTCTGCTCGGCGGTCAGGTCCCAGGCCGCCAGCCGCGCGGCATCCGCCCGCAGGCCCTGCCCGGCGGCGGGGCTGACATAAAGCTCGGGCAAGGCGGCAAAGGCCGTCACGCCGGGATCTCGGCGGCGTGGCGGTTCGGCTCTCCGGCCATGTCATGCTCGGCCAGCCAGCGCTCGGCATCCAAGGCCGCCATGCAGCCCATGCCGGCGCTGGTCACCGCCTGGCGATAGATGTGGTCGGTCAGGTCGCCGGCCGCGAAGACGCCGGGGATCGAGGTGCGGGTGGTGCCCGGCTCGACCTTCACATAGCCGCCATTGTGCAGCTCCAGCTGATCCCGCACCAGCTCGGATGCCGGGGCGTGGCCGATGGCGATGAACACCCCATCCGCCGGGATCACCTGTTCGGTTCCCTGCGCGACGTGGCGGAGCTTGACGCCGGTGACGCCCAGCGGCGCCTCGGTGCCCTCGACCTCGGCCAGTTCGTGGTCCCACAGCACCGCGACCTTGGGATGGCGGAACAGCCGCTCCTGCAGGATCTTTTCCGCCCGCAGGCTGTCGCGGCGGTGCACCAGCGTCACCTTGCTGGCGAAATTGGTCAGGAACAGCGCCTCCTCGACGGCGGTATTGCCGCCGCCCACCACCACCACCTCGCGGCCGCGATAGAAGAAACCGTCGCAGGTGGCGCAGGCCGAGACGCCGAAACCCTTGAACTTCTCCTCGCTCGGCAGGCCCAGCCAGCGCGCCTGCGCCCCGGTGGCCAGGATCACCGCATCGGCGGTGATGGTGGCGCCGGAATCCAGCGTCGCGACAAAGGGCCGCACCGTCAGGTCCAGCTTCGTCACCGTGTCGATGAAGATGCGCGCGCCCATCGCCTTGGCATGGGCCTCCATCTTCACCATCAGTTCGGGGCCCTGGATCTCGGTCTCGCCGGGCCAGTTCTCGACCTCGGTGGTGATGGTCAGCTGGCCGCCGGGCTGCATGCCCTGGATCAGCGCCGGGCTCAGCATGGCGCGCGAGGCATAGACGGCGGCGGTATAGCCCGCCGGACCCGAGCCCACGATCAGCACCCGGCTATGGGCGGGCAGGACGGCATCGGCAGCGGGGCTGGCGGCATCGACGGAATCTTGGGACATGAAGCTGGACCTTTTGCGTTGCGCCGCCTAGGTAATCACCCCCGCCGCCTCATGCAATCCACCTGCGGGCAGGCTGCGGTGGCGGAAAGAATATTGCGCAAAGCCACCCGGCGGGGTAGCTTCCGGCATGATTTTGGCCGAGCGAACGGCCCAAGAGGAACAGATGAGCGGCGCCAGACTTGACGAGATCGACCGAAAAATCCTGGCGGAACTGCAGGGCGACGGTCGGATGACCAATGTCGAGCTGGCGCGACGGGTGGGCATCTCGGCCCCGCCCTGCCTGCGCCGGGTCCGCGCGCTCGAGGAGATGGGCTATATCCGCGGCTACCATGCCGATATCGACGCCCGCGAGCTGGGCTTCGAGGTGCAGGTCTTCGCCATGGTCCGCCTGCTCAGCCAGTCCGAGCGCGACCTTTCGGCCTTCGAGACGCTGTGCCGCGACTGGCCGCTGGTGCGCGAATGCCACATGCTGAACGGCGAGATCGACTTCATCCTGAAATGCGTCTCGCCCGACCTGCCGAGCTTCCAGCGCTTCCTGACCGAAAGCCTGACGGCGGCGCCGAACGTGGCCTCGGTCAAGACCTCGCTGGTGATCCGCTGCGCCAAGGACGAACCCGGCGTGCCCTTCGCGGTGGTCGAGGAACGCGCGGCGGCGGTGGGATAAAGGGGCTGAGGCCAGTGCGGACGGTCGCGCGACGCCGCCCGGCGTCGCTGTTGACGGCCGACAGGGCGGCGCCGGAAGGCTTGGTCCATCTGAAGATGGATGATCGCCTGCTTGTCGGCCGGGACGGTCGCATGGCGGTCTCCGGCACGAGCTAGCGGGACGCGAAGCCGCGATCCGTTACCGTAATCGCGCGCAGGTCCACCCCGGCCTCATTCCGAAAACGCGCGACTGCTGCGTCGGCAAGCGCCGCCTGCATCGGCTCGTTCCCCTTCGCCACAGCATCACTGTAAACAGCCTGTTGAATGAGAAAGTTCATCATCAACACCTCTGAAAGCTCCTGGCGTTGCGCCTCGGTCAACGCCCGGAAACCGCCATTTTGCGACAGCGCCAACCGGGCCTGAATCAATATGGGGCGGGTATCAAAATCCGTCTCATGCGCCCTGTTGGCGATGATCCAGTTGAGCATCCAGTATCCTGCAACTGCGTCCACCGCATCGCCTGGCCGCAGCCCGTCCCCTGCGACCATCCCGGCCCAGATCTGGGACGGGCTTGCTTTTCTGAATTCCAGTTCGACCGCCTCGGCGCCGGCCGCACCGGAGGTCTCGCGGACAAAGGCGATGAACTGGCGCTGCGCCTGCGCGCTTACCGCTGCCGATGCCGCATAGCCGGTTTCCACGGCAGCTCGTGTTTCCGTCGCCGGCTCATCGTCATTCTGCTCCAACATGCTGTTGAGCATCGAGCTGTGCAAAGCATTCATCGCCATGTCTGTGGCAAGCCCGTCAAACGGAACCGGAAAATCCTGCCCCGCCGAGGGCGGTGCAATCGTCAGCCCCAAAAATGCCAAAAGCATCGCATATGTCCGCATATCGTTACTCCGATTGCTGTTCGACTTGCTGGTCCAGCGCTTCCGCGGCGGGCGACACGGCCCGTTCACTGACCTGGGCCACCCGGGTTGAATGCCCCGTTCCGAAGATCGGTCTCGACCGGCCCCTTCGCCATCGTGACCCGGTTTTCCCGGCCCGGCGAACCGGACCGCCTATTCCTGATGGGCGCCGGCGCGCATGGCGCTGCCGAATGCGGCCCTTGCCGGCCGCGACAAAGGCGCGGCGGCTTTCATGAGCCATTCCGACGCGGCCTCACCCGCCACCGGCGTGGAGATATCTGCGCCGCGCGCAAACCGTTCGGCCGCCTCTTGGTCATCCTTCAGCGCCGTCATCATTGCCCCGGTCGCAAACCCCGCATTCGCCGCCAATGGGAACCGGACGCCGCCATCTTGAAACACCGGCCGCCCAAGGCTGTCCGGGTCGGCGATCAACAACGCCCATTGCTGGCCAAGCCGCGCCGCCGCCCCGGCCTCGACCATCGCCCTTGCATAGCGCTGCATGGCGATGCGCCCGCCGATCTCATTGTCGACCAGGGATGCAACGGCCTCCGGATCGTTCTCGAACACTGCGGCCAGCTCATCCAGCCGCTCGGTCATCGCCCGGCTCTGGATGACCGGGATGAAGTCCTCCGGCCGCAATGAGACATCCTCGGCGCGAACCGCGCCGCCGGAAATCGGGCCCAAAACCAGCAGCATCAGCCCGAAGCTGTAGAACAGGGGGTTCAACCGGGACATCCTATCGCTGCTGACATTCCGCGCCAAAGCACTCGCCCCGATCATGGTCGGTTTTTCGCCCCGGGACAATTGCACAGCGCAACATTCCGTCGGCTGCCGCGGAAAACCACCCTGCCCAGCTGACGCAACGGTCTTGTGACCGCTGCGTCCCGCGACGCTGACAGCGCCCAAGGCCCCCTCGGCCCGGCTGGGAATGTCCGCCCCCCGGCATACGGCCTGTGTACGCCCGGTGTACGGCCGTCACGCCCGCATTTCCAGCAGGATTAACGCCTTGAAAGCCGCGTTGCGCGCCCCGCGCACGCCCGTTGCCTCACAGCGCGATCGCCGAGATCAGCCGCCCGTAATCCGCCTCGTTCTGATGCGTGCTGCGGCGATAGGAAAAGAACCGCTCCGGGTCGGAATAGGTGCAGCGCCCGGTCCATTCCGCCTCGGCCCCGGCCTCGCGCAGCCGCATCAGCCCGAACGAGGGCAGGTCGAACATCGGCCGGCCGTTCGGCCCACCGGCGAAGAAGCGGTGATAGTCCGGGTCCTCGGCCAGGAACGCGTCCATGAAATCCTCGCCGACCTCATAGGCGCGCTGGCTGATCGTCGGGCCGATCACCGCGCGGATGCGCCGGGCGCCCAGGTCGTTCATGGCGCCCACCGCCGCCTCGATCACCCCCGACAGCGCACCGCGCCAGCCGGCATGGACGGCGCCGATCACCCCGGCCTCGGGGTCGGCCAGCAGGATCGGCTGGCAATCCGCCGTCAGCACCGCCAGCGCCACGCCCGGCTGGTCGGTCACGATGCCGTCGGCGCGAATCGTCGCGAAATCAGCGGCTTCGTCGCCGGCGCGCAGCACGGCGACATCGGCGGAATGGACCTGATGCACGGTGGCAAGCCCGCCCGGCGGCACGCCCATCGCCTCGGCGACGCGGGCGCGGTTGATGGTCACCATCTCGCCCTGATCGCTCGAGCCATAGCCGCAGTTCAGCCCGGAAAACAGCCCCGAGGAAGCGCCGCCGCGGCGGGTGAAGAAGCCATGCCGCACCGAGGCGAGCAGCGGATGGGTCAGGATCTCAAGCGTGGTGTGCATCATCGTCCAGGGGCTCTATTCCAGGAGGCGCGGGCGCATGGCGAGCCCAGAAGGCCAGCACCTTGAACAGGTGACCCATTTCGCCGGGCGCGGTCAAGCGATGAAGCGCCGCCATGGCGCCGCCGTCCCCGGCCGCCGCCAGGCGCTGCGCCCGTTGCGCGATGCCCAGCCGCAACAGCCATTCGCCCTGGCTTATCATGCCCGAGACGCGGATGCCCAGGGCCCGCGCCGTTCCGGCCAGCGGCGCGAAATCGACATGCGCGGTCAGATCGGCCTCGCCGGGATGGGCCAGCGGATCCTCGGGCCGGTGCCGGCGCAGCGCCTGGAAGGTGTCGCCCTGCCCGTCCCAGCCGCCATAGTCGATGACGATGGCGCAGCCGCCATGCGCCGCGATCCGCCCGGCCAGGGTCGCGACGATGGGTCCGGCCGCCGAGCAAAGCTCGCGCACCGTGCCCTCGGGCGCAGGCGGCAGCGGCTGTTCGGCCACCGCGGCGAGCCCCAGCGCCAGCCCGCCCTCGGGGTCCAGGACCACCACCCGCTCGGCCCAGCCCTGCCCGCCCATCTGGAACTGGCGGATCGGCAGCGCGTCGAAAAACTCGTTGGCGACCAGGAACAGCGGCGCTTCCGGCAGCCCGGACACATCCTCCACATGACTGATTTCGCCCAGCTTTTCGCGCTGCACCCGGCGCAGATGCGGCGAGGCCTCGACCAGCACCACCCGCGCCGCCGCGGCCATGCCCGGCACCACGCGGATGGCGCGCAGAATGTCGGCCATCAGCGTGCCGCGCCCCGGGCCGATCTCGGCCAGGGTGAAGGGCGCCGGGCGGCCCTGGTCCAGCCAGGCCTGCGCCAGCGCCAGCCCGACCATCTCGCCGAACATCTGGCTGATCTCGGGCGCGGTGGTGAAATCGCCCGCCACGCCGAAGGGATCGCGGGTCGCGTAATAGCCATGCTGGGGATGCAGCAGGCAAAGCTGCATGTAGTCGTCCAGCCGCATCGGTCCCGACAGCCGGATGCGCGCGGCAATGGTCCGCGCCAGCGGGGTCATGCGGCGGTCGGGGCGATGGCCGGCCGCGCGCGGGCGCGGATCAGGAAGGCCAGCCCGACCAGCACCATCGGCAGCGACAGCACCTGCCCCATGGTCACGCCCCAGACCGGCCCGCCCAGCACATGGCCCAGCGGATTGTCGGGGGTGATGAATTGCGCATCGGCCTGGCGGAAGAACTCGACCACAAAGCGCGACAACCCGTAGCCCATCACGAAGACCCCCAGCGCCTGCCCCGGCCGCCGCAAGCCGCCAGCGCGGACCAGCAGCACCAGCACCAGCGCCAGCAGCACCCCCTCCAGCCCGGCCTCGTAAAGCTGGCTCGGATGCCGGGCGCAGGGGCCGGTGACGCCGGGACAGGCCTGCGCCGCCTCGCCCGGGAAGATCACCCCCCAGGGCGCGTCGGTCGGCCGCCCCCACAGCTCGGCATTGATGAAATTCGCCACCCGGCCAAGGCCCAGCCCGACGGGCGTCGCCACCGACAGCGCATCGGCCAGCCGCAGCGCCGGGATGCCGTGCCGCCGGCAGAACCACCACGAGGCCAGCACCACGCCCAGGAAACCGCCGTGAAAGGACATGCCGCCGCGCCAGATCACCGGGATCTGTCCGGGATTGGCCAGGTAATAGCCCGGCTCGTAGAACAGCACGAAGCCCAGCCGCCCGCCCAGAACCACGCCGACGATCACCCAGGTCAGCAATTCCTCGACCTGCTCGGGACGCATCGGCGCGCCATCGCCCCAAAGCCGCGGCCGCCGCATCAGCGCCACGATGATGCGCCAGCCGATCAGCAGCCCGGCCAGATAGGCCAGCGCATACCAGCGCAGCGAGAAATCCATGCCGAAAAGATGGATGGTGAAGATCTCGGGCGAAATGTCGGGAAAGGGGATCATGGGCTCCTCGTTTCGGCGCGGGCAGGCTACGCGGGGGCGGCCCGGTGTCAACCGCCGCCGTCAGGCAATTGAACAGCGGCCCCGGCAGGGCCATATAGGGGCCGACGCTGAACCGAAAGGCCCGCCATGACCGCGAACAACCGCTTTCTCGACGATCTCTCGAAATTGATGACCAACGCCATGGGCGTGGCGCAGGGCGCCAAGGACGAGGCGCAGACCGCCTTCAACAGCTGGATCGACCGCTGGCTGGCCGAGCGCGACTTCGTCACCCGCGAGGAATTCGAGGCGGTGCGCGAAATGGCGATCAAGGCAAGGACCGAGAATGCCGAACTGCGTGCCCGGCTGGATGCGCTGGAAGGCAAGGCCCCCGGTGCCGCCGGCACCAACGGCGGCAAGGCCGGTGACTCGGCTCAGGGCTGAACCTGGTCGCGCAGCCGCCCCTGGCGGTCGTAAAGCAGCACCGCGCCCGCTTCCGTCACCACCACGATCCAGTCGCGGGCAAAGGTGACGGCGGCGGGCGTCGCGCCCTCGGGCAGGGCGATGTGCTCGGGCAGTTCCGGCAGCGGCGCCTCGGACAGGCGCAGCCACAGAAGCGCCGCGATCACCAAGACGCCCAGGCCCATCACCGCCGCCAGCGCGGTCACCAGAAAGCGCAGCCAGCGCAGCATCGGCAGCGCTTCCTCTGGCCCCGCATCCAGCCTATCATCCCGTGCCATGGCCGAAATCCTCATCACCATTCCCGAAGGTCTGTCCGAGCGCCTTGATAAGGCGCTTGCCCTCTGCGCACCAGAGCAGGCGGTGCTGTCGCGTTCGCGGCTGGCCCGGCTGATCGCCGAGGGCGCGGTGACCGGCCCCTCGGGTTCCGTCACCGACGGCAAGGCGCGGGCCGAATCCGGCGACTATTTCGTCGAGATCGGCGAACCCGAGCCGCTTGACGCCCTGCCCGAGGCGATCCCGCTGAACATCGCCTATGAGGACGAAGACCTGATCGTGGTGGACAAGCCCGCCGGCATGGTGGTGCATCCGGCACCCGGCAGCCCGTCGGGCACGCTGGTCAACGCGCTGCTGGCGCATTGCGCGGACAGCCTTTCCGGCATCGGCGGCGCGGCGCGGCCGGGCATCGTGCACCGGATCGACAAGGAAACCTCGGGCCTCTTGGTGGTGGCGAAATCCGACCGCGCCCATCAGGGCCTGGCAAGGCAATTCGCCGATCACAGCGCGCAGCGCCGCTATCTCGCCATCGCGCATGGCATGATCGACCCGGCGGATGCGCGGCTGCGCGGCCTGCCGGGCCTGGCCTTCGAACCTGGCGGGGTGCTGCGCATCACCACCCTGCTGGGCCGCCATCCCGGCGACCGGCAGCGCCAGGCGGTCAGCTTTCACAACGGCCGCCATGCCGTGACCCGGGCCAGGGTGGTCGAGACCTTCGGCACGCCGCCCGCCGCCATGCTGGTCGAATGCCGGCTGGAGACCGGCCGCACCCATCAAATCCGCGTGCACATGGCCCATGCGGGATTGGGCCTTGTCGGCGACCCGGTCTATGGTGGAAACAGGCGGGCTTCTGCCCGGGCGCTGGGGGCGGAGGCCGCAAGCGCCGTCGCCGCCTTTCCCCGCCAGGCCCTGCATGCGGCCGAGCTGGGCTTCGAACATCCGGTCAGCGGCCAGACGCTGACCTTTGCCAGCCCGCTGCCGCCCGACATGGCCGGGTTGCTGGCCAAACTGCGCGGCGCGCCGGGCTGACGGAACCCGGACCGCGCTGATAGCGTTCACAATTGCCCGCTGCTCTGCGGGACAGGGATTTTCAGATGGCGAACTACACGAACCTTCCGGCCCCCAGCCCCGAACAGGGCTTGAACCGCTACTTGCAGGAAATCCGCAAGTTTCCCCTGCTGGAGCCGGAGGAGGAATACATGCTGGCCAAGCGCTGGACGGATCACGAGGATCCCGAGGCGGCGCAGAAGCTGGTGACCAGCCACCTGCGGCTCGCCGCCAAGATCGCCATGGGCTATCGCGGCTACGGCCTGCCGCAGGCCGAGGTGATCTCCGAGGCGAATGTCGGCCTGATGCAGGCGGTCAAGCGCTTCGATCCGGAAAAGGGCTTCCGGCTGGCCACCTATGCGATGTGGTGGATCCGCGCCTCGATCCAGGAATACATCTTGCGGTCCTGGTCGCTGGTGAAGATGGGCACGACCAGCGCCCAGAAGAAGCTGTTCTTCAACCTGCGCAAGGCCAAGTCCAAGCTGGGCGCGCTGGAGGAAGGCGACCTGCGCCCCGAGAACGTCGCCCAGATCGCCAACGACCTGAACGTCTCCGAGCAGGAAGTCATCGACATGAACCGCCGGCTGTCGGGGGGCGATGCCTCGCTGAACGCGACGGTGGGCTCGGGCGACGGCGAATCGACGGCGCAATGGCAGGACTGGCTTGAGGACGAGGATGCCAACCAAGCCGAGGCCTTCGCCGAGGCCGACGAGCTGTCGACGCGGCGCGAGATGCTGATCGCCGCCATGGACGTGCTGAACGACCGCGAAAAGGACATCCTGATGGAGCGCCGGCTGCGCGACGATCCGATGACGCTCGAGGACCTGTCCTCGCGCTACGACGTCTCGCGCGAGCGCATCCGCCAGATCGAGGTGCGCGCCTTTGAAAAGCTGCAGAACCGCATCCGCGAACTGGCGCGCGAGCGCGGCATGGCCGTCCCCGAAAACGCCTGAGCCCGGCTGGTCCGCCTCGTTCCCGTCCCCTGTGCAGGGCGCGAACCGGCCGGGACCGTGACGGTGGTCCGGCAGGATGCGGAAGGCGCTGCATGCGGGTTTCGCGCGGGACCGGGGGCGCCCCTGCGACCGCCCTCGGGCGCATGGCGAATTTTGTCGCGGCCCATCGCGGACACTCTGGCGCCGGCGCGGAATTTCCGTGACAACAGGGGCCGTTGACCGGCGCCGGGCTTGGCTTATGGTCGGGAAAAGGCAGCGGAGGCCGGTCGCGCAGCAATGACAGCGCTGAACCAATATCAACGGCTGGAGGCAGCGGGAATCTGGCGCGAGACGCCGAAATCGCAGCTGCGCGACGTCATCGTCTCGTTCGGCGATGCGACGTTGGTGCTGACCGATCCGCGCTCGGAAATGCCGCTGGCGCATTGGTCGCTGCCGGCGGTGACGCGGCTCAACCCCGGCAAGCTGCCGGCCCGCTACGCGCCGGGCGGCGCCGATGCCGGCGAAGAGCTGGAAATCGACGACGAGCTGATGATCGCGGCCATCTCCAAGGTGCATCAGGTGATCGAGGCCAGCAAGCCGCATCCCGGCCGGTTGCGCGGCGGGCTGATGCTGGGCGCCGCCGCGGTCATGGCGGTGCTGGCGCTGTTCTGGGTGCCGCCGGCGCTGGTGCGACATGCCGCCGACATCGCCCCGCCGGCGCAACGCGCGGAAATCGGGCGCATGGTGCTGGCCGAGATCGCCAAGACCACCGGCAGCCCCTGCTCGCGGCCCGCGGGCGACATGGTGCGCCAGAAGCTGGCGATGCGGCTGATGGGCCCCGAGGCGCAGATCGCCGTGGTCCCGGCCACGCTGCGCGGGGCGCTTCGCCTGCCCGGCCCGATCACCGTGCTGGGCGAGGACCTGATCGAAGGCCAGCTCTCGCCCGAGGTTGCGGCGGGCCATATCCTCGCCGCGCAGGCGGCGGCGGTCGCGAACGACCCACTGCTGGCCGCGCTGCGCTATGCCGGACCGCGGGCGACCTTCCACCTGCTGACCGCGGGAACGCTGCCGGCAGCCTCGCTGTCGGGCTATGGCGAGAAACTGCTGGCCGATCCGGTGCCACGCCCCGAGGACGAGCAGTTGCTGGCCTATTTCACCCGCGCCGGCCTCTCGAGCGAGCCCTATGCCCGCTCGCTGGACCCGACCGGAGAGGCCACGCTGGGCCTGATCGAGGCCGACCCGTTCCGCACCGCCGCGCCCAAGCCGGTGCTGAGCGACCGGGAATGGATCGCCCTGCAGGAGATCTGCGACCAGTGACGCCGGATGGCGGGGCCGCAGGCAGGCGGCGGCGGCCCGCAGCCAGCCGCCCATCCGCCCCAGGACCGCCCGCCAGCTTGGGTCAGCGTGGGAAGGCATCGCGATAGCCGGCGCGGCGGATGGCATCCAGCGCGCGCACGATGGATTCGCGGTCGTCGAACGGGCCGGCCATGATGAACTGCACCTCGCGCCCGTTCACCCGGTCCCTGCCACGCAGCACCGGATAGCCCAGCCCGGCCAGCCGCCGGGCCGCGCGCTCGGCATTGTCGGGATTGCCGAAGGTCCCAAGCTGCACATAGCGCGCGCCCGCGGGGATGGTGCCGACGGCGGAGGTCGCAGCGCCAGCACCCCCGTGGCTCTTGCCGGCCGGCTGCGGCCTGGTCCCGGGCTTGTCCTGGGGGACGATCGCTCGTGCCGCAGCGGCCGGCTTCGCGGCCGGCACAGGCCCGGGAACGGTTTGGCGGCCCAGCCCCGCCACCGTCGCGGCTTGCGCTGTCGCCGCTGGCGGCAGCGGCGCGACCCGCGCGGCCGTGGCGGTGGCCGGATGGCCGGCCGGGCGCATGAAGCTGAGACGCGACAGGTCCGCTGGGTTCAGCGAGCCGCAATAGCCCTGCGACGGGTCCGCGCCCAGCCGGGCCGCGCCCGGCGCGCCGTCATAGCCCAGCAGTTCGCACAGCCGGCGATTCGGCTGCAACGCACCGCCCATGCCCTGACGCAGGGCCGGCGCCGCGCTCAGCGCGGCGCGCAAGGCCTCGGCCGGGCCGGCCGAGGCAGGCTCGCCGCCCCTGTCGGGCAGGGTCTCCATCGGCCGGGGGTCGCTGGCCAGCTCGCCCGGCCGCAGGTTGGTGATGACGGCCTGGGACAGCGTTTCCTCCAGCAACTCGGCATGGCTGCGCCCGGCATCGGGGTCCAGCGCCCGCAGCCGCGGCTTGCCGTCCAGCCCGCGCGCCGACAGCGTCGGCGGATAGCCGCAGGTCGCCGAGCCGTCGCGCGCCAGGCGCGGCGCCCACAGCCCGGCATCGTCGCGCAGGAACACGCAGCCCCGGCTGTCGATATATTGCCGGGCAAAGAAATCCGCCGGCGGTTCCTCGGCCGGGCGCAGATCCTGGGCCAGCGCCAGTCCCGGCAGCAGCGCCAGCATCATCCGCAGCATCCACAGCATCGTCCCGTTCCCGAATCGGCCCTTTGGGACGGTGATAGGGCAAAAACCCTGAACCTGCGGTTAACGCCGGCCTATTTGGTGCCGAACATGCGGTCTCCGGCATCGCCCAGGCCCGGCACGATATAGCCGTGATCGTCCAGCCGCTCATCCAGCGCGGCGGTAAAGATCGGCACGTCGGGATGGGCCTGCCGCATGCGCTCGACCCCCTCGGGCGCGGCCAGAAGGCACAGGAATCGCAGGTTTTTCGCGCCGCGTTCCTTCAGCATGTCGATGGCCGCGACCGAGCTGTTGCCGGTGGCCAGCATCGGATCGACCACGATGGTCATGCGCGCGTCCAATTCCTTCGGAACCTTGCAGTAATATTCCACCGGCTGCAGCGTCTCGGGGTCGCGATACAGGCCGACAAAGCCCACGCGCGCGCCCGGGATCAGCTCGAGAATGCCGTCCAGAAGCCCGTTCCCGGCCCGCAGGATCGAGATCAGCGCCAGTTTCTTGCCTTCGAGCGTCGGCGCCTCCATCTCGCAAATCGGCGTCTCGATGCGGATCGTGGTCAGTTCCAGCTCGCGCGTGACCTCATAGGCCAGCAACAGGCTGATCTCGCGCAGCAGGCGGCGGAAACCCGCGGTGGAAACATCCTTCTGGCGCATGATCGTCAGCTTGTGCTGCACCAGGGGGTGGTCGACGATGGTCAGGTGCCGGGTCATGTCAGGTCCTTTCGCAGGCGGGTGCGGGTGGTCTCGTCGCAGAATGCCGCATCGACGGCCCAGAGGTTCATCTGCCGGAACTCATCTTCGGCCCAGCCGAAGGCATCGGCAAGCATCTGGTATTCGCGGGAAAGCGAAGTGTGGAAGAAGGGCGGATCGTCGGTCGAGACCGTGACCCGCACGCCCGCATCGGCCAGCCGGGCGATGGGATGGGCGGACCAGGACGGCACGATGCCGAGCGCGACATTGGAACCCGGACAGACCTCCAGCGTGGTGCCGCGCTCGGCCAGGTCGCGGAGGAGCGCCGGGTCCTCGACGGCGCGGATGCCGTGGCCGATGCGGGCAACGCCCAGCGACAGGGCATCGCGGACCGACTCCGGCCCGCGCCATTCGCCGGCATGGGCGGTCAGGCCCAGCCCGGCCTCGCGCGCGCAATCGAAGGACCAGGCGAAATCGCGCAGTTCGCCGACATTCTCGGCGCCGCCGATGCCGAAGCCGGCGACCCAGCCGCCCGCGGTCTCGGCGGCGCAAAGCGCCGTCCGGCGGGCGCGTTCCGGGCCGAAATGCCGGATCGCGGTCAGGATGGCGCGGCTGGCGATGCCGTCGCGCTCGGCCGCGGCGGCGACCTCCTCCATCGCGGCGAGATAGTCGCGCCAGGCCGAAAGCTCGGCGCCGCCGCAGAACTCGGGCGAGACGAACAGCTCGGCATAGATCGCGCCCTGTTCGGCGCATTCCGCCAGCACCTCGGCCAGCAGCCGGGCATAGTCGCGCGGACCGGTCAGGACCGAGGTCGCAGCCTCGTAGACGCGCAGGAACTCGTCGAAGCCGCGATAGGCATAGGCGCCGCGCGCGTCGAAGATGCCGCCGATGTCGCGCTGCTTCTCGGCCGCCAGCGCGCGGATGAAGCCCGGCGGCGCGGCGCCTTCCAGGTGCAGGTGCAGCTCGATCTTCTTCACGGATTTCACAGGAAGGCTCTCCCCGGCCCGACCTGCGGCAGGCCCAGATGCGCGGCGACCGAGGCACCGATATCGGCAAAGCCCACCAGCCCGACCGCGCGCGCGCCATAGCCCCAGCCCAGAACCGGCACCCGTTCGCGGGTGTGGTCGGTGCCGTGCCAGCTGGGATCGTTGCCATGGTCGGCGGTGAACAGCGCCAGGTCGCCGGGCCGCAGCCGCCGCATCAGCGCGCCGGCCACGCCGTCGAACCATTCCAGCGCCCGGGCATAACCCTTGATGTCGCGGCGGTGGCCGTAGAGGCTGTCGAACTCGACGAAATTGGCAAAGGTCAGGCTGCCCGGCTCGGCCTCGTCGGCGAGCCGCAGCAGGTGTTCGGCCAGATCGGCATCGGACCGGCCCTTGTGCAGCCGGTCGATGCCGCGATGGCTGAAGATGTCGCCGATCTTGCCGATGGCATGGGTGACGCGCCCGGCCGCCTGCGCCGCGTCGAGGATGGTCCGGCCGGGCGGCGCGATGGCATAGTCGCGGCGGTTGGCGGTGCGGGTGAAAGCCCCCTCGGCCCCGGTGAAGGGCCGGGCGATCACCCGGCCGACGCGCAGGGGATGGACCATGGCCGCCACGTCCCGGCACAGCCGATACAGCCGCTCGAGCCCGAAGGCCTGCTCATGCGCGGCGATCTGCAGCACGCTGTCGGCCGAGGTGTAGCAGATCGGCCAGCCGCCGCGCAGATGCTCGGCGCCCAGCCGCGCGATCACCTCGGTGCCCGAGGCGTGCTCGTTGCCGAGGATGCCTTCGGTGCCGGCGGCCTGCGCGATGCGGGCGGTCAGCTCGGGCGGAAAAGCCGGGCGGGTATCGGGGAAATAATGCCACTCCCACGGCACCGGCACGCCGGCGATCTCCCAATGGCCCGAGGGGGTGTCCTTGCCGCGCGACACTTCGGTCGCGGCGCCCCAAAGCCCCTGCGGCCGGGCATCGAGGCCGGGCGCCGCCTCGCCGCTGGCCAGCCGGACCGCCGCGCCCAGACCGAGCCCGTCGAGATTGGGCATGGCCAGCGGGCACGCCCGGGCGATATGGGCCAGGGTATTGGCGCCGCTATCGGGCAGGCCGTCGTTGAAGAACTCGGCCGCGTCGGGGGCGCCGCCGATGCCGACCGAATCCATGACGATCAGGAAGGCGCGACTGTCAGTCATCGGGCGATACCTCGCAGCGGATCAGCGGGCCCGGTCCCGGCCCGTCGCCCAGCAGATAGGCGGCCTGCACCGTGGCGACCGCCGCCTCGGCCGCCGCTTCCGAGGCGGCATGGACGAAGGCCAGGGGGCGGCCCGCGCCGGCCTCTTCGCCGATGCGCAGCAGATCCGCAAGACCCACCCGCGGGTCGATGCGGTCGCCGGCATGCAGCCGGCCGCCGCCAAGCGCCACCACGGCGTGCCCCAGCGCCTCGGTGTCGATGGCGGCGACGCGGCCATGGCCGGGCACGGGGCGGATCACCGGCGCGGCCGGCAGGTGGCGGTCGGGACGGTCGAGCAGGTCGGCCGGCCCGCCTTGCGCCACCACCATGCGGGCGAAACGCTCGGCCGCCGCGCCGCCTTGCAGCGCCGCCCCGGCCCCGGAAAGCCCGACCAGATCGAGGCAGGCCGCGGACAGCGACAGCGACAGCTCGCGCAGCGCGCCCTGCCCCTGGGCGCCGGTCAAGACGGCGATGGCCTCGCGCAGTTCCAGCGCGTTGCCGGCGGCACGGGCCAGCGGCTGGTCCATGTCGGTCACCAGCGCCCGGACCCGGCAGCCGGCGCCCTGCGCGGTCGAGACCAGGGCGCGCGCCAGGTCCAGCGCCGCCTGCGGATTGCGCAGGAAGGCGCCCGAGCCCTGCTTCACGTCCAGCACCAGCGCATCGAGCCCCGCCGCCAGCTTCTTCGACAGGATCGAGGCGGTGATCAGGTCCAGCGAGCCGACCGTCGCGCTTTCGTCGCGAATCGCGTAAAGCCGCGCATCCGCCGGCGCCAGCTCGGGCCCCGCCGCGACGATGGCGCAGCCGGTCCCGGCCACCACCCGGCGAAACTCGTCCTCGGCCAGCGCGGTGCGGAAGCCGGGGATGGCCTCGAGCTTGTCCAGCGTGCCGCCGGTATGGCCCAGCCCCCGGCCCGAGATCATCGGCACATAGGCGCCGCAACAGGCGACCAGCGGCGCCAGGATCAGGCTGACCGTATCGCCGATGCCGCCGGTCGAATGCTTGTCCACCACCGGCCCCGGCAAGTCCCAGCGCAGCACGTCGCCGGAATCGCGCATGGCCAGCGTCAGCGCCACCCGCCCCGCCGCGTCCAGGCCGCGCATCAGCACCGCCATGGCGAAGGCCCCGGCCTGGGCGTCGCTGACCCAGCCCTCGGCCAGGCCGCGGGCGATCAGCGCCGCGCCGGCCCCGTCCAGCCCGCGCCCGTCGCGGACGGCGGCGATCACCGGACGCGGATCCAGACGGGGATCGGCTGGCGTCATTCGGTGCCCGAGAGATGCGAGATGTCGAAACGTCCGGGCAGCAGCTCGCCGATGGTGGTGGCCAGCTCGGCGCCGCGGACGGTGGCCAGCAGAACCGGGGTATCGGCGCGGCCGAACTCGGCCAGCTTCTGCCGGCAGCCGCCGCATGGCGGCACCGGGGTCGGGCTGTCGGCCATCACCGCGACCTCGACCAGCTCGGTCTCGCCCGAGGCGACCATCAGGGCGATGGCCCCGGCCTCGGCGCAGGTGCCCTCGGGATAGGCGACGTTCTCGACATTGCAGCCGGCATAGATCCGGCCCGAGACGCCGCGCACCGCCGCGCCGACCTTGAATTTCGAATAGGGCGCATAGGCCCGCTCCCGCACCTCGCGCGCCGCATCCAGAAGCGTCATGCCGGTCCCCTTTTTCGCCACCGCCTTGCCGCTTCCAGTTTTGCGCGCGCCCCCGTCCCGATGCAAGACCGGCAGAGGGCCGCCCGCCCGGCGATGCCCCCTGTTCCCCCGCGAAAAAATAGTTTAACGCTGAACCATCTTGAGAGGAGAGGGCTCTGGCCATGGAAGAACGCCGGCAGGACAACGCCAGGCAGGCGGCACTGGATTATCACGAATTCCCGCATCCGGGTAAGCTCGAGGTGCGCGCGACCAAGCCGCTTGCCAACGGCCGCGACCTGAGCCGCGCCTATTCCCCCGGCGTGGCCGAGGCCTGCCTGGAAATCAAGGCCGATCCCGCCACCGCCGCCCGCTATACCGCGCGCGGCAATCTGGTCGCCGTGGTCTCGAACGGCACCGCCGTGCTGGGGCTGGGCAATATCGGCGCCATCGCCTCGAAACCGGTGATGGAGGGCAAGGCGGTCCTGTTCAAGAAATTCGCCAATATCGACTGTTTCGACATCGAACTGAACCAGCCCGACCCGGAAAAGCTGGCCGAGATCGTCTGCGCGCTGGAACCGACCTTCGGCGCCATCAACCTGGAAGACATCAAGGCCCCCGACTGCTTCATCGTCGAGAAGCTGTGCCGCGAGCGGATGAACATCCCGGTCTTTCACGACGACCAGCACGGCACCGCCATCGTCGTCGGCGCCGCCGCCACCAACGCGCTGCACATCGCCGGCAAGCGGTTCCAGGATATCAAGGTGGTCTCGACCGGCGGCGGCGCGGCCGGCATCGCCTGCCTGAACATGCTGCTGAAGCTGGGCGTCAAGCGCGAGAATGTCTGGCTGTGCGACATCGCCGGCCTGGTCCACGACGGCCGGACCGAGGAGATGACGCCGCAAAAGGCGGAATACGCGCAGAAATCCGACCTGCGGACGCTGGACCAGGTGATCGAGGGCGCGGACCTGTTCCTGGGCCTGTCCGGCCCCGGCGTGCTGAAGCCCGAGATGGTCGCCCGCATGGCCAAGCGCCCGATCATCTTTGCGCTCGCCAACCCCACGCCCGAGATCCTGCCCGAGGACGCCCGCGCCGTCGCCCCCGACGCGATCATCGCCACCGGCCGCAGCGACTATCCGAACCAGGTCAACAACGTCCTGTGCTTCCCCTTCATCTTCCGCGGCGCGCTGGACGTGGGCGCGACCACGATCAACGACGAGATGCAGCTGGCCTGCATCGAGGGCATCGCGGCGCTGGCCCGCGCCACCACCTCGGCCGAGGCGGCGGCGGCCTATCGCGGCGAGACGCTGAGCTTCGGCCCGGACTACCTGATCCCGAAGCCCTTCGACCCGCGGCTGATCGGCGTGGTCTCGACCGCCGTGGCCAGAGCGGCGATGGAAACCGGCGTCGCCACCCGGCCGCTGGAGGATATCGCCGCCTACAAGCGCAAGCTGGACGGCTCGGTCTTCCGCTCGGCGCTGATCATGCGCCCGGTCTTCGAGGCCGCCGCCACCGCCAACCGCCGCATCGTCTTCGCCGAGGGCGAGGATGAACGGGTGCTGCGCGCCGCCAACGCCATGCTGGAGGAAACCACCGACGCGCCGATCCTGATCGGCCGCCCCGAGGTGATCGAGATGCGTGCCGAGCGCGCCGGCCTGCCGATCCGCCCCGGCCGCGACTTCGAGATCGTGAACCCGGAAAACGATCCCCGCTATCGCGACTATTGGGGCACCTATCACGAGCTGATGGCCCGGCGCGGCGTCACCCCCGAAGTCGCCCGCGCCATCATGCGCACCAACACCACCGCCATCGGCGCCGTCATGGTCCACCGCAACGAGGCCGACAGCCTGATCTGCGGCACCTTCGGCCAATACAGCTGGCACCTGAACTACATCACCCAGGTCCTGGCCCGCGACGGGCTGCGCCCGCATGGCGCGCTGTCGCTGATGATTCTGGAAGACGGACCGCTGTTCATCGCCGACACCCAGGTCAACCACTCGCCGACCCCGGAACAGGTGGCCGAGACGGCGATCGGCGCCGCCCGGCATGTGCGCCGCTTCGGCATCTCGCCCAAGGTGGCGCTGTGCAGCCATTCGCAATTCGGCAATCTCGACACCGATTCCGGGCGCAAGATGCGCGCGGCGATGGAGATCCTGCAGGCGCGCGGCGTCGATTTCATCTTCGACGGCGAAATGCATGTCGATTCGGCGCTGGACCCGACCATCCGCGAGCGACTGCTGCCGAATTCCCGCATCGAGGGCGCGGCGAACGTGCTGGTCTTCTCGGGCACCGACTCGGCCTCGGGGGTCCGGAACGCGCTGAAGCTCAAGGCGAACGGGCTCGAGGTCGGACCGATCCTGATGGGCATGGGCAACCTCGCCCATATCGTCACCCCCTCGATCACCACCCGCGGGTTGCTGAACATGAGCGCCATCGCCGGCACCCCGGTCGACCACTACAAATGAACGGCGCGGGCCGCGGTGATTCTGCCGCGGCCCGTTTCCCCGGCGGCCATTTTGCAAAGGCCCGGGCATTTTTCAGCCATGCGCAAAGAAACCCCGGCTTTGCAAAGCCATCCGCCGTTTGGCGGCAGGATTCTGCAAAACTTTTTGTCGCACCCCCGGCTGTGGGCGTTAACATTCTTGCACAACCGCTTTTCGCTCGCCTAACAACCACGGAATAGCTCGGGGAGGAGTTGTTTCATGGGATATCGTGACGTCTATTCCGCCTGGCAGGCAGATCCCGATGGATTCTGGATGCAGGCCGCCGAGGCGATCGACTGGCAGCAGAAACCCTCGAAGGCGCTTTTCGACGACAAGGCCCCGATCTACGAATGGTTCTCGGACGGCATGGTCAACACCTGCTGGAACGCCGTGGACCGCCACGTCCTGGCCGGGCGCGGCGACCAGGTCGCCATCCAGCACGAAAGCCCGATCACCCTGTCGTCCAAGGGCATCACCTATCGGCAATTGCAGGATCGCGTCGCCTCGCTGGCCGGGGCGCTGCGGATGCGCGGCGTCGAAAAGGGCGACCGGGTCATCATCTACATGCCGATGATCCCCGAGGCGCTGGAGGCCATGCTGGCCTGCGCCCGGCTGGGCGCCATCCATTCCGTGGTCTTCGGCGGCTTCGCGGCGAACGAGCTGGCGGTGCGCATCGACGACTGCCAGCCCAAGGCGATCATCGCCGCCTCCTGCGGGCTCGAACCCAACCGGGTGGTGCATTACAAGCCGTTGCTCGACGCCGCCATCGACATGGCCGGGCACAAGCCCGAGTTCTGCGTGATCTTCCAGCGCGAGCAGGAGGTGGCGAAGCTGGTCGAGGGCCGCGACTTCAACTGGCACGGCTTCCAATACGGCGTGAAGCCCGCCGAATGCGTGCCGGTCGAGGGGAACCACCCGGCCTATATCCTTTACACCTCGGGCACCACCGGCCAGCCCAAGGGCGTGGTGCGCCACACCGCCGGGCATCTGGTGGCGCTGCAATGGTCGATGACCAACATCTACAACATCGATCCCGGCGACCGCTTCTGGGCCGCCTCGGACGTGGGCTGGGTCGTCGGGCATTCCTATATCTGCTACGGGCCGCTGATCGCCGGCGCCACCACCGTGGTCTTCGAGGGCAAGCCGGTCGGCACGCCGCATCCGGGCGTGTTCTGGCGCATCATCCAGAACCACCGCATCAAGAGCTTCTTCACCGCCCCCACCGCCTTGCGCGCCATCCGACGCGAGGATCCGCAGGGCGAATGGATCAAGCGCTACAAGCTGCACGACCTGCAGGCGCTGTTCCTGGCCGGCGAGCGCGCCGACCCCGACACGGTGAAATGGGCGCAGGAGCATCTGGGCGTGCCGGTGGTCGATCACTGGTGGCAGACCGAGACCGGCTGGGCCATCGCCGCCAATCCCATCGGCATCGAGATGCTGCCGACCAAGCTGGGCAGCCCCTCGGTGCCGATGCCCGGCTATGACGTGCAGGTGCTGGACGAGGGCGGCAATCCGGTCCCTGCCGGCACGCTGGGCGCCATCGCGATCAAGCTGCCGCTGCCACCCGGCACCTTGCCGGGGCTGTGGCATGCGGAAAGCCGCTTTCGCAAGTCCTATCTGGAGCATTTCCCCGGCTATTACGAGACCGGCGATGCGGGCTATATCGACGAGGACGGCTATCTCTACATCATGGCCCGCACCGACGACGTGATCAACGTCGCCGGGCACCGGTTGTCGACCGGGGCGATGGAGGAGGTGCTGGCGTCGCATCCCGACGTGGCGGAATGCGCGGTGATCGGCGTGGCGGACAGCCTGAAAGGTCAGTCTCCGGTCGGATTCCTGTGCCTGAAGGCCGGGGTTGCGACCCCCCATGACAAGGTGGTGGCGGAGGTGGTGCGGCTGGTGCGCGACAGGATCGGCCCGGTGGCGGCCTTCAAGTCGGCCTGCGTGGTCGAGCGGCTGCCCAAAACCCGCTCGGGCAAGATCCTGCGCGCCACCATGGCCAAGATCGCCGATGGCGCGCCGTTCAAGGCCCCGGCCACCATCGACGACCCGGCGATCCTGGACGAGATCCGCGCGGCGCTGGCCGGGATCGGCTATCCGCTGGCCGCCGCCAAGACGGGCTGAGGCCGCGCCCGGCGGCGCGGGTGCCGGGCGGCGGCGCGGGTGCCGGGGTATTTGGGAAACGGTGAAGGCCGGGGCGCAGCAGGGCGGCGCGGCCCGGTTCGGTTTCGCGGTGGGATTGGGCTATTCGGGGAAAGAAGAAGCAGGGCGCCACCCGTGACGGGCGCCCCTGCGCCTTAGTCGATCTGCGCGCCGAGGCCGCGCATCAGCGGCAGGAAATCCGGGAAGGAGGTGGTGATCGGGCCGCCGTCGTCCACGCGGATCGGCTGCTCGGAGGCCAGGCCGGCGACCAGGAAGGACATGGCGATGCGGTGGTCGAGATGCGTGGCGCAGGTGGCGCCGCCGGTCAGCCCGCCCTGGCCGTGGACGGTCATGCTGTCCGGGCTGTCCTCGACCTTGGCGCCATTGGCGCGCAGGCCGACCGCCATGGCGTCGATGCGGTCGCTTTCCTTGACCCGGAGTTCATGGACACCCTGCATGACGGTCGCGCCCGCGGCGAAGCAGGCGATGACCGACAGGATGGGGAATTCGTCGATCATGCTGGCGGCGCGGTCCGGCGGCACGGTCACGCCCTTCAGCGGGCCGTGGCGCACCAGCAGGTCGGCCACCGGCTCGCCGCCTTCTTCGCGCGGGTTCTCGAAAGTGATGTCGGCGCCCATTTCCAGCAGCGTCGCATAGAGCCCGTCCCGGGTCGGGTTGCGGCTGACGCCGGGCACACGGATCTCGGAGCCCGGCACGATCAGCGCCGCCGCCACCGGGAAGGCGGCGCTGGACGGGTCGCGCGGCACCGCCACCGGCTGCGGTTTCAGTTCCGGCCGGCCCTGCAGGGTGATGACATGGCCCTCGTCGGTGGTCTCGGTGCGGATGCTGGCGCCGAAGCCGGCCAACATCCGCTCGGTATGGTCGCGGGTCGGCTCGGATTCGATCACCACGGTTTCGCCCGGCGCATTCAGGCCCGCCAGCAGCACGGCCGACTTGATCTGCGCCGAGGCGACCGGGGTCCTGTAGCGCACCGGCACCGGATCGGCGGCGCCCTTGATGGTCACCGGCAGGCACTTGCCCTCGCGCGCCGTCACTTCGCAGCCGAACTGTTCCAGCGGGTCGGTGACGCGGCCCATCGGGCGGCGCGACAGGCTGGCATCGCCGGTGAAGGTGGCGGTGATCGGCGTCGTGGCCATGGCGCCCATGATCAGCCGCACGCCGGTGCCGGAATTGCCGCAGTCGATCACGCCCTCGGGCTCGGCAAAGCCGCCGGTGCCGACGCCGTCGACGCGCCATTCCCCCTCGCCCAGCCGTTCCACCCGGGCGCCGAAGGCCCGCATCGCCGATGCGGTGTCCAGCACGTCCTGGCCTTCCAGCAGGCCGGTGATATGCGTCTCGCCCACCGCCAGCGCGCCGAGGATCAGCGCGCGGTGGCTGATCGACTTGTCGCCCGGCACCTTGGCCTCGCCCGTCAGGGGACCCGAACGACGGGCGGTCATCGGAAGCGGTTCGGCGGAATGTGACATGAAGGCCCCCTCGTGCTTGTCGCGCAAGGTGATAGCGGTCACGGCGACCGGGCGCAATCAGCCCGGCGGAAATTCATGCCTGCCGGCGGAAGGTGACGTAATGCGGCGCCCGGCCCTCGCGCAGCGCCTTCTGTTCGTAGCGGGTGCTGGGCCAGTCGTCCCATGCCTGCGGCCCCTCGGCGACCAGTGCGAAGCCGGCCTGCGGCACCTCCTCGAGCGTCTGGCGCACGTAGTCGGGAATGTCGGTGGCGACGCGGAACTCGGCGCCCGGCTTCATGACGCGGGCGAGCGGGATCAGGTGCTCGGGGGTCACGAAGCGGCGGCGGTGATGGCGTGCCTTGGGCCAGGGGTCGGGATAGTTCAGGAACGCCTTGCTGATCGAGGCATCGGGCAGCACGTCCATCAGGTCGCGCGCGTCGCCGGGATGCACGCTGACATTCTGCACCCCGGCATTGCGGATCTTGCCCAGCAGCATGGCGACGCCGTTGATGAAGGGTTCGCAGCCGATGATGCCGATCTCGGGATAGCGCGCCGCCATGTGCACCATGTGCTCGCCGCCGCCGAAGCCGATCTCGAGCCAGACCGGGCGGGCGTCGCCGAAGATGGCTGCCGGGTCTACGGGCGTCCTCTCGGGGTTCTCCTGCTCGGTGATGCCGCGCGGGCGCAGGCTGCCCAGATCCTCGGACAGGTAGCCCTTCTGGCTCTGGCGCAGGGTCTTGCCATGGCGGCGGCCGTAGAAGTTGCGGCGCGGAGGGTTCGGATCGAATTCGCTCATGCCCGCGCCCATGCCCCGGGCGCGGGTCGAGGTCAAGTCATTCCGCGGCCAGACGCGAGATCACCACCGTCACCTCGGGCTTCTTGCCGATCTCCTCCATCGAGACTTGCCGGGTGATCTTGCGGATCCCTTCCTCCAGGCGGTCGTCGTCCATGACCGTGCGGTCATCGGCGCGTTCCAGGAACTCGGCCAACTCGCTTTCGATGTTGCGGGCCAGCGGCACGCCGGCGCGGCCCTGTTCCGGCAGACCGGACAGTTCCACCCAGGCGTCGGGCAGCGGCGTGTCGTCCTCGTCGATGATCACCGAGACCATGGCATGGCCGTTCAGCGCCATGCGGATGCGGTCGCGCACCACCCCATCCATGGCGCCGATCAGCACCGTGCCGTCGAGATAGAGCCGGCCGGTGTCGATCTGGTCCACCACCCGCGGCGCTTCGCCCGACAGGTCCAGCATGGTGCCGTTGGTCGCCACCATCGCATGAATGCCGCGCGCCTCGGCCAGCTTGGCATGTTCGCGCAGATGCATGTGCTCGCCATGCATCGGGATGACGATCTGCGGCTTCAGCAGGTCGTGCACCGCCTCGATATCCGGGCGGTTGGCATGGCCCGAGACGTGATAGAGTCCGTCATCGGCGTCATACAGGTCGACGCCCATTTCCGAAAGCGCGTTCATGATGCGGATCACCCCGCGCTCGTTGCCGGGGATGGTGCGCGAGCTGAACAGGAAGCTGTCGCCGTCCTTCAGCTGGATGCCCAGATAGCGGCCGCGCGACAGCTGGGCGCTGGCGGCGCGGCGCTCGCCCTGGCTGCCGGTGACGATCAGCATCACCTTGTCGCGCGGCAGTTCCGAGGCTTCCTCGGGGCTGATGACCGGGGGGAAGCTGGTCAGGATGCCGGTCTCGACCGCGACGGTGACCATGCGGCGCATGGCCCGGCCCAAAAGGCAGATCTTGCGGCCGGCGGCGATGCCGGCCTCGGCCAGGGTCTTGAGCCGGGCAATGTTGCTGGCGAAGGTCGTCGCCACCACCAGCTGCCGCTGCGCCATGACGAAATCCAGCAGCGGATTGGCCAGCACCGCCTCGGACCGGCCGGGATGGGGCGAGAAGACGTTGGTCGAATCGCAGGTCAGCACCTTGACCCCCTGCCCCTCGTTCGCGATCTCGTGCCAGAGGATCGGGTCGAAGGCCTCGCCCACCACCGGGGTGCCGTCCAGCTTGAAATCGCCGGTATGCACGATCCGCCCCGCCGGCGTGTCGATGATCAGCGCCGAGCTTTCCGGGATCGAATGGCTGACCGGGACGAATTGCACCCGGAACGGACCCGCCGTCACCACGTCGGGGCGCGGCGCATGGATGTGGATCTGGTCGACGGGCTGGCCGGCCTCCTCGAGCTTCAACCGCGCCAGCGCGCCGGTAAAGCGGCGGCAATGCACCGGCTTTTGCAGCTTGGGCCAGAGCAGGCCAAGCGCGCCGACGTGATCCTCGTGCCCGTGGGTGATGAAGATCGCGTCGATGCGGTCGCGATTGGCTTCCAGCCAGGCCACATCGGCCATGATCAGGTCGATGCCCGGCGCGCTGTCCATGTCGCCGAAGGTCACGCCCAGATCGACGACGATCAGCCGCTCGCGTCCCGGCTGACCATAGCCGTAGACATAGGCGTTCATGCCGATTTCGCCCGCGCCGCCCAGCGGCAGATAGATCAGGCGCTCAGCCATTGCCCAACTCCTTGTTGTAATCGTGGATCAGGCGCAGGCCATGCATGGTCAGATCGTCCTCGATCGCGTCAAATAAATCAAATCCCTGGTCGAACAGCGGCGCCAGCCCGCCCGTAGCTATAACCTGCATCGGCCGTCCGCGTTCCTCGCGAATCTTGTCCACCACGCCCTGCACCAGGCCGATATAACCCCAGAAGATCCCCGACTGGATGCAGGCCACCGTATTGGTGCCGATCACCTTGACGGGCATGGTCACGTCGACATGCGGCAGGCTCGCCGCGCCCATGTGCAGCGCCTCGAGCGACAGGTTCACCCCCGGCGCGATGACGCCGCCGACATAGGCGCCGTCGGTGTCCACCACGTCGAAGGTGGTGGCGGTGCCGAAATCGACCACGATCAGGTCCGGGCCGTGCCGGTCGAAGGCGCCGACGGTGTTCACCAGCCGGTCGGGGCCGACCACGGTGCCGAAATCGACGCGCGGCGCCACCGGCAGCAGGCAGTCCGGCTTGCCCACCACCAGCGGACGGGTATCGAAATAGCGATTGCAGAGCACCCGCAGGTTGAACACCACCCGCGGCGCGGTCGAGCTGATGATGCAGGCGTCGATGTTCAGTTCCAGCTTCTGCAACGAGATCAGCGTGGACAGCCAGACGAAATACTCGTCCGCCGTGCGGCGATGGTCGGTCGAGATGCGCCACAGGCCGACGAACCGCTTGCCGTCCCAGACCGAAAAGACCGTGTTGGTGTTGCCGGTGTCGATGCAAAGCAGCATGGCCCTAGCCCCCGAAATAGACATCGGCGGCGGGAATGACCTGCCGCCCGGCCGCCGTGCGCAGGATCAGCGCGCCGCTGTCGTCGATGCCCTCGAAGATGCCGTGGCTTTCCAGCCGCCCGGTGCGGGCGGTGATGGGCTCGCCCAGCTTCGCCGCGCGGGCCAGCCAGGCATTGCGGATCGGCGCGAAGCCGTAGGTGTCGAGCTGTGCCTGCCAGCGCGCGAAGGCCGGGGCCAGCAGGTCGAGGAAATCCTCGGGGTCGACGGCATGGCCGGTCTCGCCCCGCACCGAAACCGGCGGCACGGCGCCGGGCTCGACCGCCGCCGCATCCGGTGCGGCGGCCAGGTTGACGCCGATGCCGACCGCGACGGCCTGCACGCCCGAACCCGAGCCGGAACTTTCCAGCAGGATGCCGGCCACCTTGCCGCCGTTCAGCAGCACGTCATTGGGCCATTTGATCGCCAGCCGCACCGAGGGGCCGCAGGCATCGGCAAGTGCATCATAAAGCGCCAGCGCCGCGACGAAAGAGAGTTGCGCCGCGCCCAGCGGCCCGCCCCTGGGCCGCGTCACCAGCGTGCCGGCAAAGTTTCCGGCCGGCATCACCCAGTCCCGGCCGCGACGGCCGCGACCCGCGAACTGGTCGCGGGTCATCACCCAGGCCGGGCCGGAAAGACCGGGCGCCAGCCTCAGCGCCTCGGCATTGGTGCTGTCGGTGCGGGCCAGCACATGGCGGGCCACGCCCGTGGGCCAGGGCTCACTCACCTTGGTCGGGCTCGGTGGCCAGAACGGGTTCGGCGGCTTGTCCGGCGGCCAGGGTCGGCGTCACCAGCGTTTCGGCGGCACGGCCGGCGGCGGCATCGACGCCGAACATGTTGATGGCTCCGACCAGCATGGCCAGCGCCGGGACCATCAGCCCCAGATACTGCACCGCGCCCATGCGCGAGGTGACGCCCTCGCTCTCGCCGCCGAAATACATGTAATAGACGATGCGCAGGTAGTAGAAGGCGCCGATGACCGAGGCGATGACGCCCAGCACCGCCAGCCAGCCCAGCCCGGCATCGACGGCTGCGGTCAGCACGCCGAACTTGGCGAAGAAGCCCAGGGTCGGCGGCACGCCTGCCAGGCTGAACAGCAGCACCAGCATGGCCAGCCCCTTGACCGGCTCGTTCCAGGCAAAGCGGTTCAGCGAGGCCAGGTCGGTGACCGGCACGCCGTCGCGCTCCATCGACAGGATGAAGGCGAAGGTGCCGACGTTCATCACCGCATAGATGGTCATGTAAAGCAGCATGGACTGCACGCCGAGCGCGGTGCCGGCGGCCAGGCCGACCAGCGCGAAGCCCATATGCGCGATCGAGGAATAGGCCATCAGCCGCTTGATGTTGCTCTGGCCGATCCCGGCGATCGAGCCCAGGAACATCGACATCACCGCCAGCGCCGCGACGATCTGGCTCCAGTCGCCGATGACATGGCCGAAACCGTCGAAGACCAGCCGCGCGATCAGCGCCATGGCCGCGACCTTGGGCGCGGTGGCGAAGAAGGCGGTCACCGGCGTCGGCGAGCCCTCATAGACGTCCGGCGTCCACATGTGGAAGGGCACGGCCGAGACCTTGAAGGCCAGGCCCACCAGCATGAACACCAGGCCGAACAGCACGCCCAGCGACAGGTGCCCGCCCTCGATCACGGTGATGATGCCCGAGAAGTTCGTGGTGCCGGCAAAGCCGTAGACCAGCGAGGCGCCATAGAGCAGCAGCCCCGAGCTGAGCGAGCCCAGCACGAAATACTTCAGCCCGGCCTCGGACGAGCGCACCGAGTCGCGGCGCATGGCGGCGACCACGTAAAGCGCCAGCGATTGCAGCTCCAGCCCCATGTAGAGCGTCAGCAGGTCGCCGGCCGAGACCATGAACATCATGCCCAGCACCGCCAGGGCGACGAGAACCGGGAATTCGAAGCGCAGCATGTTGCGACGCTGCAGGTAGTCGGCGCTCATCGCCAGGACGGCGGCGGCGGCGACCAGCGTCACCACCTTGGCGAAGCGCGAGAAACCGTCGTCGATGAACATGTCGTGGAACGCCGCCTGATCGGCGCGGCTGCCAAGGCCGATCATGGCGGCGATGACCAGGAAGGCCACGACCGTCGCCCAGAGCAGCGTCCGCGCCAGCTTGTCCTTGCCGAGATAGGCCCCGGCCATCAGCGCGGCCAAAGCGTAAGCGGCCAGCACCACCTCGGGCAGAATGGTCGAGAAGTCGAGCGAGGTCATGTCTGCCCCCTAGTGGCTGGCTTGGGCCGTGGCGACGGGCGCCGCCGGCTGGCTTTGGTTATAGTCATTGAGCAGGCTTTCCACCGCCGGTCCGGTCACGTCGGTCACCAGCCGCGGATAGACGCCCAGGATCAGCGTCATGGCGATCAGCGGCACGAAGATCCAGCGCTCACGCGGGGTCATGTCGGTGATCGACTTCAGGCTTTCCTTGATCAGCTGGCCGAAGGTCACCCGGCGATACAGCCAAAGCGCATAGGCGGCCGAGAAGATCACCCCGGTTGCCGCAACCAGCGCCACCCAGGTGTTGACGCGGAAGGTGCCGAGCAGGGTCAGGAACTCGCCCACGAAGCCCGAGGTGCCGGGCAGGCCCACATTCGCCATGGTGAAGAACATGAACACCGCGGCATAGGCCGGCATCCGGTTCACCAGCCCGCCATAGGCGTCGATCTCGCGCGTGTGCATGCGGTCGTAGATGACGCCCACGCAAAGGAACAGCGCGCCCGAGATGAAACCGTGCGACAGCATCTGGAAGATGGCGCCGTCGACGCCGACCTGGTTGGCCGCGAAGATGCCCATGGTCACGTAGCCCATATGCGCGACCGAGGAATAGGCGATGACCTTCTTCATGTCCGACTGCGCCAAGGCCACCAGCGAGGTGTAGACGATGGCGATGGCCGAGAGCCAGAAGACATAGGGCTGCGCCACGCCGCTGGCGACCGGGAACATCGGCAGCGAGAAGCGCAGGAAGCCGTAGCCGCCCATCTTCAGCAGCACCGCCGCCAGCAGGACCGAGCCGGCGGTCGGCGCCTGAACGTGCGCGTCGGGCAGCCAGGTATGCACCGGCCACATCGGCATCTTGACCGCGAAGCTGGCGAAGAAGGCCAGGAACAGCAGCATCTGCGTGCCGCCGACCACGGTCATGCCCAGCAGGCGATAGGTCTCGGACGGGAAGTCGAAACCCAGCAGCGTCGGAATGTCGGTGGTGCCCGCCATGCGGTACATGGCGATCATCGCCACCAGCATCAGCACCGAGCCGAGGAAGGTGTAGAGGAAAAACTTGAAGGACGCATAGATGCGGTCCTTGCCGCCCCAGATGCCGATGATCAGGAACATCGGGATCAGGCCGGCCTCGAAGAACAGGTAGAACAGCACCAGATCCAGCGCGGTGAAGACGCCGATCATCAGCCCTTCCAGCACCAGGAAGGCGATCATGTATTCCTTGACCTTCACCTCGACCTGCCAGGTCGAGAGGATGGTCAGCGGCATCATGAAGGTGGTCAGCAGCACGAACAGCACCGAGATGCCGTCCACGCCCATCTTGTAGCGCAGGCCCATGATCCAGGCGTGGTCTTCGACGAACTGGAAGCCGGTATTGGCCGGGTCGAAGCGGAACAGCACGAAGAGCGAGATCACGAAGGTCGCCGTCGTGGTCAGCAGCGCCAGCCACTTGGCGTTGCGTGCCGCGGCCTCGTCCTGGCCGCGCAGGAACAGCGCCATGATGATCGCGGCGACGATCGGCAGGAAGGTGATGATGGAAAGAAGGTTCGTCATGTCAGTGCGCGCCCCGCATCATCACCCAGATCAGCAAGCCCACGATGCCCAGAACCATCGCGAAGGCGTAGTGGAACAGATAGCCCGATTGCACCCGGACCGCCGCGCGGGTCAGCCGCGGGATCAGCCCCATGGCCACCCCGTTGATGGTGCCGTCGATGACGGCGCCGTCGCCGCCCTTCCACAGCGCGCGGCCAAGCCATTTCGCCGGGCGGACGATGAGGAAGTCGTAGATCTCGTCGAAATACCACTTGTTGAGCAGGAACTGATACAGCGCCGGCTGCTGCGCCGCCAGCCGCCGCGGCAGCGTCGGGTTGGCGATGTAGAAGAAGAACGCGGTGACCAGCCCCAGCACCATGGCGATGAAGGGCGAGACCTTGACCCAGGCAGGCGCATGGTGCGCCTCGTCCATGATGTGGTTGTCGGGATGCATGTAGATCGCACCGCCGACCGGTGCGGCGACATGCGCAGGGGGGGGGGCTGCCTCGCCCTCGGCGGTCGCGGTATCGGCGGCGGCATGTTCCACCGGGGCCTCGGCGGTCGCGTGTTCCGCCGCTTCGCCCTCGGCCGCTTCATGCGTGCCGGCGATGTGGAAATATTCCGTGACCTTGTGATGGTCGCCGAAGAAGGGGCCGTACCAGACCATGCCGGCAAAGACCGCGCCGATGGCCAGCACCCCCAGCGGGATGGTCATCACCGGCGGGCTTTCATGCGCATGGTCATGGGCATGATGGTCGCCGCGCGGCTTGCCGTAGAAGGTCAGGAAGATCAGCCGCCAGGAATAGAAGCTGGTGAAGCAGGCGGCGATGACCAGCAGCCAGAAGGCATAGGCACCGCCGGCCCAGGCGCTTTCGATGATCGCGTCCTTGGACAGGAAGCCGGCAAAGCCGATATGGGTCAGCGGGATGCCGACGCCGGTGATGGCGAAGGTGCCGATCATCATCGCCCAATAGGTCAGCGGGATCTTCTTGCGCAGCCCGCCATAGTTCCGCATGTCCTGTTCGTGGTGCATGGCATGGATCACCGAGCCGGCGCCCAGGAACAGCATGGCCTTGAAGAAGGCATGGGTCAGCAGGTGGAACATCGCCGCCGAATAGACGCCGACCCCGGCCGCCACGAACATGTAGCCCAGCTGCGAGCAGGTCGAATAGGCGATGACGCGCTTGATGTCGTTCTGCACAAGCCCCACGGTCGCGGCGAAGAAGGCGGTCGTGGCGCCGATGATGACGATGAAGTTCTTGGCGTCCGGCGCGAATTCGTAAAGCGGCGACATGCGGCAGACCAGGAACACGCCGGCCGTCACCATGGTCGCGGCATGGATCAGCGCCGAAACCGGGGTCGGACCCTCCATCGCGTCGGGAAGCCAGGTGTGCAGAAAGAGCTGCGCCGATTTGCCCATGGCGCCGACGAACAGCAGGAAGCCCAGCAGGTTCGCCGCGTTCCAGTCCCGCCACAGGAAATGCATCTGGGTCTGGGCGATCTCGGGGACCTGGGCGAAGATCTCGTCGAACTGGATCGTCCCGGTCAGCCAGTAGAGGCCGAAGATGCCCAGGAGGAAGCCGAAATCGCCGACGCGGTTGACGATGAAGGCCTTCATCGCCGCCGCGCCCGCCGACTGCTTCTTGTAATAGAAGCCGATCAGCAGGTAGGAGGCGACGCCGACGCCCTCCCAGCCGAAGAACATCTGCAAGAGGTTGTCCGCCGTCACCAGCATCAGCATGGCAAAGGTGAAGAACGACAGATAGGCGAAGAAACGCGCCTTGTAATGTTCGTCATGGGTGAAGTTGTCGTCATGGGCCATGTAGCCCAGCGAATACATGTGTACCAGCGCCGAGACCGTGTTCACCACGACCAGCATGATCGCGGTCAGCCGGTCCAGCCGGATCGCCCATTCCGCGTGGAAGTCGCCGACCACCACCCAGTCCAGAACCGAGATGTGCCGCGGCACGCCGTCGAAGGACAGGAACAGATACCAGCTGATGAGGCAGCACAGGAACAGGATGCCGGTGGTCAGGTACTGCGCGGCCTTCTCGCCGATCGCGCGCCAGCCGAAGCCGGCGATCAGCGACCCGACGAGGGGCGCAAAGAGGACGATCTTTTCCATGCCGCCTTATCCCTTCATCACGTTGACGTCTTCCACCGCGATGGTGCCGCGGTTGCGGAAGAAGACGACCAGGATCGCCAGGCCGATGGCGGCTTCGGCCGCCGCCACGGTCAGGATGAACATGGTGAAGACCTGCCCCGCCAGATCGCCCAGATGGGTCGAGAAGGCGACGAAATTGATGTTCACCGCCAGAAGCATCAGCTCGATCGACATCAGGATGACGATGACGTTCTTTCGGTTCACGAAGATGCCGAAAATGCCGGTGACGAAAAGTATCGCCCCCACCACAAGGTAATGTGTCAATCCGATCATCGTCCTGGTCCCTCCGGGTCGTTCACCCGTTGAAATATCCGTTTGCTACTGGGGCCGCAGCGGCGGTCCCGATGGCTGCCGCGGCCCGATCCGCCGCGGTCAAAGCCCCTGGCCCGGTTTCACATCCCGCATCTCGATGGCCTTGGCCGGGTCGCGCCACATCTGCTCCAGCACGTTCTGGCGCTTGATATCGCGGCGGTGGCGCATGGTCAGCACGATGGCCCCGATCATCGCGACCAGCAGCACCATCCCGGCCAGCTGGAACATCAGCACGTAGCGGTCGTAAAGCACCATGCCCAGGCCGCGGGTGTTCTGCACCCCCTCGATCACCGGGGCCGCGCGCAACGCCTCGGCCTGTTCCGAGGCCGTCCAGCCCGAGAAGGCGATGCCGAGCTGCGCCAGCAGCACCACGCCGATCACCAGCGCCAGCGGCAGGTAGCGCGCCAGCTCGCCCTTGAGCTCGGCGAAATCCACGTCGAGCATCATCACGACGAACAGGAACAGCACCGCGACGGCGCCGACATAGACCACGACCAGCAGCATGGCGACGAATTCCGCGCCCTGCAGCACGAACAGGCCGGCCGCCGAGAAGAAGGCGAGGATCAGCCACAGCACCGAATGCACCGGGTTGCGGCTGATCACGACCATGAAGCCCGCGACGCAGCAGCAGATCGCGAACAGGTAGAAAGCGAAGGTCATCATTCCTCGTCCTCCTCGGCATAGACGCTCTGGGCGATCTCAAGCGCCTTCTGCATCGCAGGCAGCCCGCCGAACATGCTCATCTGAAAGATCGTCTCGGCGATCTCGCGTTTCGTGGCGCCGGCCGCGATGGCCTGGCGAATGGTCAGGCGCAATTGCGGCTCGGCCAGCGCGCCCTGCACGGTGATCGCGCCGATGGTGAGAAGCAGGCGCGTCTTGGCGTCCAGCCCCTCGCGGTTGAAGGTCTTGCCGAACCACATTTCCAGCATGTCGGCAGGGATCGTCGGCACCAGCTTTTCCATGGCGCGCATGTCGAAATGTTCCAGCGCCGGGTTGAAGGCACGCGCCATCTCCTGGCCGGAAGCCATCATCTGCGCGAAAAGCCTGGTGAGCGCATCGGTCATCTGTAGGGCGCATCCATCTGCAGGTTGCGGGCGATCTCGGCCTCCCAGCGCTCGCCGTTCGCAAGCAGCTTCTGCTTGTCGTAGAACAGCTCTTCGCGGGTCTCGGTGGCGTATTCGAAGTTCGGCCCCTCGACGATGGCATCGACCGGGCAGGCTTCCTGGCAGAAACCGCAATAGATGCACTTGGTCATGTCGATGTCGTAGCGCGTGGTGCGGCGGCTGCCGTCCTCGCGCGGTTCGGCGTCGATGGTGATGGCCTGGGCCGGGCAGACCGCCTCGCAGAGCTTGCAGGCGATGCAGCGTTCCTCGCCATTCGGATAGCGGCGCAGCGCGTGTTCGCCGCGGAAGCGCGGCGACAGCGGGCCCTTCTCATGCGGGTAGTTCAGCGTCGGCTTGGGCGAGACGAAATAGCGCATGCCCAGGCCGAAGCCCTTGATGAAGTCCCACATCAGGAAATACTTGGTCGCCCGCGCGAAATCGAAGGCCATCAGAAACGTTCCCCTTGCTTCGGGGCCGCGAAACGGTCGAACGCGGCGACATATTCCCTGACGCGGGCGCCGTCGCGCGCATGTTCCGCCGTGTCCAGGTTGTTGGCGAGGAAATGCGCCAGCTCCACCTTGTCGGTCTCACTGGCTTTGGCAAATGCCTCGGCGAGCTTGTTGGAATACATGGTTTATCCTCCGACCGCGAAGCGGGCCCAGAATCCGCCCAGCACTTCGTAACGGGCCAGGATCGCCACCAGCACCACCCAGCCCAGCGACAGGGGCAGGAACACCTTCCAGCCGATCCGCATCAACTGGTCGTAGCGGTAGCGCGGCACGATCGCCTTGACCATGGCGAACATGTAGAACCAGAACCACATCTTGATCACCATCCACCACCAGCCATCGGCGATGAAGGGCACCGGCGACAGCCAGCCGCCGAAGAACAGCAAGGACAGCAGCGCGCACATCAGGTAGATGGCGATGTATTCGCCGGCCATGAACAGCAGGTAGGGCGTGGACGAGTATTCGACCATATGGCCGGCGACCAGCTCGGATTCGGCCTCGGCCAGGTCGAAGGGCGGGCGGTTGGTCTCGGCCAGCGCCGAGACGAAGAACAGCACCACCATCGGCAGGTGCGGCAGCCAGTACCAGTTCAGCAGGCCGTAATCGCCCTTTTGCGCCAGCACGATCTCGCTGAGGTTCATCGAGCCCGACGAGATGATGATGCCGATGATGATCAGCCCCATCGACACCTCGTAGGAGATCATCTGCGAGGCCGAGCGCAGCGAGGCCAGGAACGGGTATTTCGAGTTCGAGGCCCAGCCGCCCATGATCGCGCCGTAGACTTCCAGCGAGGAGGCGGCAAAGACGAACAGGATGCCGACATTGATGTTCGCCATGACCCAGCCGTCGTCGAAAGGGATCACCACGAAGGCGAACAGCGCCAGCATCATCGACAGGAAGGGCGCAAGGAAGAAGATGAACTTGTCGGCGCCGGCCGGGATGACGATTTCCTTGACGACGTATTTCAGCGCGTCGGCAAAGGTCTGCAGCAGGCCCCAGGGGCCGACGACGTTCGGGCCGCGGCGCATCTGCACCGCCGCCCAGATCTTGCGGTCGCCATAGACCATGAAGATCAGCGAGCCCATGACAAAGGCGATGACCGCCAGACCCTGCAAGAGCAGGCTGAGCGCGAAACCGTAGGGCGAGGCCCAGAATTCAGCCATGATCTTTCGTCCCTTCTCTCACGCCGCGGGAATGCCGCGTGCCTTGCATTCCTGCAAGGTCTCTTTCGTTGTCATCACCGTCAGGCCCATCGGTTTTTCCGCGGACAGGGTGAACACCGAGCCGACGACCATCTTGCCGTTGCGCTTGTCCCTGAGCGTGCGGATGTGGCGGGCGTAAGCTGCCCCCTTCGCATCGGCCCAGTTGGCCAGCGCGCATGTGGCATAGGCGAAGGCCGTGTCGGCGTCCACCCCGCCTCGCAGGTTCGCGGTCACTTCCACCAGGCTGTCCGCGCCCTTGCGCGAATTCGCCAGACCCGTCACCCGCGCGCCTTGGAAATCCTTGGGATCGGCCTCGAAGCTCGACGGCAGGTTCAGCCGCAGCGGCCGGGTGCGGGCGGCGAATGCGGCCAGCGCCTTTTCCTGCGCCGTGGGTTCGCGCTTGCGCACCGGGCCCATGTCCGGCAGGCCCGACAGGTCCAGATCCAGATTGGCGTTCAACGCCAGCAAGTCCGCCTCGGTCACCGCGAAGGCGTCGCGGCCCTCGGGGCTGTCCAGCGCCATCTCGCTGACCGATCCGTCGGGCTCCAGAATCAGGATCTCGCCCGACTTGGTCGAGATCCGGCCCTTGGTCAGCACCTTCTTGTAGGGCGAGCCGCCATCGCTTTGCAGCACCGCCACGCCCAGCTCCGCCGGCTTGGGCTGGGGCCGCGAATCGGTCTTCGAATCGCCGCAGCCGGCCAGCAGGGCCGTCGCACCCATTCCGATCAGCAGGGCCAGACGGGACCGCATCCTGTTCACTCCGCCGCCAGGGGCGCGGCCTTGCGCGCCGCCGCCATCGCCGAAAGCTCACCCATCAGCGGCGAGGAGCGCGCGATCGGGTTGGTCAGGTAGAAGTCTTGGATCACATAGCGGAAATTCGCCTGCCCCAGGTCGAAACGGTCGAGCGGCTGCCAGTCGTTCTGCGGCACCTGGTCGATCTGCGCCAGATGCGGCACCGCCTCGACCAGCTTGCGGCGCAGCCCGGCCAGGCTGTCCCAGGGCTGGGTCTTGCCCAGTTCGGCGGAAAGCGCGCGCAGGATGGCCCAGTTCTCCTTGCCCTCGCCCGGCGCGAAATTGGCGCGGGCAGCAAGCTGCGGCCGGCCCTCGGTGTTCACGAACAGGCCGCTTTCCTCGGTATAGCAGGCACCGGGCAGGATGATATCGGCGCGATGCGCGCCGCGGTCGCCATGGCTGCCCTGATAGATCACGAAAGCACCGGGAGCGATGTCCACCTCGTCGGCGCCGAGGTTGTAGATCACTTCCGCGCCGTCGATGGCGGCAAGCAGGCCGCCATCGGTCACCGCGCCCACATCCATGGCGCCGACGCGACCGGCGGCGCTGTGCAGCACCAGCAGCCTGCAATCGCCCAGTTCGCAGATGCGCATGGCATTGGCCAGCACCGCCTCGCCATCCGCCTCGCGCAGCGCGCCCTGGCCGACGATCACGATGCCGGACGTTCCGTCCTTGTTCGCCAGATCCTCGTCCAGCAGCTTGGCCAGCGCGGCCCGGTCGCTGCCGAAATGGCGGTAGTCATAGGTCAGGTCCACCGGTTCGCCGATCAGGGCGACCTGCGCGCCTTGCGCCCAGGCCTTGCGGATGCGGGCATTCAGCACCGGCGCCTCGTCGCGCGGGTTGGTGCCGATCAGCAGGATGCGCTTGGCGCTGTCGATGTCCTCGATCCGCGCCGTGCCGACATAGGCCGAGCGGTTGCCGGCCGGCAGCCGCGCGCCGTCGGTGCGGCATTCCACCGTGCCGCCCAGGCCCTCGACCAGTTGCTTGAGGCTGAAGGCGGCTTCGGCCGGGACCAGGTCGCCGATCAGCCCCGCGACTTTCCTGCCCTGCATCGCCTGCGCCGCGGCCTCCAGCGCCTCGGGCCAGGAGGCCGGGCGCAGCTTGCCGTTTTCGCGGATATAGGGCCGGTCCAGGCGCTGGCGGCGCAGCCCGTCCCAGACGAAGCGGGTCTTGTCGCTGATCCATTCCTCGTTCACCGCGTCATTGTTGCGCGGCAGGATGCGCATGACTTCGCGGCCCTTGGTATCCACACGGATGCTCGCCCCCAGCGCGTCCATCACGTCGATGGATTCGGTCTTGGTCAGCTCCCAGGGCCGGGCGGAGAAGGCATAGGGTTTCGACACCAGCGCCCCGACCGGGCACAGGTCGATGATATTGCCCTGCAGGTTCGAGTTCAGCGTCTCGTTCAGATAGCTGGTGATCTCGCTGTCCTCGCCCCGCCCGGTCTGGCCCATCTGGGTGATGCCGGCGACCTCGGTGGTGAAGCGCACGCAGCGGGTGCAGGAGATGCAGCGGGTCATGTGCGTCTCGACCAGCGGGCCGAGGTTCAGATCCTCGCTGGCGCGCTTCGGCTCGCGATAGCGGCTGAAATCGACGCCATAGGCGACGGCCTGGTCCTGCAGGTCGCATTCGCCGCCCTGATCGCAGATCGGGCAGTCCAGCGGGTGGTTGATCAGCAGGAACTCCATCACCCCCTCGCGGGCCTTCTTGACCATGGGCGAGTTGGTGCGGACTTCCGAGGGCGCGCCGTCCGGGCCGGGACGCAGATCCTTGACCTGCATGGCGCAAGAGGCGGCGGGCTTCGGCGGGCCGCCCACCACCTCGACTAGGCACATGCGGCAGTTGCCGGCAATCGACAGCCGCTCGTGATAGCAGAAGCGCGGCACCTCGATCCCCGCCTGCTCGCAGGCCTGGATCAGGGTCAGGTTCGGATCGACCTCGATAACCACGTCGTCGATCTTGATCTTGCGAAGATCTGCCATCTTTCGTCTTCCCTCATGCCCCGCGGCGGCGGCTGGCCGATGCGAGTTTCAAATGCTGGTCCAAGGCTGGCCCGGTTGTCCTGTGCGCCGTCATTGCTGCACCTTCACGAAGGCTCGCGGATAGACGGTCGGCACCATTCTGTCTGATTCATTGTCGCGCGCGACCAGCACGGCGGCCGCTTCCTGGCCGGGCTGGAAGATCACCGTCGCCCGCACCGCGCCGGCGGTGTTATAGCGCACCCTGCGGTTGACATCGGTGGTATAGCGGCTGCCGTCGCGGGTCCAGCAGGCGATCTCGGCCCCGGCCGCATTGCCGGTGATGCGCAGCAGCGGCGCGCCGGTGATTCCGCGCGTCAGCTTGGTGCGCACGCCCGGTCCGGTCGCGTCGCATTGCAGGTCGCCCGGCGCGAAGATCGAGAATTGCAGGTAGAATTTCTGCGCCGTCGGCTGGAACGGGTCCGAGGGCTCGCCCGCGAAGGCGTCCGCCCCGATCATCGCCGCCGCCGCGGCGGCCATCAGTCCCAGTCCGATCCGGTTGAGCCATTTCGTCATTTCGCCACCAGCAAGCTGCCAATCACGGTGTTCTTCTGGATCTCCTGCCGGCCGATCCGGCAGAAGCTCTCGGGATCGTCGGCCGTGGCGCCGTTGCGGACCAGATAGTCCTCGGCCACGGCATAGATGCGCTTCTTGTCGTCCTTGCTGTCAAGGAAGGCGTCGATCTGCGCCCGCGAATAGCCCTTCCGCTCGGCATAGCGCTTGAGCTTGCGGGCCTCGCCATAGGCGTAAAGGATCCGGCCGTCGATGCTGGGACAGGTGCGGCGGATGCGGTCGGCGATGCGCGCCGCGATCAGCCGGTCGTTGACGTATTTTTCCTTGCTCAACGGCTCCAGCGCGGCAGCTGGCGTCGCCAGCATGGCCCCCATCAGGGCAAGCGGCAGAAGTTTCATGGTTCTGGCCTTTCTGTCATGACACCCGGTCATAACACGGCCGCGCCCCATGGGTTCGACACCTTGTCTTGAGCGCTGCCCGGCCATGCCGGCGCCGTCCCCCAAGGGGGTCCGCCGCGCCGCATCGTCCCGGACCTGCGCCATGGCTCTTACTCCGCCGCCATCGCGCCCATGCGCCCGGTGCGCTTGGCCTTGATGCGGTCCTCGATCTCCTCGCGGAAGTTGCGGATCAGGCCCTGGATCGGCCAGGCGGCCGCATCGCCCAAGGCGCAGATGGTGTGTCCTTCGACCTGCTTGGTCACGTCGAAGAGCATGTCGATCTCCTCGACCTCGGCATCGCCGCGCACCAGCCGCTCCATGACCCGCATCATCCAGCCGGTGCCTTCGCGGCAGGGAGTGCACTGGCCGCAGCTTTCGTGCTTGAAGAATTTCGACAGCCGCCAGATCGCCTTCACCACGTCGGTGTCCTGATCCATGACGATCATGCAGGCGGTGCCGAAGCTGGATTTCAGCTCGCGCATGCCATCGTAATCCATGATGGCGGTCTCGCACATCTCGGCGGTCAGCACCGGGCAGGAGGCACCGCCGGGGATCACCGCCTTGAGGTTCTTCCAGCCGCCGCGGATGCCGCCGCCATGCTTCTCGATCAGCTCGCGCATGGGGATCGACATGGCCTCTTCGACCACGCAGGGGGTGTTCACATGACCGGTCAGGCCGAACAGCTTCACGCCCGCGTTGTTCGGGCGGCCGAAGCCGGCGAACCATTCGGCGCCGCGGCGCAGGATGGTCGGCACCACGGCGATCGATTCGACGTTGTTCACCGTGGTCGGGCAGCCATAGAGGCCCGCGCCCGCCGGGAAGGGCGGCTTCATGCGCGGCATGCCCTTCTTGCCCTCAAGGCTTTCCAGCAGCGCGGTTTCCTCGCCGCAGATATAGGCGCCGGCGCCGTGGTGCAGGTAAAGGTCGAAATCCCAGCCCGACTGGGCGGCGTTGCGGCCCAGCAGCCCCGCGTCATAGCATTCGTCGATGGCGGCCTGCAGCGCCTCGCGCTCGCGGATGAACTCGCCGCGAATGTAGATATAGGCGGCATGGGCGCCCATGGCGAAGCTGGCGATCAGCGCGCCCTCGATCAGCGTATGCGGATCGTGGCGCATGATCTCGCGGTCCTTGCAGGTCGCGGGTTCGGATTCGTCGGCGTTGATGACCAGATAGGACGGGCGGCCGTCCGATTCCTTGGGCATGAAGGACCATTTCATCCCGGTCGGGAAACCGGCGCCGCCGCGGCCGCGCAGGCCCGAGGCCTTCATCTCGTCGATGATTTTGTCGCGGCCGCGCTGGATGATGGCGGCGGTGCCGTCCCAGCAGCCGCGCTTCTGCGCGCCGGCCAAGCTGCGGTCGCCCATGCCGTAGATGTTCGTAAAGATCCGGTCCTGATCGTTCAGCATCGTCTTATCCTTGTCCCTGCGAGGACGCATTGCGCCGCCGCCAGATCCGCCAGGTCACCAGAAGCGACCAGATCAAGGCCCCAATCGCCGCCAGATCGGCGAGAAAGGCGTATTTCGCGGGCCAGTCCTGCTGGCCCCCCAGCCATTGCACCCCAAGCCACAGCGCCATGGTGACGGCGATCACCACCGCCACCAGCCGCATCTGCCGCGCATCGGCCGGAGGGCTCTGCGCCGGGTCCTGTCTCGCGGGGCGGGCCATCAGCCGGCCTCGCCCGTATCGACGCGGCGCGAATGGGCCGTCTCACCCCCCGCCGCCAGCAGTCTCGCCTGGCCGACCCAGTCGTCGGCCTCGATCCGGCTGCCCATCCGGCCCATGCGCTGCGCGAAACCCGCAGCCGCGTCACGGTCCCAGGCGGCGATCTGCGCATAGCGCGTCACGCCATGTTCCTGCAGCCAGTCCGAGATCTTGGGGCCGATGCCCTTGATCCGCCGCAGGTCGTCGGCCGTCGGCGCGGCTGCCCCGGCCGGCATGGCCTTGTCCATGGGCATCTGCGCCGCCGTCGGCTGCTCGGGCAGCAAGGCCGAGACCAGCAGCGCCTCGGGCTGGCTGTCCAGCTGGCGGCGCTGCAGATCCTCGGGCATCACCGGCACGAAGGGCGGCAGCGGCTCGGGTTGCCCCTCGCAGATCAGCCAGACCATCAGCGCGCCGAACAGCGCGAAGGTCACCGCACCCAGGAACAGCCCGGCCAGCCAGTGCAGATCACCGATGCCCGAGGCGGACAACAGCACCAAGACCCCGGCGATGGCCGCCGAGATCCAGCAGTTCCTGTTGCACTCAACCCGTTCCATCGTGATCGGACTTCTTTCCGCCCCCGTGATTTAAGCGTGTTTTTCCGCGCCAAGCCAAGGCGTGGTGATCGGGACCTCGGTGCCGTCGATGCGCGTGATCGTATCGCCCAGCCGCACCGCCAGCGCCACGCTGCCGTTATACTGCTCGCCGCCCTTCAGATCGGCCAGCGCGGTCGGGCCGCCCAGGGCCTCGGCCGAGAAGCGGCCGTTCTGCGGGCCCGGCAGCGGCACTTCGCCCGCCGCGACGCGGTCGATCAGCGCCGCAAGTCTTTCGGCGGTCAGATCCTCGTAGAAATCCTTGCCGATCTGGGCCATGGGCGCATTGGTGCAGGCGCCCAGGCATTCGACCTCTTCCCAGGAAAAGCGGCCATCGGCCGAAAGCGTATGCGGCGCCGGCGCGATCTTTTCCTTGCAGACCCGGATCAGTTCCTCGGCGCCGCAGATCATGCAGGTCGTGGTGCCGCAGATCTGGATATGGGCGACGGTGCCGACCGGATAGAGCTGGAACATGAAATAGAAGGTCGCGACCTCGAGCGCGCGGATATAGGGCATGCCCAGCAGATCGGCGCAGTATTCGATGGCGGGACGGGACAGCCAGCCTTCCTGTTCCTGCGCGCGCCACAGCACCGGGATGATCGCCGATTGCTGGCGGCCTTCCGGGTATTTGGTCATCTGGGCGCGGGCCCATTCCAGGTTGGCGGGGGTGAACTCGAACGAGTCCGGCTGGATGGGGGACAGACGGCGCAGCATCAGCGGTCAACCTCTCCGAAAACGATGTCGAGCGTGGCGATGATCGCCGGGACGTCGGCCAGCATGTGGCCTTTGGACATCCAGTCGATCGACTGCAGATGCGCAAATCCCGGCGCCCGCAGCTTGGCCCGCCAGGGCTTGTTGGTGCCGTCGGCGACCAGGTAGACGCCGAACTCGCCCTTGGGCGCCTCGACGGCGGCATAGACTTCGCCCGCCGGAACCTTGAAGCCCTCGGTATACAGCTTGAAGTGATGGATCAGGCTTTCCATGTCGCGCTTCATGTCGGCGCGCTTCGGCGGCGCCAGCTTGCCACGCGCCAGCACGTCGCCGGCCGGTTCGGCCCGCAGCTTCTGGATGGCCTGCTGCATGATCTTGGTCGATTCCCGCATCTCGGCCATGCGGCACAGGAAGCGGTCGTAGCAATCGCCATTGGTGCCGACCGGGATCTGGAAATCGAACTCGTCGTAGCATTCATAGGGCTGGCTGCGGCGCAGGTCCCAGGCCAGGCCCGAGCCGCGCACCATCACCCCGGTATAGCCCCAATCCAGCGCGTCCTCCTCGGACACCACGCCGATGCCGACCAGGCGCTGCTTGAAGATCCGGTTCTCGACCAGCAGGGTGTCGAGGTCGTCGACCAGCTTCGGGAAGCGCTCGCACCATTCCTCGATGTCGTCCAGCAGGTCCGGAGGCAGATCCTGGTGCACCCCGCCGGGGCGGAAATAGGCGGCGTGCAGCCGCGCCCCGCAGGCGCGTTCGTAGAACACCATCAGCTCCTCGCGCGCCTCGAAGCCCCAAAGCGGCGGGGTCAGCGCGCCCACGTCCAGCGCGCCGGTGGTCAGGCCCATCAGGTGGTTCAGGATGCGGCCGATCTCGGAATAGAGCACCCGGATCAGGCTGGCGCGGCGCGGGATCTGCGTGCCGGTCAGCCGCTCGATGGCCAGGCACCAGGCATGTTCCTGGTTCATTGGCGCCACGTAATCGAGCCGGTCCAGATAGGGCAGGTTCTGCAGATAGGTGCGGCTTTCCATCAGCTTCTCGGTGCCGCGGTGCAGCAGGCCGATATGCGGGTCGGCGCGTTCGACGATCTCGCCGTCCAGCTCCAGCACCATGCGCAGCACGCCATGCGCGGCCGGGTGCTGCGGACCGAAGTTGATGTTGAAATTGCGGATGCTCTGCTCGCCGGTCAGGGCGTCGACCGAGCCGTCGTCATAGCTGCTCTTGCGGATGTCGCCGTCCATGGTCATCCCTCCAGCCCGGCCATGGCGCGCTTGGCGGCCAGCCGGTCGTTGAATTTCGCGGTAGTGATCAGCGCGCGGCGGTGCCGGCCGGCGCCGATGCGGTCGATGCCGTCATGGGCCACGACCTTGAACCAGATGAAGCGCCCGTCGATCTCCTCGACCTCGGTCTCGACGGTGACCGCCTGGCCGGGCAGGGTCGGGGCGGTATGGTCCACGTCCACATGCACGCCCAGCGAATCCTCGCCTTCCGCGTAATAGGGGCGCAACTGCTCGACGCAGGCCCATTCCATCAGCCCGACCATCTTGGCCGTGGCGAAGACCGCCGGCATCTGCGGAAACGCGCCGCGATCCGCGAACAGCGCCCGCACGGTATCGTCCTCGGCAACCGTCATGCTGAAGCGGGCGCGGGCGCCGGGGGTCAGGCCGGGTTTCACTTCTTCGCCTCCGGGGCTTTCTCGTCGCCGGGCAGCACGTATTTCGCACCCTCCCACGGCGACAGGAAATCGAACTGGCGGTATTCCTGCACCAGCTTCACCGGCTCGTAGACCACGCGCTTCTCGACATCGTTCCAGCGCACCTCGACATAGCCGGTGGTCGGGAAATCCTTGCGCAGCGGATAGCCGCGGAAACCGTAATCGGTCACGATGCGGCGCAGGTCCGGGTGACCCGAGAACAGGATGCCGAACAGGTCGAACACCTCGCGCTCGTACCAGTCGGCGCCGGGGAAGATGCCGGTCAGGCTGGGGACCAGCTCGTCCTCGCGCACCTGGACCTTCACGCGGATGCGCTGGTTCTGGTACATCGACAGCAGGTGATAGACTAGGTCGAAGCGCGCCGGCCGGGCCGGATTGTCGACGGCGGTGATGTCGATCAGCGTCGAAAAGCGGCAGTTCGGATCGTTGCGCAGGAACTCGATCAGGCCGATCACGCCGGACAGCGTGGCATTCACCGTCAGCTCGCCAAAGGTGACCCGGGTCGAGATCACGTCGCTTTCGCGGCGCAGGGTGATGTGCTCGGCCAGTTCCAGCAGGGTGTCGTCGGACATGGCCTTACCTCACCAGCGTGCCGGTGCGCCGGATGCGGCGCTGAAGTTGCAGGATGCCGTAGAGCAGCGCCTCGGCAGTCGGGGGGCAGCCGGGAACGTAGATGTCCACCGGCACGATGCGGTCGCAGCCGCGCACCACCGAATAGGAATAATGGTAATAGCCGCCGCCATTGGCGCAGCTTCCCATGCTGATGACATAGCGCGGCTCGGGCATCTGGTCATAGACCTTGCGCAGCGCCGGGGCCATCTTGTTGGTCAGCGTGCCGGCGACGATCATCAGGTCGGACTGGCGCGGGCTGGCGCGCGGCGCGGTGCCGAAACGCTCCAGGTCGTAGCGCGGCATCGAGGTCTGCATCATCTCGACCGCGCAGCAGGCCAGGCCGAAGGTCATCCAGTGCAGGCTGCCGTTGCGGGCCCAGTTGATGATGTCTTCGGTCGTGGTCAGCAGGAAGCCCTTGTCCTGCAGCTCGCGGTTCAGCTCGGCCGTGGCGAAATCACGGTCGGCGCCCGCGGTGTTCGGGCCGGTCATCACGCCCATTCCAGCGCCCCCTTCTTCCATTCATAGGCAAAGCCCACTGTCAGGACCCCCAGGAACAATATCATGCCCCAGAAGGCCACGTCCGTCAGGCTGCCGAAGCTGACCGCCCAGGGGAACAGGAAGGCCACCTCGAGGTCGAAGATGATGAACAGGATCGACACCAGGTAGAAGCGCACGTCGAACTTCATCCGGGCGTCGTCGAAGGCGTTGAAGCCGCATTCATAGGCGCTGACCTTTTCCGGATCCGGGTTGCGGACCGCCAGGACCGCCGCGGCCAGAATCAGCACGATGGCAAGGCCCGAGGCCATCCCCAGAAAAACCAGGATCGGCAGGTATTCTTGCAGCAGATATTCCACTGGGTTGGGCTCCCTTTCGCTCGCAGGAACCCGACTGGCGCCCCGCGATGGGTTTGGCTGACGCCCGTTTAGCCCCGGTCGCCGGTATGGTCAACGGTCGGACCCCGCGTCATACTGCCTTTGCAAGGCCGGGGAGGCGACAAAAGCACAGCTTTCAGGACCGGACTTTCTAGGTACTTTACTCAGCTTTCGCGGCCGATGCGACCCAGATGCGTATTGCGAAAGTCCGTAGGCCGTTTCAGCCCATATCCCAGCGCCCGGTCGATACCGATATGGGCCAGCCACAGCCCGCCGCCAGCGATCAGCCCCGTCGATCCCAGCGCCACCCCGGCCGCCGCCATCAAGAAGGGCAGCGCATAGAGATGGACCAGGTTGTAAAGCGCGGCGCCGATCCGCCGTCCGGCCAGATAGCCCAGCATCGACAGGTCGGGCGCCAGCAGAATCGCCAGCCAGACCAGCGCCCCCCAGCCGGGAGAGGCGAGCGCCGCGACCAGCAGCCCGCCAAGCCCCAGCCCCGCGCCTTCCAGCCGCTGCCAGAGGATCGGACTCATTCCGCCGCCCGGCTGCGCGCGGCGCCGAGCAGCGGCGCCAGATAGCGGCCGGTATGGCTTGCCTCGACCCCGGCCACGGCCTCGGGGGTGCCGGTGGCGACGATGCGGCCGCCGCCGTCCCCGCCCTCGGGGCCGATGTCGATGATCCAGTCGGCGGTCTTGATGACATCAAGGTTATGCTCGATCACCACCACCGTATTGCCCTGGTCGACCAGGGAATGCAGCACTTCCAGCAGCTTGCGCACATCCTCGAAATGCAGCCCGGTGGTCGGTTCGTCCAGGATATACAGCGTCTTGCCGGTCGCGCGGCGCGACAGTTCCTTGGACAGCTTGACCCGCTGCGCCTCGCCGCCCGAAAGCGTCGTGGCCTGCTGGCCGACCTTGATATAGCCCAGGCCCACCTCGACCAGCGCGTCCATCTTGTCGCGGATCGAGGGCACGGCCTTGAAGAATTCCTGCGCATCCTCGACGGTCATGTCCAGCACGTCGGCGATGGACTTGCCCTTGAACTGCACCTCGAGCGTCTCGCGGTTGTAGCGCTTGCCCTTGCAGGTCTCGCAGGTGACGTAAACGTCGGGCAGGAAATGCATCTCGATTTTGATGACGCCGTCGCCCTGGCAGGCCTCGCAGCGGCCGCCCTTGACGTTGAAGCTGAAGCGGCCGGGCTTGTAGCCGCGCGCCTTCGACTCGGGCAGGCCGGCATACCAGTCGCGGATATGCGTGTAGGCGCCGGTATAGGTTGCGGGGTTCGATCGCGGCGTCCGCCCGATGGGCCGCTGGTCGATGTCGATGACCTTGTCCAGCAATTCCAGGCCCTTGATCGTCTCGCAGGGCGCAGGGGTCTGGCGGGCGCCGTTCAGCCGCAGGCTGGCGGTCTTGAACAGGGTCTCGATCGTCAGCGTGGATTTGCCGCCGCCCGAGACGCCGGTCACGCAGACGAACTTGCCCAAGGGAAACTCGGCGGTGACGTCCTTGAGGTTGTTGCCAGTGGCGCCGACCACCTTGATCGCCTTGCCATTGCCCTTGCGGCGCTGCGCGGGCACCGCGATTTCGCGCGCGCCGGACAGGTATTGCCCCGTCAGGCTGCAGGGATCGGCGGCGATCTCGGCCGGGGTGCCGCGGGCGACCACCTGGCCGCCATGCACGCCGGCGCCCGGCCCCATGTCGAAGACGTAATCGGCATGGCGGATCGCATCCTCGTCATGCTCGACCACCACGACCGAATTGCCCTGGTCGCGCAACCCCTTCAGCGTCGAAAGCAGCCGGTCGTTGTCGCGCTGGTGCAGGCCGATCGAGGGCTCGTCCAAAACGTAAAGCACCCCGGTCAGGCCCGAGCCGATCTGGCTGGCGAGGCGAATCCGCTGGCTTTCGCCACCTGACAGCGTACCCGCGGCGCGGGACAGCGTCAGGTAATCCAGACCCACGTTCACCAGGAAGCCCAGTCGTTCGCGGATCTCCTTGAGGATCGCGGCGGCGATCTCGTTCTTCTGCTTGGTCAGATGGGCGGGCGCGGCCTCGACCCAGGCCAGCGCCTCGCGGATCGACAGCTCGGTGACCTGGCCGATATGGGTATCCGCGATCTTGACCGCCAGCGCCTCGGGCTTCAGCCGGTAGCCCTCGCAGGCGCCGCAGGGACGGTTGTTCTGGTATTTCTCGAACTCCTCGCGCACCCAGGCCGAGTCGCTTTCGCGCAGGCGGCGTTCCATGTTCGGGATCACGCCCTCGAACTGGCGGGCGACCTCGTAGACCCGGCCGGCATCGTCGAAGCGGAACGGGATCTCGTCCTGGCCCGAGCCGCGCAGGAACATCTGCCGCACCGATTCCGGCAGATCCTTCCACGGCGTCTTCTTGTCGAAGCCATAGAACTTGGCCAGCGCATTGATGGTCTGGGTCAGATAGGCCGATTTCGACTTGGCCCAAGGCGCGACGGCCCCCTGCGCCACCGACAGCGCCGAATCGGGCACCACCAGCCGCTCGTCGAAGAACAGCTCGACCCCCAGCCCGTCGCAGACCGGGCAGGCGCCGAAGGGCGCGTTAAAGGAAAACAGCCGCGGCTCGATCTCGGGGATGGTGAAGCCGCTGACCGGGCAGGCGAAATTCTCGCTGAAGGTGATGCGTTCGGGCTCCCCCTCGGCCGGCGCGGTTTCCAGCACCGCGATACCGTCGGCCAGGTCCAGCGCGGTGCGGAAACTGTCGGCCAGCCGCGTCTCCATGCCCTCGCGCACGACGATGCGGTCCACCACCACGTCGATATTGTGGCGGAATTTCTTGTCCAGAACCGGTGGTTCGTCCAGTTCGTGGAACTGGCCGTTGACCTTGACGCGCTGGAAGCCCTGCTTGCGCAGCTCCAGGAATTCCTTTTTGTATTCGCCCTTGCGGTCGCGGACGATGGGCGCCAGCAGATAGGCGCGCGTGCCCTCGGGCAGCTCCATCACCCGGTCCACCATGTCCTGCACCTGCTGCGCCTCGATGGGCAGGCCGGTCGCCGGCGAATAGGGCGTGCCGGCGCGGGCGAACAAGAGCCGCAGATAGTCATAGATCTCGGTCACCGTGCCGACGGTCGAGCGCGGGTTCTTCGAGGTGGTCTTCTGCTCGATGGAAATCGCCGGCGACAGGCCGGTGATATGGTCCACGTCCGGCTTGCCCATCATGTCGAGGAACTGCCGGGCATAGGCCGACAGGCTTTCGACATAGCGCCTCTGCCCCTCGGCATAGATGGTGTCGAAGGCGAGGCTGGACTTGCCCGAGCCGGACAGGCCGGTGATCACCACCAGCTGGTCGCGGGGAATGTCCATGTCCACGTTCTTCAGATTGTGCTCGCGCGCGCCGCGAACCTCGATGAACTTCTGTTCCATCGCGCCAGTCCTGATTCCGCCAAGCGCATGAGATAGGCATCTGCGGCGAAATGGCAACCCAGAACGGAACAACTCGGGAACATTTCTGCTTGCGACCCCGGCCGCCCTGCCCCACCATGCGGGCCGAATCGCGAAATCGGAGGTGCGAAATGACCCGACAGCATTACAAGGGCAGCTGCCAATGCGGCAGCGTCGCCTATGAGGTGGATGCCGATCTGGACCAGACCTTCACCTGCAACTGTTCGCGCTGCCAGCGGCTGGGCTTCGTGCTGGCCTTCGTGCCCAGGGCGGATTTCCACCTGACCAGCGACGGGCCGGTGACGGAATACCTGTTCAACCGCAAGCAGATCCATCACCGCTTCTGCCCGACCTGCGGCGTGGAATCCTATGCTTTCGGCACCGGGCCGGACGGGGCCGAGATGGTGGCGGTGAACGTGAATTGCCTGGAAGGGGTCGATCCGCGCGGGCTGGCCAGCCAGGCGGTGGACGGGGCCAGCTACTAGCCGCCGGTATGGCTCATGAAGCGGCTGACCTGGCCGGCGACATGCCGGCGGGAATAGTCGAAATCATGGCCCTTGGGCTTGCGGGTGATGGCGGCGCGGATGGCGGCGCGCAGGGGCGCGTCATCCGGGCCGGCGCGCAGCGGCGCGCGCAGGTCGGCGCGATCCTCCTGCCCCAGGCACATGAACAGCTCGCCCGTGCAGGTGACGCGCACCCGGTTGCAGCTTTCGCAGAAATTATGCGTCAGCGGCGTGATGAAGCCGATTTTCTGCCCGGTCTCCTCAAGCCGGACATAGCGCGCCGGCCCGCCGGTGCGCTCGGCCAGCGGCGTCAGGGTAAAGCGTTCCGCAAGCCGGGCGCGCAGGTCGGACAGCGCCCAATACTGGTCCAGCCGCTGCTCCTCACCCATCTCGCCCATGGGCATGACCTCGATGAAGGTCAGGTCATGGTCGTGCGCCGCGCACCAGTCGGTCAGGCGGAACAGCTCGTCCTCGTTGAAGCCCTTCAGCGCCACGGCATTGATCTTGACCCGCATGCCGGCAGCCTTGGCGGCTTCGATGCCCTGCAAGACCTGCGGCAATCTGCCCCAGCGGGTGATCCGGGCGAAACGCTCCTCGTCCAGCGTATCCAGCGAGACATTGACCCGCCGCACGCCGCAATCGGCCAGTTCATCGGCGAATCGCGCCAGCTGGCTGCCATTGGTGGTCAGCGTCAATTCGTCCAGGCCGGTGCCCAGATGCCGGGACATGGCGCGGAAGAATTCCATGATGTTGCGCCGCACCAGGGGCTCGCCGCCGGTGACGCGCAGCTTGCGCACCCCCAGGCCGATGAAGGCAGAGCACAGCCGATCCAGCTCCTCCAGCGTCAGCAGGTCGCGCTTGGGCAGGAACTGCATATGCTCGGCCATGCAATAGGTGCAGCGAAAATCGCAGCGATCCGTCACCGATACCCGAAGATAGGTGATCGGCCTGGCAAAGGGGTCTATCAGCGGGGCCTGCGCGTCCATGCCGCAAAGATAGGGCGGGGCCGGCATCGGCACAAGCCGGCCGATCCGTTAATCCTGTCGTAACCATGAATGGAAGCTCGGGTGGACAGGCGGGCGCCGACGGGTCTAGCCTCGACCCCACCACCATGCGGAAGACGAGGGGAACCGTTAATGATCAAGCCGATCCTGCGCCTTCCGGGCGCGCTGGCGCTGCTGGCGCTGGCCGCCTGCACCCAGAACCCGCAGACAGGGGACGCGCCCGCCGGCCGGGTGATGGAGGGCATGATCGACCCCGCGACCGGCCAGCCGGTGATCTCGGGCCCGGTCCTGACCGGCACGGCGCCGCGTACGCCGGGCAAGACGCTCAGCACCGCCCCGCCCCCCACGCCCGCGGCCCGCACCGCGGCGGAATTCGACACCACGACGCGCGAGCAGAAGGCCGCGGCGGCCACCGCGCCGGCCAGCGGCGAACGCCGGCTCGGCACCACCATCGCCTCGCTGGGGGATCCGTCGCAGCCGGGCTTCTGGATCAAGACGCCGCTGGCAAAATCCGAATCGGAGGGCCGGATCGTGAACCCGGCGAACGGCAAATCCGCCAAGGTGCGGCTGATCCCGATGGGCGGCCCGGCCAGCGCCGGCAGCCAGGTCTCTCTGCCGGCGCTGCAGCTGATCGGCGTCAGCCTGACCGACCTGCCCACCATCGAGGTCTATGGCAGCTGATCGCCGTTGCCGGGCGCATCCTTGCGGTTCTCGGGCAGCCACCGTCCCGCCTCGCGCCGGGCAAAGGGCTTCAACCGCGGCCCATGCGCCGCCAGCCAGTCGCGGACGCGCTGCGGATCGTGCTTAGACAGGTCGCGCAGCCAACTGCCGATGGCCTTCTGGATGAACCATTCGCGGTCATCAGCCAGCCGTTCAAGCCAGGACAGCACCCGTTCGCGCCGCGCCAGATCCTGCGGCTTGGGATTGCGGATGCGGGTCCAGGGCAGGGTTCCGACCAGGGCGGCGCGCCGCACCCACAGGCTGGGATGATCCAGCCACAGCGCCACTTCGTCGAGTCGCGCAGGTTCCGCCAGCAACCGCCGCTCGCCGGCCTTCATGGCGTGATCGGCGATTGCCCAGCCGTCGAATTGCGGCACCCAGCCGGCGATCAGCCGCCAGACCGGCTCGTCCGGCCGGATGCGGGCCTGGGTCAGCAGCTTCGCCGCCGCGATCCGCGCCTCATGCACGTCGCTGTCCCAGAGCCGCCGCGCCAGATCGACCCGCGCCGGCACCTCCCTGCCCTCGCGCCAGGCACGGGCGAGCGTGTCGATCTCGGGCACCGAAACGCCCAGATAGACCCGCGGCGCCTTGTGATAGGCCGCCATCTCGGCCGCCTTGACGGCATCGCCGCGCGCCTTCAACTCGTCCAGTTCCCGCATCTGTCTCGTGCCCTCGATTCTCAAAGCGCCACGCGG
>NZ_JBHRXE010000019.1:0-3042 GCF_042648325.1 Paracoccus simplex | reverse complement strand
GCGGTGACAAGCGGCAAGGAATCGCGCAAGGGAGGATACCTCGGGCCAGCGCATCGAAATGCGCGGCGCGCGCAGCCTGGCCGGCCAACCGCCCGGGACAACCAGCCACCGCCCTGCCACTGGCCAGCGCAGCGCCCGGACGATGCCGGAGAAACCGGCGAACATTCCGCCCGACCGATCCCACGACGTCGCATGACGACGCTTTTGTTCCCCAAAACGTCGGTTGAGTGCACTGCGCCGCCGCGCGCTTATCCCATCCTCGTGCCGGAAGGCGTCGCCTGAGCCGAATGGCTGTTCGCAGCCGCCGAACCAGAGCCAGATCAGGATCAGGAAGAAACCCGCTTCATGACCAATCGCCACGATCACCGCCTCATCGACGGCCGGGCCGTGCAGGCCCGCATCCTGACCGAACTGCGCGCCGAGCTGGAACGCGAAAGGGCGATCCGCCCGGTCGGCCGGCTGCTGTCGGTCTCGATCGGTCCCTCGCCCGAGATCGAGGTCTATGTCCGCAACCAGGCCCGCGGCGCCGAACGGGTCGGCCTGCCCTTCGAGCGACAGCTCTGGCCCGCCGACATCACCCAAGAGGAATGCAAGCGCCGGATCGCGGCGCTGAACGACGATGCCGAGGTGCTGGGCATCATCCTGCAGCGGCCGGTGCCGGCGCATATCCATGTCCGCTCGCTGCAATCGGCGATCCATCCGCTGAAGGATGTCGAGGGGATGAACCCCGCCTCGATCGGCAACATCGTCTATAACGATGTGGCGCTGGCGCCCTGCACCGCCGCGGCGGCGGTGGAGCTGGTGCGCGAGACCGGGCTGAACCTGCGCGGCCTCGAGGTGGTGATGATCGGCCATTCCGAGATCGTCGGCAAGCCCGCCGCCTTCCTGCTGATGGCCGAGGGCGCCACCTTCACCGTCTGCCACCACATGACCCGTTCCGTCGCCATGCATTCGCGGCGCGCCGACGTGGTGGTCGTCGCGGTGGGCAAGCCGCATCTGATCGGGCCGGACATGATCAAGCCGGGCGCCGCGGTCATCGACATCGGCATCAACCAGGTCAGCGCGCCGGACGGCACGCTGCGGATCCTCGGCGACGTCGACACCGACAGGGTGCGCGAGGTGGCGGGCTGGATCACCCCGGTCCCCGGCGGCGTGGGTCCGGTGACGGTGGCCATGCTGATGCGCAATGCGCTGACCGCGCACAAGCGCCAGGTCGCGTCCGGCTGGCTGCCGCCGGCCACCCTGCGCGGCCCCTGAGCCGCGGCCGCAAGCCGGACGGGCTTCCGCCGACAGCGCCGGAAGCATTGACGAGTCTTGGAGGAGACTGCGGAGGAGATCGCATATGCAGACAACACCCGAGAGGGGAATCAACACCGGCGTCTTCTGGCCTGCCATCGCCATTGCCGGGGGATTCGTGATGTGGGGCGTTTTCGCCCCCGACAGCCTGGCCGCCATCGCCACGGCCACATTGAATTGGATCATCCGGGTCTTCGGATGGAGTTTTGTCATTTCCACGGCCTTTTTCCTGGCCTTTGCCCTGTTCCTGGCCTTCAGCCGCTTCGGCCGCATCAAGCTGGGCCATGACGACGAGAAGCCCGAATTCTCGACCCGGTCCTGGGTCTGCATGATGTTCAGCGTCGGCATGGGCATCGGGCTGATGTTCTGGGGCGTCGCCGAGCCGATCAGCCATTTCGGCACCCCGCCGCACGGCCTGGCCGAGCCGCAGACCAGGGACGCCGCGCTGGTCGCCATGCAATACGCCTATTTCCACTGGGCGCTGCATCCTTGGGCGATCTATGCGATGGCCGGGCTGGCCATGGCCTATTTCAGCTATCGCCGCGACCTGCCGACGCTGGTTTCCAGCGCTTTCCACCCGCTTCTGGGCGACCGCGTGCACGGGCCCATCGGCCGCACCATCGACGTGCTGGCGATCATCGCCACGCTGTTCGGCACCGCCACCTCGCTGGGACTGGGGGCGCAGCAGATCAACAGCGGCATGAACTACCTGTGGCAGACCGGGGAATCGCCCAGCATCGCGCTTGGCATCATCGCCGTGCTGTCGGTGCTGTTCATCCTGTCGGCGGTCTCGGGCGTCGGCAAGGGTGTGCAGTTCCTCAGCAACATGAACATGGTGGTGGCGGTGCTGCTGCTGCTGTTCCTGGCGCTGCTCGGCCCGACGGTTTTCATCCTCGACACGCTGATCGAGTCGCTGGGCTATTACTTCGGCGACCTGGTGTCGATGTCGTTCCGCACCTCGGCCTTCAGCGACAGCAAGTGGCTGGCCAGCTGGACGATCTTCTACTGGGCCTGGTGGATTTCCTGGGCGCCCTTTGTCGGCGTGTTCATCGCCCGCATCTCGCGCGGCCGCACCATCCGCGAATTCGTCGTGGGCGTGCTGATGATCCCCAGCGCCGTGACCTTCGTCTGGTTCACCGTCATGGGCGGCAGCGCGCTGTTCTCGGAACTCAGCGGCCCCGGCGGCCTGGTCGAGGCGATTGCCCAGCAGGGCGCCCCGGTCTCGCTTTTCGCACTGCTCGAGCAATATCCGCTGGCCGGGCTGACCTCGGTGGTGGCGATGTTCCTGGTGGCGATCTTCTTCGTCTCGGGCGCCGATGCCGCCTCGGTGGTCATGGGCATGTTGTCCTGCCATGGCACCACGCATCCGCGCGCCGGCATCGTCGTGCTCTGGGGGCTGCTGGCCGGTGCCTCGGCCTCGGTGCTGCTGGTGATGGGCGGGCTGGACGGGTTGCAGACCGCCTCGATCATCGTGGCCGCGCCCTTCCTGGTGGTGATGGTGGGACTTTGCGGCTCGCTCTGGAAGGGGCTACTGGACGATATCGAGGTGCATGGCCATTTCGAGGAGATCGACCCGCATACCGGCGGGCTGAAGGAACGGCCACGCTGAACCGCTTCCGGACGTGCCGCTCCGACCTACCGGCGCAGCGCGTCCCAACCCTGGTGCAGAAATGTCCGCCGCCTCTCCTTCCCCCGCCCCGCCCCCACCGCCTGCCGCGCCGGCTGTGCAGCGCTATGTCTTCCTGC
>NZ_JBHRXE010000018.1:42603-129137 GCF_042648325.1 Paracoccus simplex | reverse complement strand
CGCCGCCATCGCCGCGGGCACCGCCGCGCGCGAGGCCGCCAGCGCCACGCGCGAAGCCAGCAGCGCCGCCAGCCGGGCGGTCGAGATCGACTCGGCCCTGACCCCGCAGGGCTTCGATGCCGGCAAGGTGCGCGCCATCATCGACGCCTCGTCGCTGGCGCCGGCCCGCAAGGCCGAACTGGCGGCGCTGCTCGACCGTGCCGGCTCGGACCCCGCGGCGCTGACCCGGGCGCTCGACCAGATCAAGGCCGCCCTGCCGTGAGCTTCCGCCCCCTCGCCCAGTTCCTGCGGGAATCGCCCGACCGGCTGGTCAAGGGCCCGATCGCGCTGGTGCTGATCGAGGACCAGGCGGCCGTCGCCCAGACGCTGGAGCATCTTCTGAAGGCGGGGTTTCGGCTGATCCTGGCGCTGTCGCCCGAGCCGCTGCCCGCCCATGCCGTCCCCGAGACCGGCGCGACGAAGATCGTCAACCTGCGTCACGAGTCGCGGCACGGCCGCGCCCATGTCGAGGCGGTGAACATCGCCATCGAACTGATGCCCGAGGGCACCTGGCTGTATTACGGCTACAACGCGGAATTCCTGTTCTATCCCTTCTCGGAGCATCGCACGGTGGGCGAGATGCTGGCCTTCCATGCCGAGGAGCGGCGCAGCGCCATGCTGACCTATGTCGTGGACCTCTATGCGCCCGACCTGCAGCGTTTCCCCGACGCGATCAGCCTGAACGAGGCGATGTTCGACCGCACCGGCTATTTCGCGCTCGGCCGCGCCGACCGCCAGGGCCGCCACAAGGAGCGGCAGCTGGATTTCCATGGCGGGCTGCGCTGGCGCTTCGAGGAATACATTCCCCAGGACCGCCGCCGCATCGACCGCATCGCGCTGTTCCGCACCCGGCCGGGCCTGCGCCTGTTGCCCGACCACCGCTTCAACGTCGAGGAATACAACACCTATGCCTGCCCCTGGCATCACAACCTGACCGCCGCCATCGCGTCGTTCCGGGTGGCCAAGGCGCTGGTGAAGAATCCCGGCTCGCGCGCGCATATCCGCAGCTTCCGCTGGCGGAACTCGTATCCCTTCCGCTGGAATTCGCAGCAGTTGATGGATTTCGGCCTGATGGAGCCGGGGCAATGGTTCTAGACCCCGCCTGGCTGGCGCGGCACGCACCGCACGCCCGCCCCGCCGACGATTTCCGCGACGAGGGCGACGTGGACTATGCCCGGGTCATCCACTCTGCCGGGTTTCGCCGGCTGCAGGGCAAGACGCAGATCCTGAACCTGGGCGACAGCGATTTCTACCGCACCCGCCTGACCCATTCGCTGGAGGTGGCGCAGATCGCCGGCGGGCTGGTGCAGCACTTGCAGGGGACATTCCCCCAGCACCCCGCCACGGCCGCCCTGCCCGGCCGCAGCATGATCCAGGCCATCGCCTGCGCGCATGACCTGGGGCATCCGCCCTTCGGCCATGGCGGCGAGGCGGCGCTGAACTGGTGCATGCGCGATGCCGGCGGTTTCGAGGGCAATGGCCAGACCCTGCGCCTGCTGTCCCAGCCCGTCGATGCGGCGCCCGAGCCCGGCGTGAACCTGACGCGCCGCAGCCTGTTGGGAGTGCTGAAATACCCCGCCAGCTGGTCGCGGCTGCAGAATCCGGCGCTGCGCCCGCGCCTGCACGACAGGCTGTCGGTGCTGCGCAGCATCGACGCGGCGGCCTCGACGCCGCCGAAATGCCACCTGGATTGCGAAAGCGGCGTGGTGGACTGGATCCTTGCGCCGCTCGACCCCGAGGACCGGCTGCGCTTTGCCGAGATCCGCACCCATGCAGGCGGCCACGCGACCACGCTGCACAAATCGCTGGATTGCAGCATCATGGACGTGGCCGACGACATCGCCTATGGCGTCCACGATCTCGAGGACGCCATCGCGCTGGGGCTGGTCTCGGCCGAGGAATTGCGCGCCGCGCTGCCGCCCGAGGCTGGCGGCGGGTTCGGCGATCACCACCGGATGGTGGCGCAGCTGTTCGGCCCGCCCGCCGCCCGCAAGCGCTGCATCGGCGCGCTGGTGCATCACTTCATCGGCGCGGTGCGCTTCCGCGAGGAACCCGGCTTCCGCGAGCCGCTGCTGCGCTGGCGGGTCGAGCTGGCCGAGGCGCCGCGCCGCTTGCTGGGGGCGCTGAAGGGCTTCGTCTTCGACCGGGTGATCCGCAGCGCCGGGGTGCAGCAACTGGAATTCAAGGGTCAGGCCATGGTGGTCGAGGTCTTCGAGGCACTGCGCTCGGACCCCGGCCGGCTGCTGCCCGGCGAATGGCGGGCGCGTTTCGCCGAGACCGGGGGCGAAAACGGGGATGGCCTGCGCATCCTCTGCGATTGCGTCGCCGCCATGACCGACACCGCCTTGCTGCGGACCTATGAGCGGCTGTTCGCGCCGCGCATGGGCTCGGTCTTCGACCGGCTCTAGGCGGCGCTGACCCGCCAGATCACGTCGCCCACGTCGTCGGCCATCAGAAGCGACCGGCCGTCCGGGCCGATGGCGACGCCGACCGGGCGGCCATAGGAATGCCGCTCGTCCTCGGACAGGAAGCCCCAGAGGATGTCGCGCGGCGGACCCGAGGGGCGGCCGCCGGAAAAGGGCACGAAGATCAGCTTGTAGCCGGACAGGGTCGAGCGGTTCCAGGAACCGTGCTGGCCGATCACCATGCCGTCCGGAAAGCCGGGCAGCGTGCCCTCGGGCATCCAGCACAGACCCAGCGAGGCGGTATGGCCGCCCAGCGCGTAATCCGGGGTGATGGCGCGGGAGACCTCGGCCGGGTCCTGCGGCACGCGGTCGTCCACGGTCTGGCCCCAGTAGCAATAGGGCCAGCCATAGAAGCCGCCGTCCTGCACCGAGGTCAGGTAGTCGGGCGGCGTCTCGTCGCCCAGCCCGTCGCGTTCGTTCACCACCGTCCAGAGCGCGCCGGTCGTGGGCTCCCAAGCCAGGCCGACCGGATTGCGCAGGCCCGAGGCGAAGATCCGCGCCCGGCCGGTTTCCAGCTCCAGCTCCCAGATCGCGGCGCGGCCTGCCTCGGCCTCCATGCCCTCGTCGCCGATATTGGTCAGCGAGCCGACGCCGCAGTAAAGCCGCTTGCGGTCGGGCGAAACGATCAGGCTGCGCGTCCAGTGGCCGCCGGGCTTGAACGCGACCAGCCGGCGGCCGGGCCCGTCCAGCCGGGCCGCGCCCGGCTGATAGGCGAAGGCGACGATGCCGTCGGTATTGCCGACGAAGAAGGTTTCGCCGACCAGGGCCATGCCGAAGGGCTGGCGCTGGCGCTCCAGAAACACCTCGCGCGTTTCGGCCACGCCGTCGCCGTCACTGTCGCGCCACAGCGTGATGCGGTTGGCGCTGGTGCCCAGCGCCCGGGCGCGGCGCATGGTGGCCTGGGTGGCGCGGTCGAGCAGCGATTTCGGCGGGCTGGCCTCTTGCAGCGCTTCGGCCACCAGCACGTCGCCATTGGGCAGGACCTCGATCCAGCGCGGATGCTGCAGCTCGCGCGCGAAGGCGTTGACGCGCAGCCCGGGCGCGGCCTTGGGCAATTGTCCCGGCGCCCAGCCGCGGGCGGTGGGCATCTTCAGGGTCATGATGCCCTGTTTCTTCGCCTGTGGAATGGCGGGGCTGGGGCCGAATGCCGCGCGGCGAGGTGCGCCCATGCGCCGCATCAACACCATCGCACCGCCCACGATCGCCGTCGCCTTTGCCAGAAGATCCATGCCTTGTCCTTCCGTTTGCACCCTTCCCGTTTGCGCAAGCCGAGGCTAATCGGGATGCGGCGCGGGTCAATCCGGTTTTCCGGGCCCGCGTTCCGGGCCCGCGTTCTGGACCCGAATTGCGGGGGGTCCGAATTGCGGGAAGCCGGCCCCAAGCGGCGGGGGCAGCGCCGGCGGCGCCGTCCCATGGCTATTGGGGCAACGAAGAAAAGGTCAGCCGCGCGCTGCGCGGATCAGCGCCGCCAGCTGCTCGGTCGAGGGATCGTGGCCGGGGGCGGGCTTGCCCTCGAGCAGCGGGGCGACCTTCAGCGCCAGTTCCTTGCCGAGTTCGACCCCCCATTGGTCGAAGCTGTTGATGCCCAGGATCACCCCCTCGGCAAAGACCCGATGCTCGTAAAGCGCGACGATCTGGCCCAGCGTGAAAGGATCGAGCTCCGCGATCAGCAGCGTCGTCGAGGGGCGGTTGCCGGGAAAGACCCGGTGACGGGCCTGGCGTTCCAGTTCGGCGCCGGTCAACCCCTTGGCGCGCATGAGATCCAGCGCCACGTCCAGCGAGCGGCCGCGCATCAGCGCCTCGGATTGCGCCAGGCAATTGGCGGTCAGCAGCAGGTGGTGATGCGCAAGCTCCGGCTCGTGGCCGCGGGCGGCGACGATGAATTCGCAGGGCACGATGGCGGTGCCCTGGTGGATCAACTGGTAGAAGGCATGCTGGCCGTTGGTGCCCGGCTCGCCCCAGACCACCGGGCCCGAGGGCAATGTCAGGTCGCTGCCGTCCATGGCCACCCGCTTGCCGTTCGATTCCATTTCGAGCTGCTGCAGATAGGCCGGCAGCCGCGCCAGTCGGTTGTCATAAGGCAGCACGGCGCGGGTGCCATAGCCGCAGATTTGATGGTGCCAGATGCCCACCAGCGCCAGGATCACCGGCAGGTTCTCCGCCAGCGGCGCCTGGCGGAAATGCCGGTCCATCGCCGCGCCTCCGGCCAGGAAGCGGTCGAACTGCCCGGGTCCGATGGCGATCATCAGCGACAGCCCGATCGGCCCCCACATGGAATAGCGTCCGCCGACCCAATCCTCGAAACCGAAGACGCGGGCCGCGTCGATGCCCCATTCGGCGGTCCGGTCGGTGGCCGAGGACAGCGCGGCGAATTGCGCCGCCGGCTGCGCCACCGTCTTCGCCATCCAGTCCAGCGCGGTTTGCGCGTTGGTCATGGTCTCGATGGTGGTGAAGGTCTTGGAGGCAACGATGACCAGCGTGGTCGCCGGATCGAGCCCGGCGATGGTGTCGGCGATATCGGCGCCGTCCACGTTCGAGACGAAATGCAGCCGCGGCCCGTCGTGCCAGGGCGAGAGCGCGCGGGTCGCCATGGCTGGACCCAGGTCCGAGCCGCCGATGCCGATGTTGATCACGTCGGTGATCTTGCCACCCTGGCCCGCGAAGCTGCCGTCGCGGACGCTTTGCGCGAAGGCGCCCATGCGGGCGTGGGTGGCGCGCACCTCGGGCATGACGTCCTGGCCCTCGACCATGACGCTGGCGTCAAGGTTGCGCAGCGCGGTATGCAGCACGGCGCGGTCCTCGGTCTCGTTGATGCGCTGGCCCGCGAACATCGCCTCGCGCCGTTCGGCGACCGGCTGCGCCAGTTCCAGCAGCAGCGCCCGGGCGGTGTCGTCGATGGAGGTCTTGGACCAGTCCAGCACCAGCCCCTCGGCGCGGGTGGAAAAGCCCGCGGCGCGGGCCGGGTCGGCGGCAAACAGCGCCTCGATCCGCAGCGCGCCTTGCGATTTGCGATGGTCGGTCAGTCTGGTCCAGATATCGGTCATGTCACTCTGCCCAATGCACGGTGATGTCGCCCAGGAAGGCCCGGATCGGCGCCTCGATCGGGTCGAGACCCTGCGCACGCTCGAAGGCCTCGCGCTTGTCGGCGCCGGCGATCAGCAGATGGGTGTTGATGGCGCCGCCGAGCGCCGAGGCGGTCAGGGTGATCCGCGGCTCGTCCTTCAGGCTGTTGATGGCCATGACGCTGGGCGCATCGGGGGCCAGCGCCAGCACCGTTTCAGAGGCCGAGGGGAACAGGCTTGCCGTATGCATGTCGGTGCCCATGCCCAGAAGCAGCACGGTCAGCGGCAGATGCGGAGCGATGGCCTCGGTCAGCGCCGGCACCGCGGCCTCGGGGCGCGCGTCGCCGGTATAGAGGTCGATGTAATGCGCCGCCGCCGCCTTGTCCTTGAGCAGGTGGCGGCGCAAAAGCCGGCCGTTCGAGCGCAGGTGCTCTCCGTCCACCCAGCGCTCGTCGTTGAGCAGCACGGTGACGCGCGCCCAGTCCACCTCGCTGCCCGAGAGGTAGTCGTAAAGCGGCGCCGGCGTGGTGCCGCCCGGCACGCAGAGACTGGCGGCGTCGTTCACCCGCAGATGCTGCGAAAGCTGCCCGGCCAGCCGGTCCGCCAGCGACAGGAACAGCATCTCGCGATCGGCATATTCGATGAATTCCACGCTCATGAGCGGATCTCCCTCCAGCGGCGGTTGTCGCGATGCAGCAGGCGCAACGCTTCCTCGGGGCCGCTGGATCCCGGGTCGTAGGGTTCCGGCCGCTTCGAGCCGTTCTCCCATGCCGCGATGATCGGGTCGGTCCAGGCCCAGGCCGCCTCGACCTCGTCGCCGCGCATGAACAGGGTCTGGTTGCCGCGGATCACGTCCATGATCAGCCGTTCATAAGCGTCCGGCATGTCGGTGCCATCGGCGCCCAGCGCGTCGGCAAAGCTCATGTCCAGCGGCACCTGCACCAGCCGCATGCCGCCCGGCCCCGGTTCCTTGATCATCATGGTCAGGTTCATGCCTTCGTTCGGTTGCAGCTTGATGACGAGCTGGTTGGCCTTGTGGGTGCCGCTGTCGTCGAACAGCGAATGCGGCGGCTCCTTGAAGGTGATGACGATCTCGCTGGTGCGGGCGCGCAGCCGCTTGCCGGTGCGCAGGTAGAAGGGCGTGCCGGTCCAGCGCCAGTTGGCGATATGCGCCTTGAGCGCGACGAAGCTTTCCGTGCGTGAGGCCGGATTCTCGGCATCCTCCAGATAGCCGGGACCGTCGGGACCGGCCAGGTACTGGCCGCGCACGATGTCGCCGGCCGGCACCGGCTCGAGCGCCCGGATCACCTTGAGCTTCTCGTCGCGCACCGCATCCGAGTCGATGTGATAGGGCGGCTCCATGGCGATCAGGCACAGAAGCTGCATCAGGTGGTTTTGCACCATGTCCCGCATGGCGCCGGAATGGTCGTAATATTCGCCGCGGCCGCCGACGCCGACCGTCTCGGCCACGGTGATCTGCACATGGTCCACATATTGCGCGTTCCACAACGGCTCGAACAGGATATTGGCGAAACGCACCGCCATCAGGTTCTGGACGGTTTCCTTGCCCAGGTAATGGTCGATCCGGTAGATCTGCCGTTCCGCGAAATGCCGCGCCAGGGTGGCATTGAGCGCGCGCGCGGTTTCCAGATCACGGCCGAAGGGTTTCTCGACCACGATGCGGCTGTCCCCGTCGGCGATGCCGTTCGCGGCCAAGCGCTCGGCGATGTCGCCAAACAGCGCCGGCGCGACCGAGAAGTAGAAGCCATGGACGACGCCGGGCCTGGTGCGCGCCTTCAGCTCGGCCCAGCCTTCGGCGCCGCGGGCGTCGATGGCGACATAGCCCAGCATGTCGAGAAAGGCCGCGACCTGCGCCTCGTCCTCGTGCTTGCCGACGAATTCGCGGATCGCCTGGCGCATGTCGGCGCGAAACGCCGCGTCGTCCTGCCGGGTGCGGGCGGCGCCGATGATGCGGGCGCTGCCCGGCACCTGTCCCGCCACGAACCGCCGATAGAGGCCGGGCACGATCTTGCGCCGGGCCAGGTCGCCGGTGGCGCCAAAGATCACCAGGTCGAAATCCTCAACCGGAATGATGCGTGAAACCATCGCTGCCTCCTCATCGCTGATCTGTCGATTAGCGGATGTTAGCGGTAACATCAAGTCCTGCAATCCGATCCTCATGGTCAGTCCTGTTCCCGACGGGGGGTTCCATGCGCGGCGGGCGGCGAAAAGGCCGGCGATTCCGGGGTTTCCAGCCGGGCGATGGCCTTGGCAAGGCGCGGCAGTCGGGCGCGGCGCATCAACTCGTTGCGGCTCAAGGCGCCGCCGGCGGCGCGGGCCCGCGCCTCGGTCGCGGCGATGGCCGCCAGCACGGGTTCGGGTGCCTGCAGGTAAAGGTCGCGCAGGAATTCGTCGGGGTGGATCGCCCGCAGCCCGGCCGGGGCCAGCCTCCGCGCCGGAAAATCGCGCAGATTCGCAGTGACGATGGCTTCGGCCCCCGCCGCCAGCGCGCATTCGACCACATGCCGGTCGGCCGGATCGGGCAGGTCGAAGCCAAGCACGCGCTGCCCCGGTTCGACCAGCGCTTGGGGAAAGCGCGATTCCAGCAGCGCGATCTCGACCCCGGCATCACTGCCCTGCCGGGTGGCCGCATGGCGCCATTCGTCCAGGATGCGGCGCGACCACAGCGGCTGAAACCGCCCCGCCGCCGCCGTGTCGATCAGGATTTCCCGCAACACGGTCGGGAACAGCACGCAGGCGTCCAGAACCGCCTTCATCCGTCCAGCCGGAAGAACAGCGCCTTGAGATAGCCGGTCTCGGCCAGCTGCGGCAGCGTCGGATGGTCCGGCCCGGCCTGGCCGGTATGCAGAAGCTGCATCCGCCGCCCGCCCCGGCCGATGCCGCGGGCGCTGGCATTGCGGAAGGCGGTCAGGTCGGCGGCATGGCTGCAGGAACACAGGCCCAGATAGCCGCCCGGCGCCACCAGCGGCGCCGCCAGCTTCGCCACCCGCTCATAGGCGCGCAAGCCCGCCTCCAGCGCCGGTTTCGAGGGCGCAAAGGCCGGCGGGTCGAAAATCACCAGGTCAAACTGCGCGCCCTCGGCGGCCAGCGCCTCCATCTGCTCAAAGGCGTCGCCCTGGCGGGTGGTCAGCCGCGCCTCGGCGCCCATGGCGCGCGCACCGCCCCGCGCCAGGTCCAGCGCCGCGGCCGAGCCGTCGATGCAGATGGCCTGGGTCGCACCTGCCGCCAGCGCCGCCAGGCCGAAGCCGCCGACATGCGAGAACACGTCCAGCACCCGCTGGCCGCGCGCCAGCCGCTGCGCGAAGGCGTGGTTGGGACGCTGGTCATAGAACAACCCGGTCTTCTGCCCCTGCGTCAGATCGGCAAGGTAAATGGCGCCGTTCATCGGCACTTCGACAGGGCCGGAAACCGCGCCCGACAGCACCTCCATCCGCTCGGGCAGGCCCTCGAGCCCGCGCACCCGGCCCTGGCCGTTCAGGATCACCGTCGAGACCCCGGTCACCTGGCGCAGCGCCGCGGCGATCTCCTCGACCATGCGCTCGGCCCAGGCGGCATTGGGCTGGATCACCGCGGCATCGCCGAAACGGTCGATGATGGTGCCGGGCAGGCCGTCGGCCTCGGCATGGACCAGCCGGTAGAAGGGCGCATCGAACAGCCGTTCGCGCAGCGCCAACGCCCGCTGCAATCGCGCGGCGATCCAGTCGTGGCCGATCCGCGCCTGCGGGTCGGGATCCATCATCCGGGCGATGATCTTCGATTCGGGATTCACCGTGACCAGGCCCAGCGGCCGGCGCTCGGCATCCTCGAGCAGCGCGAAGCTGCCTGCCGGGATGGCGCGGGTGCGCCGGTCGGTGACCAGCTCGTCGGCAAAGACCCAGGGAAAGCCGTGGCGGATCGCCTGCGGCTTGGATTTCGGGCGCAGTCGGATGATGGGCAGATCGGCGGTCATGGCGGCCTCGTGCAAAACGCGGCAGGATTGCCACGACAGACGCCGGCGGGCAAGAGCGGGCCGGTTGCAATGTTACCGCTAACAGGATACATTGGCGCCAAAGGAGAAGCGAGCCATGACCCTGCACGCCACCATCGACCGGGTGACCGACCGCATCCGCGAACGTTCGATCCATAGCCGCAGCGCCTATCTGGCCAAGATCGCCCGCGCCGCCGAGGAAGGGCCGCGCCGCGCCCATCTGTCCTGCGGCAACCAGGCCCATGCCTATGCCGCCATGCCCGACAAGCAGGATCTTGCCACCACCCGCAAGCCCAACATCGGCATCGTCACCGCCTATAACGACATGCTCTCGGCCCATCAGCCCTATGAGCGTTACCCCGACCTGATCCGCCGGGCGGCCCATGCCGCCGGCGCCACGGCGCAGGTGGCGGGGGGCGTGCCGGCGATGTGCGACGGGGTGACGCAAGGCCGGCCGGGGATGGAGTTGTCGCTGTTTTCCCGCGACGTGATCGCGCTGGCCTCGGGCGTGGCGTTGTCCCATGACACCTTTGACGCCGCGCTGTATCTCGGCGTCTGCGACAAGATCGTGCCGGGGCTGATCATCGCCGCCGGCACCTTCGGCCATATCCCGGCGGTCTTTGTCCCGGCCGGGCCGATGCCCTCGGGCCTGCCCAACGACGAGAAATCCAAGGTCCGCCAGCAATTCGCCACCGGCGAGATCGACCGCGAGGCGCTGATGGCGGCCGAGATGGCCAGCTATCACGCGCCGGGCACCTGCACCTTCTACGGCACTGCGAACACCAACCAGATGCTGATGGAATTCATGGGCCTGCATCTGCCGGGGTCGAGCTTCGTCAACCCGAACACGCCGCTGCGCGAGGCGCTGACCAGCGCCGCCGTGACGCGCGCCGCCGCGATCACCCGGCTGGGCAACGACTACCTGCCGGCGGGCGAGGTGCTGGACGAGCGCGCCTTCGTCAATGGCATCGTCGGGCTGATGGCGACCGGCGGCTCGACCAACCTGGTGCTGCACCTGCCGGCCATGGCGCGTGCGGCGGGGGTGATCCTGGATCTCGAGGATTTCCACGACCTGTCCGAGACGGTGCCGCTGATGGCCCGGGTCTATCCCAACGGCCTGGCCGACGTGAACCATTTCCACGCCGCGGGCGGGCTCGGCTTCATGATCGGCCAGTTGCTGGAGGCGGGGCTGCTGCACGAGGATGTGCGCACCATCGCCGGCGGCGGGCTTGGCGCCTATGCCAGCGAGCCGAAGCTGAAGGACGGTCGCATCGAATGGGCCGAGGGCGCGCGCGAGACGCTGAACGACAAGATCCTGCGCCCGGCCGGCCATCCCTTCGCCGCCACCGGCGGGCTGAAGCAGCTGTCCGGCAATCTGGGCCGCGGCGTCATCAAGGTCTCGGCCGTGGCGCCCGAGCGCCATGTCATCGAAGCCCGCGCCCGGGTCTTCGCCGACCAGGAGGAGGTGAAGGCCGCCTTCAAGCGCGGCGAGTTCACCGAGGACGTCGTGGTCGTCGTCCGCTTCCAGGGCCCGCGCGCCAATGGCATGCCCGAGCTGCATTCGCTGACCCCGACCCTGGCGGTGCTGCAGGATCGCGGCCTGCGGGTGGCGCTGGTCACCGACGGGCGCATGTCCGGCGCCTCGGGCAAGGTGCCGGCCGCCATCCACATCTCGCCCGAGGCCGCCGATGGCGGGCCGCTGGCGCGGCTGCGGGACGGCGACGTGGTGCGGCTTGACGCGGTGCAAGGCACGCTGACCTGCCTGGCCGAGGGCTTCGAGGAGCGCGCGCCGGCCAAGCACGATCCCGCACATTCGGCTGAAGGGCTGGGGCGGGAGCTGTTCGCCGCCTTCCGCCGCCATGTCGGCCCGGCCACCGAGGGCGCGGCGGTGGTGGTCTGAACCGCGGCCGGCCATCCCGATCCTCCGGAAGGGCGGTCAATGCTCGCAGCGCGTCGCGAGCATGTGACCCGCATCGGTCCCGGCGCCGTCCGCCTGCCCCGGCCATGGCGCGCCGGGCACGCGGCGCGGCAGGCGGATCACCTGCCCCATGCCCGTCGCCCCGGGCAGCATCTGGCGCAGCGGCCCGGCCTCCTCGGCCGGTTCGCGCAGGAACACCACGTTCAGGCAGACCTGCCCCTGATCGTCACGGATCGGGCAGATGCGGGCATCGACCCGGAACCGCCGGCGCGACCCGGCAAGCTGCGTCAGTCCGTGAATGCGCGCGTCGCAGCCCCCTGGCGCTTCCAGCACCTGCCGCAGCCGGATCGGCACCGTTTCCGATGGGTCCAGCAGCATGACGACCGACCGGCCGATCAGCTCCTGCCGGCGATAGCCGCTCATGTCGAGACAGGTCTGGTTCACCGCCACGATATGGCCGGCAAGATCAAGGATGAGCACCGCGCGATGCGTGCCCATGGCGCGCAGGGCCCATTCGAGGGGGAGGTCGAGCCGCCGGATTTCGGTCATGCGGTACTCCTGCAAGGGGTTTCCGGCATGATTGCGGCAAGAGGCTAAGATTCCGTTAGCGCGCCAGGAATTTCTCTCACGCTTCGGTCGGCGGGCCGAAACGCTCGATCATCCGCTTGCGGATCTGGTCGCGCACGGTGCGGTAAAACGCCAGCTTGGCCTCGCGCCCCTCGGCCAGGCCGCTGGGGTCCATGATCGGCCAGTATTCCACGTCCAGATGCGAAACCCGTGTCAGTTCAAGAGCTTGCCTTTGGCTGGCCGGCGACAGCGCGATCACCAGATCGAAGCTGGTCAGATCATCGCCCCAGGCCTTCATTTCCTCGAAGGACCGCGAGCGGTGGGTGGACAGCTCGACGCCGATCTCCTTGCAGACGGCGATGGCGAAGCCGTCGATCTCCATGTCGTTCCTGACCCCCGCCGATTGCACATAGGCGGCGCGGCCGTAGAACTTCTTCATCATCCCCTCGGCCATGGGCGAACGGATGGCGTTGTGATCGCAGCAGAACAGCACCGAATGGGGTATCGGTCCGGCCACGAATCACCCCGGGATCAGGGCGCAGATCAGGGTGAACAGGCGCCGCGCGGTGTCGATATCGACCTCGGCCTTGCCTTCCAGCCGCTCCTGCAGGGTGCGGGCGCCCTCGTTGTGGATGCCGCGCCGGGCCATGTCGATGGCCTCGATCTGCGCCGGCGGCAGCCGCTTCACCGCGTCGAAATAGCTGGTGCAGATCTGGAAGTAATCCTTGACCGTCTGCCGGAACGGGCCCAGCGACAGGTGGAACTCGGCCACCTTGCCGCCGGATTCGGTGGCGATGTCGAAGACCAGCCGCTTTTCGCGCACCGCCAGGGCCAGCGCATAGGGGCCGGCGGGAACCTCTTGCCCGTCGCGGCCGGGCAGCACGAAGCTGTTATCCTCGAGCAGGTCGAAGACCGCGACGCGGCGCTCCTGCTCGATCTCGGGGGTGGCCGGCGGCAGCACGCTGTCGTCGATGTCGATTCGGCACAGCCGGTCCGTGGGCTGGCTCATGACTGCCCCCTGTTCAAAGCCGCCAGCCGCGCCGAGACCGAGCGGCCATGCGCCGACAGCCCTTCGGATTCGGCCAGCCTTACCGCGGCCGGGCCGATCGCCCCCAGCGCCTCGGGCGAGAGCCGGGCCAGCGTGGTGCGCTTGAGAAAATCCATCACCGACAGGCCGGAGGAGAACCGCGCCGAGCGCGCCGTGGGCAGGACGTGATTCGGGCCGCTGACATAATCGCCCACCGCTTCGGGCGTCCAGCCGCCCAGGAAGATCGCCCCGGCATGACGGGTCTTTTCCGCCAGCGCCTCGGGGTCGTCCACGCAGAGCTCCAGATGCTCGGGCGCCAGCCGGTCGGAAAGCGCCGCCGCCTCGTCGAGGTCGCGGGTCACGATCACCGTGCCATAGTCGCGCCAGCTCGCCCCGGCCACCGCGGCGCGCGGCAGGGTCGGCAGGATGCGCTCGACCTCGGCCACCACGGCGCGGGCCAGGGCTTCGTCGGGGGTGATCAGGATCGACTGGGCATCGGCGTCATGCTCGGCCTGCGCCAGCAGATCCAGCGCCAGCCATTCCGGGTTCTGCGCGCCTGCGGCGATGATCAGCACCTCGGAGGGACCGGCGATCATGTCGATGCCGACCCGGCCGAAGACCTGCCGCTTGGCCGCCGCGACATAGGCATTGCCCGGCCCGGTGATCTTGTCCACCGGGCGGATGGTCCGGGTGCCATGGGCCAGCGCCGCGATGGCCTGCGCGCCGCCGATGCGATAGATCTCATCCACCCCGGCCAGTTCGGCCGCCAGCAGCACCAGCGGATTGACCACCCCGTCGGGGGTCGGCACGCAGATCACCAGCCGCTCGACCCCGGCGACCCGCGCCGGGATGGCGTTCATCAGCACCGAGGAGGGATAGCTCGCCTGCCCGCCCGGCACATAGAGGCCGGCCGCCGAGACCGGGGTCCAGCGCCAGCCCAGGGTCGCGCCCTCGGGATCGGTCCAGCCCAGGTCGTCGGGCATCTGCCGGGCGTGATAGGCGCGGATGCGGTTCGCAGCCATGGCCAGCGCGGCGCGGTCCTCGGCGGAAACCTTCGCGATCTCGGCGGCGATCTCGGCTTTCGAGAAGGCCAGCGTCTCGGGCGTCAGCGCCAGACGGTCGAAGCGCTTGGTCAGCTCGACCAGGGCGGCATCCCCCCGGTCGCGCACATCGGCGATGATCGCCGCCACGGCATCGTTCACATCCGCCGCATCCTCGCGCTTCATGGACAGAAGCGCCGAAAAGCGTTCGGCAAAATCGGGTTGGGCGCTGGAAAGATGGATGGGCATGGCTCGGGCCTTCAATGACCCGCCCTTGTTAACGGCTCGGACCAAGGGGCTCAAGCGGCTATGGCGCGGCCGGGCCCGTCGATGCGGCGCGGGTTCGCGTCTTTGGGAAGCGGCGAAATCGCGCGTTCTCGGCGGCCTTCAAATGCTCATGCCATCTTGCGACCGGCGCCATGCCGGACCCGGAAGATCCGCCAGATCAGTTCTCGGGATGCTGCGGCACGCGGCGCGAGGGGGCGACATAGGGCCGGGTCACGTCGCGCAGTTCGACATTCAGGCATTCCACCTCGATCGCCAGCGTGCCGTCGCCGGCGAATTCCAGCAGCAGGCGGCCGGTGCCGTCTTCGCCCGGCTGCCAGGTCAGCGCCAGCAGTTCCAGGATCAGGTCCTGGTCCTTGCGGTCGATGCCGTCGCTTTGCACCCGCCGCACGTCCGAGATCAGCAGCACCGACCGCACCCGCTCATAGGGGCGGCCGTCGCGGCGGGCGAGCTCGGCATCCTCCCAGCGGAAACGGTTCAGCAGCAGCGCCAGCTGGCGATGGCGGCCGTCATAGGCGATCTCGGTCACCGGCAGGATGGCATCCTGCGCCAGGGCCGAGATCACCGTCAGGTCGTCGGCATCGCCGGCCAGCAGCGCCAGCGGCGCGGGATCGGCATCGGTGAAACGGGCGTCAGCCATCGGCGGGGGCCTCCTTGATGCGTTCGATATCGGCGCCGACGCCGCGCAGCTTGCGCACGACCTTCTCGTAGCCGCGATCCAGGTGATAGACCCGGCTGACGATGGTCTCGCCCTCGGCGGCCAGCCCGGCCAAGATCAGGCTGACCGAGGCGCGCAGGTCGGTCGCCATCACCGGGGCGCCGCGCAGCTTTTCGACGCCATGGACGGTGGCGTGGCCGCCATGGACCTCGATCCGCGCGCCCATGCGCGCCAGTTCCGGCGCATGCATGAAGCGGTTCTCGAAGATCTTCTCCTCCAGCACCGAGGTGCCCTCGGCGGTGCAAAGCAGCGCCATCATCTGCGCCTGCAGGTCGGTCGGGAAGCCGGGGAAGGGTTCGGTCACCACGTCCACGGCCCGCACCCGGCCGTTCTTGCGCGAGACCTTGAGGCCGCGGGCGGTCTCGACCACCTCGATGCCGGCCGCGTCGAGCTTTTCGCAGAAGGCGGCGACCAGGTCGATGCGGCCACCAAGGCACTCGACCTCGCCGCCGCAGATCGCCGGGGCCAGCATGTAGGTGCCCAGTTCGATCCGGTCGGTGACCACCGGATGCGTGGCGCCGCCCAGCGCCTGCACGCCCTCGACGGTGATGGTCGACGTCCCCTCGCCCTCGATCTGCGCGCCCATGCGGCGCAGGCATTCGGCCAGATCGACGATCTCGGGCTCGCGCGCGGCATTGTTGATGACGGTGGTGCCGCGGGCCAGCGTCGCCGCCATCAGCGCGTTCTCGGTCGCCCCGACCGAGACCAGCGGGAAGTCGATCACCGCGCCCCTGAGCCCGCCGGCGGGCGCCTTGGCGTGGACATAGCCCTCGCGCAGGTCCAGTTCCGCCCCCATCGCCTCGAGCGCGCGCAGGTGCAGGTCGACCGGCCGGGCGCCGATGGCGCAGCCGCCGGGCAGCGACACGACCGCATGGCCGTCGCGCGCCAGCATCGGCCCCAGCACCAGGATCGAGGCACGCATCTTGCGCACGATGTCGTATTCGGCGCGGTGGCTGGTCAGGTCGTGGCTGGACAGCGCCAGCACCTGCCCATCCTGCAGGCTGGCCACCTCGGCCCCCAGCGACTGCAGCAGCGCGGTCATGGTGCGGATGTCCGAGAGCCGCGGCGCATTGGTCAGGGTCAGCGGCTGGTCGGTCAGCAGCGTCGCCGGCATCAGCGTCAGGCAGGCGTTCTTGGCGCCGGCGATCGGGATCTCGCCGCTCAGCGGCCCGTTGCCCCTTACAATGATCTGGTCCATCTAATCCTCGTTCCCGGGCGTCTGGCCGTTTGCCGGCATCTCTGGCTCGTGCTGCTCGTTCGTGCTGTCTTCCGCCGTCCCGGCCCGTGCGCGGCCCTGCGCCTTGCGCCGCGCAAGATTGGCCCGCAGCGCCGCCTTGAGCCGCGCTTCGCGTGTGTCTTGCCTGGGATCGCGGGGTGTTTTCACCATGTCTTCTGTTAGCGTCCTTGCCGGCTTGCGTCCAGCGGCGGCGCGGCCGGCCGGGCGGGATCGGCGGGGAATGGCGAAATGCATTTTTTCCGACTCTTCCCCCTTGCGCGCCCGCCGCAGTCGGTCTAAAGCCCCGCCCACGATGCTGTGGTAGCTCAGTGGTAGAGCACTCCCTTGGTAAGGGAGAGGTCGAGAGTTCAATCCTCTCTCACAGCACCATCCTATCCCGTTGATTTGCTGGAATATCCTGATTATTCAGGGGTCTGGGCCACCTCACTTGTATACAGAGGTGGTATACATGGGCTTGCGAATGCCGACACCCTGGAAGCATCCCGACTCGGGAACCTACTATCTGTTCGAGCGTGTCCCCACGCGGCTGCGGGATGCCGCCCAGGGCAAGTCGGTGCTGCTGCTGGTGGACGGCCAACCCTGTCGGGTGAAGCTGGGCCAACACGTCAAGCTGTCCCTGCGGACCAAGGACATAGCCACGGCCAAGGAGCGATACAGGGACGCCTCCGCCGCCCTTCAAGAGCATCTGCGGGTGATCCAGCAGGCAGCCGAGGACGGGCCTGAAAGGCTCACCCAGCGCCAGACAGAGGCCATTGCCGGGGACTACTACCGCGACCTGACCAGCCAGCATGGCAATGAACCGGGCAGCCCGAAGGAATGGGATGCGGGGCTGACAGCCGTGCAGGAACCGGACCCTACCGGGCTGGAACGGATGCACGGCGAGGATGCCGACCGGCTGCTGATGGGCCGAGGGCTGGCGGTGGATGACGACAGCCGGGCAAGGCTGCTGCAATCCATGCACCGGGCCTTTGTCCAGTTCGGGGAACAGCAGGTGCGGCGAGGCTCGGGGGATTGGTCCCCGGATGCCAAGGCGGACAGGTTCCCGGCTTTCGAGGATGGGGCGACCAGCACAGGCAAGCCCAGCGCGGTTGCGCCAGACAAGGCCACCGGCCCGACCCTGACCGACCTGTTCGAGGCGTGGGAGAAGGATGCCAAGGCCAAGGGCGTTGTGGACAAAACCACCCGAGACTTCCGGCAGAAGCTGGGAGACCTCATCGCCTTCATCGGCCACGGCCGGATCGGGGACATAACCCCGCAGGACATTGTGAGATGGACCGACCACCTGCGGGACGACCGAAGCCTAAGCACCAAGACCATCGGGCAGAAGTATCTGGCGGTGGTCAAGCGCATGTTCAGCTTTGCCAAGTCTCGGGCAATGGGCTTGAACGACCCGACAGACGGCATCGTGGTCGAGACCGCCAAGCGCGTGGTGAACCGGGAAAAGGGCTATACCGATGACGAGGCCCGGAAGGTGCTGGCAGCGGCCAAGGCCGGCGTGGGCATCTCGGACAAGTGGGCCGACCACACCAAGCGGGCGATCCGCTGGGTTCCGTGGATATGCGCCCATACCGGGGCGAGGGTGACAGAGATCACCCAGCTTAGGCGCGAGGACTTTCAGACCATCGACGGCATCCCGTGCATCAGGATCACGCCCGAGGCCGGTTCGGTCAAGACCAAGCAGTTCCGCACCGTGCCCCTGCACCCCCAGCTCGTGAAGGACGGACTGCTTGAGATGGTGGAGGCCCTGCCCCCCGGCCCCATCTTTCACGCCCCGGGGACAGGCCCGCAGGGCACCAGCGGACGGATTGGCTGGTGGGTCAAGGAACACGCGAAGGTTTCCGACAAGGACTTACAGCCGAACCACGCATGGCGACACAGGTTCAAGACGCTGTGCCACGACCACGACATAGCGCAGGAATGGGCCGATGCGATCCAAGGCCATGCCAACGCGAGGGCTGCGGAGAACTATGGCGACCGGAAGGTGAAAGCCAAGCACCGGGAAATCTGCAAGCTGCCGTTCTACAGGATCGGCGGGGATGGGCAGGATGGGGAGACACCCCGGGATGTTCTGAGCGAAATTCTTTGACGGCAAATCATAATAAGGAATTCCGCAGCTTCCCCCGGGTGGCCCCTGCGGATCGCTTATGAGGGGCCGAGACCGGGCGCTGGGTAAATGGGGGCCGTGGCCTTGGCTAGTCCTGCCCAGCCGGTAGGGGTGGCCTTGGCGCTGGACGTTGCGTCCGAGGATGCACCGCATCATTCACCACCTCCCCCAGACGTGGCAGGGTGCCCACAGGGTATACCCTCATGGACAGTTGAAAAGGTGCCCGGAAGGGTGCCCATAAGGGTTGACTTTGCATTCTGGGCAGTTATTCATGTTGGCATAACCCTAGCTGGCAGGAGATAGCCCATGTCCCGAACCGTCCTTTACGCCCGAGTGTCCACAGCCGACCAGACAACGGCGCATCAGAAGGCGCAGGCAGAAGCAGCAGGCTTTGCCATTGACGAGGTGGTGGCGGATGAAGCGACATCCGGCGTGACCACCAGCCTGCGGGACAGACCCGAGGGGCGAAGGCTGTTCGACAAGCTGCGGGCCGGGGATGTGCTGGTGGTGCGGTGGGTTGACCGGCTGGGGCGGAACTATCAGGACGTGACCGACACCATCCGCGATTTCATGCGGCAGGGCGTTATCATCAGGACGGTCATCAATGGCCTGACCTTTGACGGGGACACGAAAGACCCGATGCAGCAGGCAGTCAGGGATGCCCTCATTGGTTTCATGGCGGCGACAGCGCAGGCACAAGCCGAGGCCACCAAGGAGGCCCAGCGGGCAGGCATCGCGTTTCACCGGGCGGCAGACCCTGCCAAATATCGGGGGCGGAAACCGAGCTATACGCGGGAACAGTTGGAGATGCTGCGGGACATGGAAGCCCAGGGTGCAGGCCCATCAGCAATAGCCAAGGCAACGGGGCTGACGCGACCGACCGTGCAACGGCTGCTGGGGGATATGGTCGGGGCGGAGACAGTCCTTGCCAAGTGGGAAGGTCAGGCCGTGGCGTAGCGGAACGGAAGGCTGACCGGCGCAGATGTGTTGCGCATATACCACATGGGGATAATGGGCTTTGACGGATCACAGCAAGGCATCAGGGGGACCGCTTCGGGGCGGTCCTTTGACGTTTTGGGAAGTGGACAGCGTGGCAGGTGACACCGTTCCCACTTGCGGGCGCATCCGCTGATGTCTGGGCGATAAGCTGCTGACCTGCCGGGGAATGGCGGGGGCAGAATATTCCCACTTGCGAGATTAGCTCAATGGTTTCATATAGTTATTGACAAAACAACCCAATGGCGGGCATCAACGGCGCATCGAACAACACCATCAGACGCGAGGTTTTTCATGAGATGGCTCTATCTGAATGCAGGTTTCCTTGACGCATTTGTGCAGGTGTCGCGGTGGTCACGGCACCGAGGGCCAAGGCTCGCGGTCAGGTGCGAGGATCGCAGCTTTGAAGTCTGGGTGGGCTGCATCTACTTTTCCATCTCAAGGACGGTCCTGATCCGCGGGCGGTGAAACCGGGGCTGGTGGAGGAACCAGCGGACCAGTGCAGGACGGCGGAGGGGATCGCGAAGGCGGTTCCCTTTTCGTTTCGGGATATGGCCTAGGAGGCTATTGGAATGGCCTTGTAGCGGCTTCTGTGGATTTCTGGTGGTAAGCGGCGGGCGGGACTGATGGGGCTCTAAGAGCCGTTTGGGAGGCTCTACGGTGATGGCAATCACCACCCCCTATTGGAGAAAGAAATTTTTCCGAACCACATCAACGGAGAATACGACAAATGACAATGACGAACAGCAGCGACGACACCGGCATGGACCAGATCACCTATTCCGTATGCGACTTGGCCGACCTGGCTGCGCAGATGGTGGCTCAGGTCGAAACTGCCCAAGCCCTGCACAGCGAGGCATGGATGCAGGAGGTAGCGGGCCGCAAGGAAACTGCCGAGACGCTGCGGGAACTGGCGGATGAACGCACCCATACCGCGCTGCGGGGCCTGACGCATCTGGTCAAGGAACTGAACGAGATGGCCGAGACCCTCGCCGGATAGGCCCAGCAACCCGGCAGACACATCAGCGGATCACAGCCCCGGTTGCCCAGGAGGTAGCCGGGCGGTGCCGCATGGAACAAACCCAGGAATAACTATGGACACCACCACCAAGACCCCGGCACCGGGTGGCCGGTCGAGAACCGCGACCTCTGGGAGAAGCTGGAAGCCGAAGCCGAGGGCCGCAACGTGACGTGGCAATGGGTCCGAGGCCACAACGGAACGGACCTGAACGAACGGGCGGACAAGCTGGCATATCGCGGGGCGCGGAAGGCCGAACGGCAGGGCACGGCGCTAGGCTGACCCCCGGAGGCTCCCGGCAGAAGTCCGAAAGGGCAATTCAGGGGAAGGCATTCGGACAGCTTCCCCCACCCTATGCCCGGCCCTTGGGACGCCCGCCCAGCGCCTCGAACGGAACCGTTGACCGGGATACGCGACTGGTATACAAACTCACCAAGTGGTCCAGATTTTATCTAGCATAAACAATGGTTAGGGTGCGATTTCTGGGAGTTCAATCCTCTCTCACAGCACCATTCCCCTGCTGACATTTCCAGACCATGTGCTGCGCTGGCCTCGACCCCTTCCATTTCTGGACCGCCATCGCGATCACGCTGTTTTCCGGCTTCGTGAAGGGCGCCATCGGCTTTGCCATGCCGATGATCATGCTGGCGGCGCTGGGATCCTTCCTGACCGCGCAGCAGGCGGTGGCGGCGGTGATCCTGCCGGTGCTGGTCACCAATATCCGCCAGGCGCTGCGCGGCGGCTGGCGCCCCGCCTGGCAGGCAAGCTGGGCCTATCGCTGGCATATCGGCATGGTCGTGCTGTTCATCCCGGTCAGCGCCGCCTTCGCCCCGCGGGTGCCGCAATGGCTGATGTATGCCATCATCGGCCTGCCGATCACCGTCTTCGCGCTGTGGCAGATCCTCGGCCGCAGCCTGGTCCTGCCGGTGCATCACCGCCGGCGCATGGAGATCGCCACCGGGGTCATCGGCGGGCTGATCGGCGGCGTCTCGGGCATCTGGGGGCCGCCGCTGCTGGTGCTGTTGCTGTCGCTGCACGCCCCCAAGACCGAACAGATGCGGGTGCAGGGAGTGGTGTTCTTCCTGGGCGCGGCGATGCTGACCGTCTCGCATCTGCAATCGGGGCTGCTGAACGCCCGGACCCTGCCGCTTTCCGCCATCCTGGTGATCCCGGCCCTGATCGGCATGGGCTTGGGCTATCTGGCGCATGACCGGCTGGACGCGGCGCGGTTCCGGCGCTGGACGCTGATCCTGCTGGTGCTGACCGGCGCCAACCTGCTGCGCCGCGCGCTGGAGCTTGCGGGGCCGGCGGTGTAATCAGGGCCAAAAGCGAAAGGCCCGCCCATGACGCAATCCGCCCCGATCCCCGATCCCGCGCAACTGACCGCAAGGCTGATCCGCTGCGCCTCGGTCACGCCCGAGGAAGGCGGCGCCTTGCAGCTTCTGGCAGAGGTGCTGGGCGCGGCGGGCTTCGAATGCCGCCGCGTCGACCGCGAGGGGGTGCCGAACCTGTTCGCGCGCTGGGGGGCGAAAGGCGCGCGGACCTTCGGCTTCAACGGCCATACCGACGTGGTGCCGCCCGGCGATCCGGCCAGTTGGACGCATCCGCCCTTTTCCGGGCACGAGGCCGGGGGCTGGATCTGGGGCCGCGGCGCCACCGACATGAAGTCCGGGGTCGCCGCCTTCGTCGCCGCCGCCATCGGCTTCGTGACCGAGACGCCGCCGCCGGACGGCGCGGTGATCCTGGCCATCACCGGCGACGAGGAGGGCCCCGGCAAGCACGGCACCCGCGCGTTGCTGGACTGGATGGCAGCCGAGGGCGAGCGGATGGATGTCTGCATCGTCGGCGAGCCCTCGAATCCCGACCGCATGGGCGAGATGATCAAGATCGGCCGCCGCGGCTCGATGACGCTGCGGATCGAGGCGCATGGCGTCCAGGGCCACGCCGCCTATCCGCATCGCGCCCGCAACCCGATCCATGCGCTGGTGCGGCTGCTGAACGAACTGACCGAGGCGCCGCTGGACGAGGGGACCGAGCATTTCGACCCTTCGGGCCTGCAGGTCACGACGGTGGATTGCGGCAACCCGGCCTCGAACGTGATCCCGGAACGGGCGCGGGCGGTGGTGAACATCCGCTTCAACGACACGCACAGCTCCGAAAGCCTCGACCGGATGATCCGTGCCCGCGCGGCGGCGGTTTCGGCCGAGACCAGGGTGGATTTCGCCATCTCGACCGATGTGTCGGGCGAAAGCTTCCTGACCCGGCCCGGCCCCTTCGTCGATCTGGTCGCCAGCGTGGTGCGCGAGGAAACCGGGCTCGACCCGGCGCTGTCCACCTCGGGCGGCACCTCGGATGCGCGTTTCGTCAAGGATCATTGCCCGGTGCTTGAATTCGGGCTGGTGGGGCATTTCATGCATCAGGTGGACGAACGCGTGCCGGCCGAGCAGGTGCGCCAGCTGGCCCGCATCTATCGCCGCATCCTGGAGCGTTACTTCGCATGATCGAGAAGACCACCGACCTCGACACCTGCCGCGCCATCCGCCGCGAGGTCTTCGTCGTCGAGCAGAACGTCCCCGAGGCCGAGGAATGGGACGGCCGCGATGGCGCGGCGATCCACCTGCTGGCCCGCGACGACAGCGGCGCGGCCATCGGCACCGCCCGCATCCTGGTCCAGGGCGCGACCGGCAAGATCGGCCGCGTCGCGGTGCTGCAATCGGCCCGCGGCACCGGGGCCGGCGCGGCGCTGATCCGCGCGGCGCTGGACGAGCTGCGCGCCCTGCCCGGCGTCACCCGCGCCAAGCTGGGCGCCCAGACCCATGCCATCGGCTTTTACCAGAAGCTGGGCTTCGCCGCCTACGGCCCGGAATATGACGATGCCGGCATCCCGCATCGCGACATGGCGCTGGAGCTTTGATGATCCGCCCGGAACTGGCCGAGAAGCTGCGCCCCTGGGCCGAGACCGGCGCCGCGCTGGTCGCGACCGGGTTCGGGCTGTGGCTGTTCTCGCTGGGCGGCTGGATCCTGTGGCCCATCGGCGCGGCGATCGCCGCGGCTTCGGCGCTCTGGGCACTGGATGCGCGGCGGCGGATGCGCTTCCGCCACGGCTCGCTCGGCCCCGGCATGGTCGAGCTGGACGAGGGCGCGATCCGCTACCTGTCGCCCAACCGGCTGCTGGGCGGCGAGATCGCGCTGCGCGAACTGGCCGAGATCCGGCTGATGCGGCTGAACGGCCGCCGGCACTGGCGGCTGAAAAGCGCCGATGGCCAGGCGCTGCTGATCCCGGTGGATGCGACGGGGGCCGAGCATCTGGCCGGCGCCTTCGCCACCCTGCCGGGGATCGAGATGGGGCGCCTTTCCGCGGCCCTGGCCCAGGCGGCGCCGACGATCCAGACCGTTTGGACGAGGCCGGCGCGCGCCCGCTTGACTTGACGCGCCTCGCTTGCCACCTGTGGCACGCAAGGCAAACGAAAGGCCACCGATGTCCATTCCCCAACAGGGCGGCGGCCCGATCGAACGTCCCGAACAGCTGGTCGAATATATCGCCGCGGGCGAGAAACCGCGCGAGGCTTGGCGCATCGGCACCGAGCACGAGAAATTCGGCTATCGCCATGCCGACCTGATGCCCCTGCCCTACGAGGCTGCGCCCGGCCAGCCCTCGGTCAAGGCCATGCTGGAGGGGCTGCAGAGCCGCTTCGGCTGGACCCCGGTGCTGGAGGCGGGCAACATCATCGGGCTGGAGCGCGACGGCGCCAATGTCAGTCTTGAACCCGGCGGTCAGCTGGAGCTGTCGGGCGCGCCGCTGGAGACCATCCACCAGACCTGCGACGAGGTGAATCAGCATCTGGCCGAGGTGAAGACCGTGGCGGATGAGCTGGGCGCCGGCTTCATCGGTCTGGGCGCCGCGCCGATCTGGACGCAGGAGCAGATGCCGATGATGCCCAAGGGGCGTTACCGGCTGATGACCGATTACATGGGCCGGGTCGGCACGCTGGGCACGCAGATGATGTATCGCACCTGCACCGTGCAGGTGAATCTGGACTTCGCCTCGGAAGCCGACATGGTGCAGAAGCTGCGGGTGGCGCTGGCCCTGCAGCCGGTGGCGAATGCGCTTTTCGCCAATTCTCCCTTCCTCGACGGCAAGCCGAACGGCTGGAAAAGCTGGCGCGCGCATATCTGGCAGAATCTCGACGCGGCGCGCACCGGCATGTTGCCCTTCGTCTTCGAGGACGGCTTCGGCTATGAGGCCTGGGTCGATTACGTGCTCGATGTGCCGATGTATTTCGTCTATCGCGACGGCAAATACATCGACGCGCTGGGGCAGAGCTTCCGCGATTTTCTGCAGGGCAAGCTGCCGGCGCTGCCGGGCGAGATCCCGACCCTGTCGGACTGGGCGGACCACCTGACCACGGTCTTCCCCGAGGCGCGGGTCAAGAAATTCATCGAGATGCGCGGCGCCGACGGCGGGCCCTGGCGGCGGCTTTGCGCCCTGCCGGCGCTTTGGGTCGGGCTGGTCTATGACCAGTCGGCGCTGGACGCCGCCTGGGATCTGGTCAAAGGCTGGGATGCCGAGACGCGCGAGGCCTGGCGGCGCGGCGCCGGCCTGCTGGCGCTGGATGCCGAGGTGAACGGCGTGAAGATGCGCGATCTGGCGCGCGAGGTGCTGGCGATCTCGGAAGCCGGGCTGAAGGCGCGGGCCCGCACCGGCTCGGGCGGGCTGGTCCCGGACGAGACGCATTTCCTGAACGCGCTCAAGGAAAGCGTCGAGACGGGCAAGGTGCCCGCCGACGAGTTGCTGGGGAAATACCACGGCGAATGGGCGGGCGATCTGAGCCGCATCTACGGCGAGTATTCCTATTGACCAAGGGCCGGGTGATCCCCGGCCCTTTTCGCATTCGGTTGGCGGCGCGCCTCAGGCCTGCGGCGCGGGCGGCTGCGGCTGGTTGCGGCCCTGCATGAACTGATCGAACTCGACCTTGTCCTTGGCCTCGCGCAGCTTCTGCAGGAAGTCGAGGAATTCGCGATGCTCGTCCTCGAGCCGTTTCAGCGTTTCCTCGCGATAGGCATCGAAGGCGCTGTTGCCGGTCGGCGCGCCGAAACCTTGGCGATAGCGGTGGCCGTGGTGATGATGGCGGTGGCGGCAAGAAAACATGCGTTTGCTCCAGATCATGTAACCCAGGATGGCAAGGCCCAAAGGCCAGCAGGCGATGAAGGCCAGGATCATGGCAGCGATCCAGGCGCCCTTCCCGCGCTCGTCCAGCCAGTCCCGGATGCCGGCCAATGCCGCGCCGATCCGGTCGAAGGCGGAGGGGCGCGGGGCGATGTCAGTGTTCATTGCGGTCCCTTTCCGATGTGAATGTTAATCACATTTACATAAATGGAGCGCGGCCGGCCGGGTTCAAGGGATGCGGCGAAAATTTTCAGCCAAGGGGTTCAGTCGGGGATCACGCCCAGCCCGCGCAGATAGATCAGCGCGCCGCTTTCCAGCATGTCAGCGGCCGAGATGGGCGAGCGCGAGCCGGGCTTGCCGCGCCCGAACAGTTCGACCACGCCATGGCTCAGCGCCCAGATATGGTCGGCGATCATGCCGGGCGGCGGCTGCGGGCCGGGGCGGTTGACGAAAAGCGATTCGGCCCCGCGGACCAGCACGCCCCGCGCCCGCTCGGACGCCTGTTGCAGCCCGGAATTGCCGGTGATCGAGATGCCGGATTCGAACATGGCGATGTAGAAGCCGCGCCGCTCGGCCGCGAAGCCCAGATATTCCTGCCCCATGCGCAGGAACGCGGTCAGAGGCCGCGGGCGGCCGTCGTCGAAGGCGGCCCCCAGCCGGGCGGCGAATTCCTCGAATCCCTGCCGGGCGACCTCCTCCAGCAGATCCTCGCGGCCGGTGAAATGGCGATAGGGCGCCGCGGCGCTGACCCCGGCCAGGCGCGCGGCCTCGGCCAGGGTAAAGCCCTGCGGACCGTTCTCCTCGATCAGCCGCACCGTGGCCTCGACAAGGGCCTGGCGCAGATTGCCATGATGATAAGAGGATCGGGCCATGTCCGGCCCTTACATGCCTTCGCCGAAATAGTCCTCGACAAGCGCGCTCAGCGCATCGGCAAGCTCGCGGGCCTGCGCGCCGCGCGTGGTGACGCGGATCGAGCTGCCGCGCGGCGCGGTCAGCATCAAGAGACCCATGATCGAATCGCCCGAGACGCTGATCCCGTCCTTTTCCACGATGGCCTGGGCGTCGAACCGCTCGACCGTCTCGACGAATTTCGCGCTGGCCCGCGCATGCAGGCCCTTTTCGTTGATGATCGCCAGTTCGCGGGTGACGGCCCCGTTGGTCATGTCATTCATGAAGCGGCACGATTCGGGATGGGAAGCACATCGGCAGGCAGAACGTCATAGCTGTTGATGTACTTGCGTCCCGCATCCTTGGCCAGGGAAACGGCATCGGCGACCGACAGCTTGCGCGATTTCGCCAGCTTCACCAGCATCGGCAGGTTCGCGCCGTAAAGGATCGAGCGGTTGCGCATCGCGCAGGCCATCAGCGACAGGTTCGAGGGCGAGCCGCCGAACAGGTCCGTCACCACCACCACGCCGTCGCCGGAATCGACCGAATCGGCCGCCGCGCAGATTTCGGCCTGCTTCTGGCTCCGATCATGGTTTTCCTCGATCGTAACGGCCTTGATGCCGGTTTGCGGTCCCACCACATGCTCGACTGCCGAGAGATATTCCCTCGCCAGGCCGCCATGCGCCACGATGACAATCCCGATCAATTCACTCCACCACGCATCAGCCGCTTACCCTGGCGCCCGTGCCGTGTGAGAGGCCGTGTTGGCCATCATCCCCAGGTGCCGGCGCCATTTGACGGCGTTCAAGTTCCCGATGTCTAGTTGACACTTGCCAGCCCGCTTTCGCAAGCGCATCCGCCATTTTTTCCGCCATTGTGACGGAACGGTGTTGCCCTCCGGTACAACCGAAGCCGATCGCCAGATGGGCCTTGCCCTCTTCCAGATGGGCAGGCAGGGCGAAAAGCACAAGATCCCGCACCCTGCGGAAGAATTCGTCGAATCGCGGATCGGCCGTCACATAATCCTGAACCGCCCGGTCGCGGCCATCCAGGGGCCGCAGTGCCGGTTCCCAATGCGGGTTGGCCAGGAAGCGGCAGTCGAACATCATGTCGACCCCGCGCGGCACCCCGCGCTTATAGGAAAACGACTGCACCGAGACCGCCAGCCGCCGCCCCGTCTCGGTGTCGAACCAGCGCGCCAGCTCCGCCTTCAGGTCGTGCGGCGACAATTCCGAGGTATCGACCAGCACGTCGGCCCGCGCCCGGATCGGCGCCAGCAGGTCGCGCTCGGCCCGGATCGCGTCCAGGGGCGAGGCCTCGCCGCGCAGCGGATGGCGGCGCCGGGTTTCATTGAAGCGTCGCAAAAGCTGCTCGGTGGCGCAGTCGAGAAACAGAAGCTCGGGGGCGTATTCCGGCAGCCGCACCAGCTTGTCGATCAGCTCGGTCAGGTTGGCGACGGAAAAGTCGCGGTTGCGCACATCCAGCCCCAGCGCCAGCGGCACCGGCCGCGGCGGCCCGTCCAGCAGCCGCGGGATCAGCGACAGCGGCAGGTTGTCGATGGCCTCGTAGCCCAGATCCTCCAGCACATTGATCGCGGTCGAGCGGCCCGCCCCGGACGGCCCGGTGATCAGCACCAGACGCTGGGCCGTATCCTCGACGGCGCCGCCTTCGCGGGCCGGGTCCTGCTGGTTGTCCATGGGGCTGCCCGCCTCAGACATCTCGGCTCACTTCTCCTGCCCATCCGTGTCCGCCCGTCCGGCGTCGAGATATTGCAACAGTGCCGGGGCAAGATGGACACAGCCGGCGCCAAGGACAAGGGGCAAAGCCCTGTCCAAAAGGTCAAGCCGGCGCGGCGGCGGCAGGCGCTCGGGCTCGGGCCGGTCCAGATCCACCGCCAACGCCAGCGCGACCGGGCCATGGGCGCGGGCGCGCAGGATGCCAAGGCCGCGTGCCTCGATCAGGCCGCGCAGCGAATCGGGCGAATCGGCGACGATATCTCTGCCCTCCGCCCGCAACAGCGTACGGTCATCCGCCACAAGCGTCGCGCCGAAGGCCATCATTTCAAGAGCAAGCGTCGATTTGCCTGCGCCAGAGGCCCCGAGGATCAGAAGTCCCCTGCCCCGATGGGCGATGCAGGATGCGTGCAGGATCATGGCGCGACGGCCTCCGAAACGCGGCGAATCAGTACCGCTGGTTAGGACAGAACCCCTGCCTTTGTGGCGAATTCTTGACGCCCGGACCATGCCCGCGCAAATGGTTGCGCTAACCTTTCCTGATAGCGCTAAACCTGTCCATAACGCCGCTTTCGCTGGGGAAATGCCGTGTTATAGGACGCGCAACGGCCGGTTGTCGGCCCGGAATTCTAGCAGGAGCACAGGTGCCATGAGCGAACCGCGCGTCAACCCGAATTGCCGTCTCGAAGACCAGGGGATCACCGGGCTCGGCAATGTCCACTACAACCTGCTCGAACCGGCGCTGATCGAAGCGGCCATCCAGCGCGGCGAAGGCCGGCTGGGTCTTGGCGGCACCTTCCTGGTCTCGACCGGCGCCCATACCGGCCGCTCGCCCAAGGACAAGCATGTCGTGCGCAGCCCCGCGGTGGAAGACAGCATTTGGTGGGAGAACAACCGCCCGATGGAGCCCGAGGCCTTCGACCGGCTGCATGCCGACATGCTGGAACACATGAAAGGCAAGGACTATTTCGTTCAGGACCTCTACGGCGGCGCGGATCCTGCCCTGCGCCTCGACGTCCGGGTCGTGACCGAACTGGCTTGGCACGGGCTGTTCATCCGCAACCTGCTGCGCCGGCCCGAGGCCGCCGAGCTGGCCAGCTTCGCGCCGGAATTCACCATCATCAACTGCCCCAGCTTCAAGGCCGATCCGGCACGCCACGGCTGCCGCTCGGAAACGGTGATCGCGCTCAATTTCGACAAAAAGCTGATCCTGATCGGCAACACCGCCTATGCCGGCGAGAACAAGAAGTCGGTCTTCACGCTCTTGAACTACATCCTGCCGGAAAAGGGCGTGATGCCGATGCATTGCTCGGCCAACCACGCGCTCGGCAACCCGGACGACAGCGCCATCTTCTTCGGCCTGTCGGGCACCGGCAAGACCACGCTCTCGGCCGATCCCTCGCGCATGCTGGTCGGCGATGACGAGCACGGCTGGTCCGACACCGGCATCTTCAACTTCGAGGGCGGCTGCTACGCCAAGACCATCAACCTCTCGGCCGAGGCCGAGCCGGAGATCTACGCCACCTGCTACAAGTTCGGCACCGTGGTCGAGAACATGGTCTATGATCCCGACACGCTGGAGCTGGATTTCGAGGACAACTCGCTGACCGACAACATGCGCTGCGCCTATCCGCTGGAGCAGATCTCGAACGCCTCGCCGACCTCGCTGGGCGGCCAGCCGAAGAACGTGATCATGCTGACCTGCGACGCCTATGGCGTGCTGCCGCCGATCGCGCGGCTGACCCCGGCCCAGGCCATGTATCACTTCCTGTCGGGCTTCACCTCCAAGACCCCGGGCACCGAGGTCGGCGTGACCGAGCCGACGCCGACCTTCTCGACCTGCTTCGGCGCCCCCTTCATGCCGCGCCGGCCGGAAGTCTATGGCAAACTGCTGCAGGAAAAGATCGCCCAGACCGGCGCGGCCTGCTGGCTGGTCAATACCGGCTGGACCGGCGGCGCCTTCGGCACCGGCAAGCGCATGCCGATCAAGGCCACCCGCGCCCTGCTGACCGCGGCGCTGGACGGCTCGCTGAACCAGGTGCAGTTCCGCAAGGATCCGAATTTCGGCTTCGAGGTTCCGGTTTCGGTCCCCGGCGTCGATGACAAGCTGCTGGACCCGCGCCAGACCTGGGCGGACGGCGCCGCCTATGACGCGCAGGCCCGCAAGCTGGTCGGCATGTTCAGCGACAATTTCGCGCAATATGCCGACAAGATCGACGACGACGTCCGCGCCGCCGCCATCGGCTGAAACCTGGAACGGCAATGATGCAAGGGCAAGGGGCGGTCCGAACGGGCCGCCCCTTCGCCTGCGCCGCGGTCGCAAGACCCCCGGCCCGCGGCCGACACGCGCGCGCGCCCCGGCGACCTTCCGTGTTCGAAATACCCTGGAGCAGCGCGGAACGCGCGGGGGCAAAGCCCCCTTCGTTCAATGCTGCCGCCGCACCCGCCGGCGTTTCTGGGCGCGCTTGATCTCGGCCAGCCGCGCCTGGGTGGCGCGCTTGCGCATCGGACCCTTGCCACGGCCGCGCGAGGCGCCCTGCGGCATCGGCCGGCCCTCGACCTCCAGCAGCTCCAGCATCAGCCCGCCGGTCAGCGGCACCGCTTCGGTCAGCCGCACGGTCACGCGCTGGCCGATGCCGATTTCCAGCCCGGTTTCCGAGCCCATCAGCACCTGCGCATTCGGGTCGTAGTGGAAATATTCCCGGCCGATCTCGCGGATCGGCAACAGGCCGTCCGCCCCGGTCTCGTCCAGCCGCACGAAGGCGCCGAATTTCTGCACGCCGCTGATGCGGCCGGTGAACTCGGCCCCCACCCGGTCGGCCAGATAGGCGGCAAGATAGCGGTCGGTGGTGTCGCGCTCTGCCGCCATCGACCGCCGCTCGGTCTCCGAGATGTGCTGGGCGGTTTCCGAAAGCGTCTCGATATCCTGCGCCGACAGCCCGTCATCGCCCCATTTGTGGCCCATGATCAGCGCCCGATGCACGATCAGGTCGGAATAGCGCCGGATCGGCGACGTGAAATGCGCATAAGAGCGCAGCGCCAGTCCGAAATGGCCGAAATTCTCCGGGTTGTAATAGGCCTGCTGCATCGAGCGCAGCGCCGTCATGTTGATCAGCTCGTCGAACTCGGACCCCTCGGCCTGTTCCAGCAGCCGGTTCAGGTGCCGGGTCTGCAACACCTGGCCCTTGGCCAGGGTGAAGCCCGAGGCCTCGGCCACCTCGCGCAGCGCGTCGAGCTTTTCCACCGTCGGCTCCTCGTGCACGCGATAAAGCAGCGGCCGGCGCAGCCGTTCCAGCTCCTCGGCGGCGGCGACATTGGCCAGCACCATGAATTCCTCGATCAGCCGATGCGCGTCATAGCGTTCGCGGAAATTCACCGACTTCACCCGGCCGTCCGGGGTCAGCACGATCCGCCGCTCGGGCAGGTCCAGCTCCAGCGGCTGGCGGCGGGCCCGCGCGGCCTTGAGCAATTCGTAGCCATGCCAGAGCGGCCGGATCACCGCATCGACCAGCGGCGTGGTCTGGTCGTCGGGATTGCCGTCGGCCGCCGCCTGCGCCTGCTCATAGGCCAGGCTCGCGGCCGAGCGGATCATGCCGCGATGGAAGCTGTGGCCGGTCTTGTTGCCCTGCGCGTCCAGCCGCATCCGCACGGCGATCACCGGCCGGTCCACGCCCTGATGCAACGAGCACAGGTCGCTCGACAGGATGTCGGGCAGCATCGGCACCACCCGGTCGGGGAAATAGGTGGAATTGCCGCGGTTCCGCGCCTCGCGGTCCAGGGCCGAGCCGGGGCGGGCGTAATGCGCCACATCGGCGATGGCGACCCAGACCGTGGCACCGCCATCCTCATGCGTTTCGGCGGCGACGGCATCGTCGCGGTCGCGCGCATCCGAAGGGTCGATGGTGACGAAAGGCAGGTGCCGCAGATCCTCGCGGCCCTGCATCGTCGCCGGGCGGGCGGCGTCGGCCTCGGCGATCACCGCGTCGGGGAAATCGTCGGGGATGCCGTGCTGGTGGATGGCGATCAGGCTGACCGCCCGGGGCGCCGAAGGGTCGCCCAGCCGCTCGACGATCCGCGCCACGGGCAGGCCGATGCGGCCACGCGGGCCGACCTGCTCGGCATCGACCAGCTCGCCGTTTTTCGCGCCATGCGCGTCGCCGGGGCGCACCTGCCATTCCCTGTCCTGGCCCTTGTCGATGGGCAGGATGCGGCCGCCGGCATCAGGGCCGCCGGTCGCGGCGCGGAAGATGCCGACGATGCGGTGCTGCACCGTGCCGATGCGGCGGATCAGCCGGGCCTGATAGTCGTGATCCTCGCCCCGGGTCTCGATCAGCCGGGCCAGGATGCGCTCGCCGGGCGCGACGGCGGGATCGGATTTCAGCGCCGCGTAAAGGATGCGCGGCACCGGCCCCTCGCCCTGCCATTCCAAAGGCTTGGCGAAAATGTCGCCGTCGCGGTCGGGCGGCAGCAATTGCAGCACGGTGACCGGCGGCAGCCGCTCGGCATCGTGGTAATGCCGGCGGCGGCGTTCCAGCAGGCCTTCGGCCTCCAGCTCCTTCAGCAGCCGCTTCAGCTCGATGCGCTCGGCGCCCTTGATGCCGAAGGCCTTGGCGATGTCGCGCTTGGCGGTGGCGTCCGGGTGGGCGGACACCCAATCGAGAATCTCTTGACGGGAAGGTAGCTGTGCCATGCCGCCACGCTAGCACGCTGCCGGACGGGGTGGCAGAGGCAAAATCAGGCGGCGGGCAGCCGCACGAAGGCCGCCGCGTCGCGCACCACCGGATCGGCCTCGGCCCCGGCACGGATCAACGCCACGAAGGCCTGGCGCATGCGCGGCGTCCAGGAATCGTTGATATGGGCGGCCACCGCCTCGGGCGCCGGCCGGTCGGGCTGGCTGGTGAAGAACTGCGCCATCTGCGTGGCCATGTGGATCAGTTTGGAATCGTCGTGGGACATGGGGCCTCAGCTTCCGGCGATGCGCCGGGGATGGGTGTAAAGATCGAAGCTCGCCTGCCGGGCGCGGGCGATCAGGGTGATGCCGGCACGTTCGGCCCAGCCGAGCGCCAGCGCCGTCGGCGCGCTGGCGCCGATCAGGATCGGCGCGCCGATGCGGGCGGCCTTCTGCACCAGATCGACCGACAGCCGCGAGGACATGACGACGGCACCCTGCCCCGCCGACTGCCCGGCCTGCGCCAGCGCGCCGGCCAGCTTGTCCAGCGCGTTGTGGCGGCCGACATCCTCGCGCGTCACGGCGCGGGCGCCGTCCCAGAAGGCGGCGCCGTGGATCGCCGGGGTCTGGTGGCGCAAGACCTGGCCTTGCGTCAGCGCCGCCATGGCGCGGGCCACGTCCTCGGGCGGCATCGACCAGTCCGAGGCGACCGGCACGATCTGCGGCAGCGCCGCCTCGATGCTGTCGACGCCGCAAAGCCCGCAGCCCACCGGACCGACCATGCTGCGCCGCCGCTCGGCCAGCCGCGCGGCAAGACCGGGGCGCAGCCACAGCCGCGCCTCGCGCGCCGGGAAACCGCCGGCCTCGATCGCAGCCTCCTCGAACCCCTCGACATCGCCGGGCGCCGCGATCAGCCCCTCGGTCAGGGCGAAGCCCAGGGCGAAGTCGCGCAGATCCTGCGGCGTCGCCATCAGCACCGCCTGGCTCATGCCGTCGATGACTATGGCCACCGGGCATTCCTGCGGCGCCGGGGGCGGCTCGACAAACCGCCAGCCGCCGCCCTGGCCTGCGCCGTCCCAGCGCAGAACGCCGGTCGTCACGTCGCGCATGCGATCACTCGGCAGCGGCGGGCAGGATGCGGCGCGCGAGGTCGGAATGATGGCGATACTCCTCTTGCCATTCCGAGGGGCCATTCGAGGGGCTGACCTGCACGGCCGTCACCTTGAACTCGGGGCAGTTGGTGGCCCAGTCGGAATTGTCCGTGGTCACCACATTGGCCTGGGTCGTCGGGTGATGGAAGGTGGTATAGACCACCCCCGGCGCCACCCGCTCGGTGATATGCGCCCTAAGCGATGTATCGCCCGAACGCGAGGCCACGCGCACCCAGTCGCCTTCCCGGATGCCGCGGTTCTCGGCATCCGAGGGGTGGATCTCCAGGATGTCCTCGGGGTGCCATACGCTGTTGTCGGTCCGCCGGGTCTGCGCGCCGACATTGTATTGCGACAGGATCCGCCCGGTGGTCAGCAGCAGCGGGAAGCGCGCCCCGGTGCGTTCCTCGGTCGCGACGTATTCGGTATGGACGAACTTGCCCTTGCCGCGCACGAAGCCGTCGATATGCATGACTGGCGTGCCCAGCGGCGCCTTGTCGTTGCAGGGCCATTGCACCGAACCCTCGCGATCCAGAAGATCGTAGCTGACCCCGGCGAAGCTGGGCGTGGTCATCGCGATCTCGGCCATGATCTCGCGCGGGTGGGTATAAGACCAGGCCGCGCCCATGCGGTTGGCCAGCAGCTGCGTGACCTCCCAGTCCTCGTAGCCGTTCTTCGGCGTCATGGCGCGGCGGACCATGTTGATGCGCCGCTCGGCATTGGTGAAGGTGCCGTCCTTTTCCAGGAAGCTCGAACCCGGCAGGAAGACATGCGCATAGTTCGAGGTCTCGTTCAGGAACAGATCCTGCACGATCACGATATCCATGGCCGACAGCGCCGAAGTGACGTGCCGGGTGTCGGGGTCGGATTGCACGATGTCCTCGCCCTGGCAGTAAAGGCCCTTGAAGCGGCCGGCCAGTGCCTCGTCGAACATGTTGGGGATGCGCAGGCCCGGTTCGGGCGACAGCTCGACGCCCCAGACCCGCTCATAGATGGCCCGCGCCTCGGGGTCCGAGACATGGCGATAGCCCGGATATTCGTTCGGGAACGAGCCCATGTCGCAGGAACCCTGCACGTTGTTCTGGCCGCGCAGCGGGTTCACGCCGGTGCCGGGCTTGCCGATATTGCCGGTCATCATCGCCAGGTTGGCGATCGCCATCACCGTGGTCGAGCCCTGCGAATGCTCGGTCACGCCCAAGCCGTAATAGATGCTGGCGCGCGGCGCGGCGGCATAGGCGCGCGCGGCCTTGCGGATCAACTCGGCCGGCACCTTGCTCAGCTTCTCGACCTCCTCGGGCGAATGCCGGGGATCCATCACGAATTCGGCATAGGCCAGGAACTCGTCCCAGTCGCAGCGCTCGCGGATGAAGGCCTCGTCATAGAGCTTCTCGGCGACGATCACATGCGCCAGCGCGGTGACGACGGCGACGTTGGTCCCCGGCCGCAGCGGCAGATGCAGGCTGTCGCCCATATGCGGGGTCTTCAGCAGGTCGATCTCGCGCGGGTCGACGACGATCAGCCCGGCCCCCTCGCGCAGCCGCTTGCGCATGCGCGAGCCGAAGACCGGATGCGCATCCGTCGGGTTGGCGCCGATGATCAGCGCCAGGTCGGTCTCGTCCACCGAATCGAAGTCATGCGTGCCGGCCGAGGTGCCGAAGGTGGTCTTCAGCCCGTAGCCGGTGGGCGAATGGCAGACCCGGGCGCAGGTGTCGGTGTTGTTGTTGTGGAAGACGGCGCGCGCCAGCTTCTGCACCAGATAGGTTTCCTCGTTGGTGCAGCGCGACGAGGTGATGACGCCGATGGCATCGCGCCCGAAATCCTCCTGCGCCCGGCGCAGACGGGTGGCGGCGAAATCCAACGCCTCGTCCCAGCTGACCACGCGCCACGGATCGGTGATGCGTTCGCGCACCATCGGCTGGGTCTGGCGTTCGCGATGCGTGGCGTAGCCCCAGGCGAAGCGACCCTTGACGCAGCTGTGGCCGTGGTTCGCCTTGCCGTCCTTGCTGGGGACCATGCGCACCACCTCCTCGCCGCGCATATGCGCGTCGAAGGAACAGCCGACCCCGCAATAGGCGCAGGTCGTCTTGACGATATGTTCGGGCGTGCCGATCTGGATCACGCTGTTCTCGATCAGCGTCGCGGTCGGGCAGACCTGCACGCAGGCGCCGCAGCTGACGCAATCCGAGGACAGGAAACTGTCCGAGGCCATCCCGGCCGAGACGCGGCTGTCAAAGCCGCGGCCCTCGATGGTCAGCGCGAAGGTGCCTTGCACCTCCTCGCAGGCCCGCACGCAACGGTTGCAGACGATGCATTTGGCGGGGTCGAAGGTGAAATAGGGGTTCGTCTGGTCCTTGGGCCGGTATTCCGGGTTCGGCCCCTCGGCATCGCGGCGGGCGAAATGGTTCTGGCCCGGCTCATAGCGCACCTCGCGCAGGCCGACGGCGCCGGCCATGTCCTGAAGCTCGCAATCGCCATTGGCGGCGCAGGTCAGGCAGTCGAGCGGGTGGTCGCTGATGTAAAGCTCCATCACCCCCTTGCGGATCTGCGCCAACTCGTCGGTCTGGGTATGGACCACCATGCCCTCGGCCACCGGCGTCGTGCAGGAGGCCGGCAGGCCGCGCATCCCGTCGATCTGCACCACGCAAAGCCGGCAGGAGCCGAAGGCGGCCAGATGGTCGGTGGCGCAGAGCTTCGGCACCGAGATGCCGGCCACGGCGGCGGCGCGCATGACGCTGGTGCCGGCCGGCACGCTGACCGGGATGCCGTCCACCAGCAGGTTCACGGTGACGTCGGACTTGACCGCGGGCGTACCCATGTCACGGTCGGGAATGATGAAATCCTTCATTCGGCGGCCTCCTTGCGGGGCTCGCGGCGCCCGCTGAAATCGTCGGGGAAATGGGTCAGCGCCGACATGACCGGGAAGGGCGCGAAGCCCCCCAGCGCGCAGAGCGAGCCCCATTTCATCGTGTTGCAAAGATCGGTAAGGATCGGGATCCCGGTCTCGTCGCCCTGGGCGATGCGGTCGATGGTCTCGACCCCCCGGACCGAGCCGATCCGGCAGGGCGTGCATTTGCCGCAGCTTTCCACGGCGCAGAACTCCATGGCGAAGCGCGCCAGCTTCAGCATGTCGGCGGTGTCGTCGAAGACGGTGATGCCGGCATGACCCAGCAGGCCCTCTTTCGTCGCCAGCTCCTCGTAGCCGAAGGGCACGTCGAAGTTCCAATGCGGGATGTAGGAGCCGAGCGGCCCGCCCACCTGCGCCGCCTTGACCGGCCGGCCCGAGGCGGTGCCGCCGCCGATCTCTTCGATGATCTGGCGCAGGCTCATGCCGAAGGCGGCCTCGAACAGCCCGCCATATTTCACGTTGCCGGCGATCTGGATCGGGATCGTGCCCTTGGACCGCCCGATGCCCAGCTTGGCGTATTCCGCCCCGCCATGGGTCAGGATCCAGGGCACCGAGGCCAGCGAGATCACGTTGTTGACCACCGTCGGCCGGCCCAGGAACCCCTCCAGCGCCGGAATCGGCGGCTTGGCGCGCACCACGCCGCGCTTGCCCTCCAGGCTGTTGAGCAGGCTGGTCTCCTCGCCGCAGACATAGGCGCCGGCGCCGACCCGCACCTCCATGTCATAGGCATGGCCCGAACCCAGCACCGACGGCCCGAGGATGCCCGCCTGCCGGGCCTTGCCGATGGCGGCCTCCATCAGCCGGATGGCGTCGGGATATTCGCTGCGGATATAGACATAGCCCTGCACCGCGCCCGTGGCGATGCCGGCGATCGCCATGCCCTCGATCAGGACCAGCGGATCGCCCTCCATCAGCATGCGGTCGGCAAAACTGCCCGAATCACCCTCGTCGGCATTGCAGACGATGTATTTCCGCGGAGCCTTGGCGCCGGCGACGGTCTTCCACTTGATGCCGGTCGGGAAACCGGCGCCGCCGCGGCCGCGCAGCCCGGATTCGGTGACCTCCTCGACGACCTTTTCCGGCCCGATGCCGATGGCGCGGCGCAGCCCGGCCAGCCCGCCATGCGCCTCGTATTCCTCGACCGAAAGCGGGTCGATCACGCCGACCCGGGCAAAGGTCAGCCGGCTTTGTGCCTTCATCCAGGGCAGTTCCTCGACCGGGCCCAGGGCCAGCGGATGCGCGCCGCCCGTGCGGATCGCCTCGGCGACCGAGGCCGCGTCCTCGGGTCCGACCGGCCCGTAGCCGTGCCGCACGCCGTCGCGCTCGACCTCGACCAGAGGCTCGAGCCAGATCATGCCGCGGCTGCCGTTGCGGGTCACGGCAAACTCGCGCCCCAGCGCCTCGGCCACCGCGTCGGCGCCCAAAGCCCTTGCGGCGGCGTCCAGGGGAACCCAGATCCTCATGCGCCTGCCTCCGCCACCAGTTGCCGCACCTTGGCCAGATTCGCCCGGCCCAGCAGCCTGTCGCCCATCTGCGCCGAGGGCGCGCAGGCGCAAAGCCCCAGGCAGAACACCGGCTCCAGCGTCAGCCGCCCGTCCGGGGTGGTCTCGTGCCAGTCGATTCCCAGCGCGGCGCGCACCTCCTCGGCCAAGGCATCGGCGCCCATCGACTGGCAGGCCTCGGCCCGGCACAGCCGCAGCACATGCCGGCCATGCGGATGGTCGCGGAAATCGTGATAGAAGCTGACCACGCCATAGACCTCGGCCCGGGTCATGCCCAGGGCCTCGGCCAGCCGCGGCTGCGCCTCCTCGGGCACATGGCCCCATTCGGCCTGAATGTCGTGCAGGATGGGCAGAAGCGGCCCCTCGCGGCCCTGATGGGCGGCGATGATTTCGTCAAGGCGCAGAAGGAAATCAGCGTCGATCGCTGGTGAGGTCATGGCTAGGGGGTCCGGGCTCTACTGTTTTGTCCAGACTAGAGGCCGGTGATAGACGATACAATTGTGATATATCGTTTATTGATTGAAGGTATCAATCGACGAGACAATGCGGATCAGCGCCTCGACCAGTGGCGGATGCGGCTCGCGCCGGGCCACCACCACGCCGACCATATGGCCCTCGCCGGTCAGGTCACGGGCCCGAACCCCCTCGGGCAGCGGCAGGCCGCGCGCCAGCGCCCGCGGCAGGATCGCCGCCCAGTCGCCGGTCGCCACATGCGACAGGATCGCCAGCATCGAGGTCGATTCGACCCGCGGCAGCGCATCCGCCCCCGCCTCGACCAGGTGCCGGGTGACGATGCGGCGGTTCTGCATGTCGGGGGTCAGCAGGCAAAGCGGCCGGGTGGCGGTCTCGGCCCAGTCGGCCGGCCCCGCCAGCTCGCCCCGGTCGATCAGACAATAGGTCTCGCGATACAGCGGCAGGCTCTGCACCCGGCCCAGCGGCTCGCTGTCCAGATAGGTGACGCCGGCATCCAGCTCCAGCGCCTCGATCTGGTCGCGGATCTCGTCCGAGCTGCGCGACAGGATCGAGACCCCGGCATTGGGATGGCGGCGCAGGAACGGCCCGGTCAGCTCGGCGATGCGCGGCATGGCGGTGGGGATCACGCCGATGCGCAGCCGCCCCGACACGCCCTTGCGGCTGGCCTGCATCTCGGCCTGCATGGCGCGGGCATCGGCGACGATGCGCCGCGCCCAGCCCAGCACCCGCTCGCCCTCGGGCGTCAGCCCCTGGAAGCGCGAGCCGCGCCGCACCAGCTGCACGCCCAGCTGCTCCTCCAGCGCCCGGATGGCCGAGGACAGGGTGGGTTGGGTGATGCCCAGCGATTCGGCGGCGCGGCCGAAATGCTTCTCGCGCGCCAAGGCCATGAACATGGAAAGCTTGTCGATCACGGACCCGCCCTCCCCGCCCGGCCGGCTTTCTCCGTTTTCCAAATACCCCGCGGGGGTCCGGGGGCGCGAAGCCCCCGGCCCGGCGGATCAGACGATCTCGACCGCGTATTTCTCGATCACGGTATTGGCCAGCAGCCCCTCGCACATGCGCGCCACCTCGGCCCTGGCGGCCTCGGCATCGGCTGCCGCCAGGTCCAGTTCGATCACCTTGCCCTGGCGCACGCCGGAAACCCCGGCAAAGCCCAGCCCGCCGAGCGCGTGCCGGATCGCCTCGCCCTGGGGGTCCAGAACGCCATCCTTCAGCATGATGGTGACACGGGCTTTCATCTGCGGGCCTCTCAGTTGATCAGGGTGGGTTTGGTCAGCGAGGTGGTGTTGGCGGGCATCAGGCCCAGCCGGCGCGCCACCTCGGTATAGGCATCGGTCAGGCTGCCCAGGTCGCGGCGAAACACGTCCTTGTCCAGCTTCTGCCCGGTCTTGACATCCCAGAGCCGGCAGCTGTCCGGGCTGATCTCGTCGGCGACCACCAGGCGCATGAAATCGCCGTCCCAGATCCGGCCGACCTCGATCTTGAAGTCGATCAGCTTGATGCCGACGCCGAAGAACACCCCCGACAGGAAGTCGTTGACTCGCAGCGCCAGCGACACGATGTCGTCGAGATCCTGCTGACTGGCCCAGCCGAAGGCGATGATGTATTCCTCGGACACGAAGGGATCGCCCAGCTCGTCGTTCTTGAAGCTGTATTCGACGATCGGGCGCGGCAGCGGCGTGCCTTCTTCCATGCCCAGGCGCTTGGCGATGGAACCGGCGGCGAAATTCCTGACGATCACTTCCAGCGGAATGATCTCGACCTGACGCACCAACTGTTCGCGCATGTTGATGCGGCGGATGAAGTGGTTCGGCACGCCGATATTGGTCAGCCCGGTCATGAAGAATTCGGACAGGCGGTTGTTCAGCACGCCCTTGCCCTCGATGGTGGCCTTCTTCTGGGCGTTGAAGGCGGTGGCATCATCCTTGAAATACTGGATGAGCGTGCCGGGCTCGGTGCCTTCGTACAGGATCTTGGCCTTGCCTTCGTAGATTTTCTTGCGCCTTGGTGCCATGCTGCGCTTCTCCCGTCCGCAAGGTGACAATCTTTATCGCGCTATAGGCCAGAAACGGGGTCAGGGGCAATACAGGCTTGCGATGCGACCCCGGCGCGGGCATATCCTGCGATAAGACCACGGGAAAACCCAAGCAGAGGCCGCCATGACCACCTTTGACGACCGCGAGCGTGCGCAAGAGGCGAAATTCGCCCATGATGCGGAACTGAACTTCAAGGCCGAGGCACGGCGCAATCGCCTGCTGGGCGAATGGGCGGCCGGGCTTTTGGGCAAGTCCGGCGACGATGCGCGCGCCTATGCACTGACCGTGGTCAGCTCGGATTTCGACGAACCGGGCGACGAGGACGTGTTCCGCAAGCTGGTGGCCGACCTGACCGGCAAGGCCGACGAGGCGGCGATCCGCGCCAAGATGATCGAGCTGCGCGCCACCGCCCGCGACCAGATCGTCAACGAGATGTAAGCGGCCCGCCGCGCCATTCCCGACGCCCCGGCCCCGCGCCGGGGCGTCTTGCGTTCCGGGGCCGCGGTTCAGGACATCGCGGTTCAGGACATCACGGGTCAGGGGGCCATGCCGCGGGCCGCCGCCTCGACCCGCGGATAAAGCCGCCACAGCGTCAGACCGCGCAACGCGTTCAGCGCCATCAGCGCCGCCCAAAGCCCGTGATTGCCGAAGGCCCTGGGCAGCAGCAGCACCAGAACCGCGTAGATCCCGACCGAGACCAGCATGGCATTGCGCATCTCGCGCGTGCGGATGGCGCCGATGAAGATGCCGTCCAGCATCCACGAGGCCACGCCGACCAGCGGCGCCACCACCAGCCAGGGCAGGAACTCCCGCGCCTCGGCCCGGACCGCGGGGGCGGTGGTCAGCAGGTCGATGATCGCCGGCCCGCCCAGCAGGAAGACGGCCGCAAGCAGCGCCGCCCCCGCCGCGCCCCAGCCCGAGGCCAGCCGCGCCGCCCGCCGCAGCCGATCCGGCCGCCGCGCCCCCACCGCCTGCCCGACCAGCGATTCGGCGGCAAAGGCGAAGCCGTCCAGCCCATAGGCGACGATGGAGAGGAATTGCAGCAGCACCTGGTTGGCGGCCAGCGTCACGTCGCCCTGCCCCGCCGCCATGAACATGAAGGTGGTGAACGAGCCCTGCAGCAGCACCGAGCGGATCAGGATGTCGCCGTTCACCCGCGCCAGCTGTTCCAGCCGGTCGCGGGCGAACAGCCCGGCCCGCCGCAGCCCGGCGCGGATGGCGTGCCGGGCAAACCACAGGCCCAGCAACAGCCCCGACCATTCCGCGATCAGCGTCGCCCCGGCGACGCCGCGCACGCCCCAGCCCAGACCCAGCACGAACCACAGGTCCAGGCCGATGTTCAGCCCGTTCATCGCCAGCTGCATCACCAGCACCGAGCGCGTCCGCTCGACGGCGATCAGCCAGCCGGTCAGGGCGTAAAGCGAGATGGTCGCCGGCGCCCCCCAGATGCGCAGCGCCAGATAGTCCCGGGCCAGCGCCTCGACCTGCGCCGAGGCCGGCGCCAACCGGAAGGCGGCGGCGAAGAACGGGGCCTGCAGCAGGATGAAGCCCAGCCCCGCCGCCGCGCCGATGGCCAGCGCCCGCATCAGATGCGCGCCGGATTCGCCCGCGTCGCCCGCGCCATGCGCCTGCGCCACCAACCCCGAAGTGCCCATGCGCAAGAAGCCGAAGATCCAGTAGAGCGAGGTCAGGATCACCGCGCCCAGCCCGACCGCGCCGATCGGCTCGGCCCGGCCCAACTGGCCGATGACGCCGGTATCCACCGCGCCCAGGATGGGAATCGTGGCGTTGGACAGCACCACCGGCAGGGCGATGGCCAGCACCCGGCGGTGGGTCAGCGCCCGCGGCGGCACGGCCCCGGACAGGCCGCCGGATTGGCCGCCGGATTGCAGCTCGACCATGGTTAGCCGTTCTGCGGCATCAGGAAATGCCCGGTCGCCTGGGCGAAGAGCTTCTGGCGGTGGTCCTGCCAGGCCTCGACCTGCACGCTGGCATAACGCCGGCCCGAGCGCACCACCTTGGCCCGCGCATAGGCGTCGCGCGGCAGGCCGGACCGCAGGTAGTCCACGGTGAAGTCGATGGTCTTGGGCAGGCGCGGCAGGCTGTCGGGCACCGCGGCGTCGGGGGCGATGCGGCCCTGCTCCATGTCCTCCCAGATCGCGGTCCAGGTCAGCTCGACGATGGCGGTCACCTCCAGGAAGGCGGCGGTGACGCCGCCATGGATCGCCGGCAGCATCGGATTGCCGATCAACTTCTGGTCAAAGGGCAGCACGGCGGTCAACTCGTCGCCGCGGCGGTCGAACTGGATGCCCAGCCAGCGGATATAGGGCACGCCCGAGACCAGCGCGTTCAGGGCGTTGTCGCGGCGCGACTTGATCGCGGCCAGGGGTTCGTTGCGGTCGGCCATGTCAGCGCTCGATGGTGAAGGCCCCGGTGGCCGAGGCCACGGGGCGGCTGTCGTCGTCATCCGTCGCCACCGCCCGCACGAAGGCGACCGAGCGGGTGATGTGATAGCAGCTCGCCTTGGCGCGGATGGTCTGGCCGGGCGTCGCGGCGCGCATGTAGTCGATGCGCAGGTCGATGGTCGCGGTCGAGCGCGCGCCCGTCGGATGCACCATCACCGCCGCCCCGCAGCAGGTGTCCATCAGCGCCGAGATGACGCCGCCATGGATCACGCCGCTGCGCGGATCGCCGACCAGATCCTCGCGCCAGGGCAGCCAGATCTCGGCCCCCTGCTCGGACAGCTCGCCGAAGCTCATGCCAAGCGCGCGGGCATGCGGGATCACCTCGATGAACTGCCGCGCGATGCGCTGGCGCTGCTCGATCTGCTCCTCGGAGGATGGGTCGGTCATGCGTCTGGCTGCCTCTGCTGGATGGGGAATGGTAGCATCGCGGGGCACACTGGCAAGCCCGCTCCCACCAATGGTTGAGTTTGCGCGGGCGGCGCGCTAGGCTGCGCCGAGGCCGGCCCGAGCATGAGTTCTTCCGATGTCCGATAACGAATACATTGGCTTCAAGGAAATGTGCGCGCGTTTCGACGTGACGCCGCGCACCTTGCGCTATTACGAGTATATCGAGCTTCTGAGCCCGAAGAAGGAAGGCCGCTCGCGCTTCTACGGCCCGCGCGAAATCGCCCGGATGAAGCTGATCCTGCGCGGTCGCCGCTTCGGCTTCTCGCTCGAGGACATCCGGCAATGGCTGCTGATCTATGGCGAGAAGGGCACGCGCGAACAATATCGCGTCTGGATCGAACTGGCCGACCGCCAGCTCGAGGTGCTGGCCCAGCAGCGCGACGAGCTGGAGGCGGCGATGGCCGACCTGCTGGCGCTGCGCAACGAGACCCAGACGCTGCTGAAGGACATGGAAACCTCCGGAGAGGACGGCGCGGCGGCGGCCGGGCGCTGACGGGACCGCCCCGCGGCTCTGACGCCACGTCGCACCTTACGCGCACGTCAACTGCGCCTATATTCCCCTTCGAGGCGTTCCACTGAGGGAGGGATCGGCGATGAGCGACGCTTTGATGACCATCCGCCAGATGTGCGACGCCTTCGAGGTGACGCCCCGCACCCTGCGCTTTTACGAGTCCCGCGAGCTGATCTTCCCCGAGCGTCGGGGCCAGCACCGGCTTTACGACCGCGCCGACCGGGCGCGGCTGAAACTGATCCTGCGCGGCAAGCGCTTCGGCTTCTCGCTGGAGCAGATCCGCCAGCTGCTCGAGCTTTACGACCCGGCCGAGCGCAACCTCACCCAGACCGAGGCCACCCTGGCCACCGCCCGCGAGCGGCTTGCCGACATGGAGCGGCAACACCACGAGCTGGGCGGAGCCATCACCGAGCTGCGCGAGCAGATCGCCGAGGGCGAGCTCTGGCTGCAGAACCTGAAATCCGGCGCCTGACGCGCCAACCCTGGGAGGACCGATGACCACCTATGCCGCCCCCGTCCGCGACATGCAATTCGTGCTGCATGACGTGCTCGAGATCTCGAAGCAGGCGCTTCCCGGCTATGGCGATCTCGACCGCGACTTCACTCAGGCCGTGCTGGATGCCGCCGGCAAGCTGGCCTCGGAAGTGCTGGCGCCACTGAACCCGGTCGGCGACCGGCAGGGCTGCCGGCTGGAAAACGGCATGGTGCGCACGCCCGACGGCTTCCGCGCGGCTTTCGAGCAGATGCGCGAGGGCGGCTGGGCCGCGCTCGACTGCGACCCGGCCTATGGCGGTCAGGGCATGCCCTATGTGATCGGCCTGGCGGCGGGCGAGATGTTCTCGGCCTCGAACATGGCCTTCACCATGTATCAGGGCCTGACCCATGGCGCCTATTCGGCGATCCACACCCATGGCAGCGACGCGCAAAAGGCCACCTATCTGCCGAAAATGGTGTCCTGCGAATGGACCGGCACGATGAACCTGACCGAGCCCCATGCCGGCACCGATCTGGGGCTTCTGCGCACCAGGGCCGAGCCGCAGCAGGACGGCAGCTATCTGATCACCGGGCAGAAGATCTTCATCTCGGCCGGCGACCACGACATGGCGGAAAACGTCATCCACCTGGTGCTGGCCAAGGCCCCCGGCGGCGGCGAGGGCACGCGCGGCATCTCGCTCTTCATCGTGCCGAAATTCCTGGTGAACGAGGATGGCAGCCTGGGCGAGCGCAACAAGCTCTCGGTCGGCAGTCTCGAGGAAAAGATGGGCATTCACGGCAATGCCACCTGCGTGATGAACTATGACGGCGCCAGGGGCTGGCTGCTGGGCGAGCTGCACAAGGGCATGCGCGCCATGTTCACCATGATGAACGAGGCCCGGATCGGCGTCGGCCTGCAGGGCTATTCGGTGGCCGAGGGCGCCTATCAGAACGCCGTCGCCTATGCCCGCGACCGGCTGCAGGGCCGCGCGGTGACGGGGGACGAGAACCCCGCGGGTCCGGCCGATCCGCTGATCGTCCACCCGGACATCCGCCGCAACCTGATGGACCAGAAAAGCTTCCTGGAAGCCGCGCGCGCGCTGGCCTTCTGGGGCGCGCATCTGATCGACCACGCCGTGCTGGCCGATGACAAGGAGGCGGACGCGCTCGTCTCGTTGCTGACGCCGGTGATCAAGGGCTTCCTGACCGACAAGGGGTTCGAGGCGGCGGTGCAGGCCCAGCAGGTCTTCGGCGGCCATGGCTATATCGAGGAACAGGGTATGTCGCAATTCGTCCGCGACGCCCGGATCACCATGATCTACGAGGGCGCGAACGGCGTGCAGGCGCTGGACCTGGTCGGCCGCAAGCTGGCGGCCGAAGGCGGCAAGCCGATCATGGCCTTCTTCGAGATGGTGAAATCCGAGATCAAGGCGCAGGAAGCCGACGAGGTGCTGCAGGCCCAGTTCTGCGAGCCGCTGAAAGCGGCCTCGAAGGACCTGCAATCGGCGGCGATGTTCTTCATGGAGCAAGGCATGAAGAACCCGAACGCGGCGCTGGCCGGCTCCTACGACTTCATGCATCTGTTCGGCCATGTGGCGCTGGGGCTGATGTGGCTGCGCATGGCCGCCGCATCGCGCAAGGCGCTGGGGGAAGGCACGCAGGACGCCGCGTTCCACGAGACCAAGCTGGCGACGGGGCGCTATTACATGGCCAGGCAGCTGCCGGCGACCGCGATGCATCTTGCCCGCATCCGCTCGGGCGCCGAGCCGGTGATGGCCCTGGATGCAGCGCGGTTCTGAAATCAGCGGCGATAGCGCCAGGAGGCAAGGCCGCATGGGTATTTGAAAAACAGAGAAAGCCAAAGCTGGGCTCCGAGAACCCGGCTCCCCCTGAAGGGCAGGAAAGAAGCGGGGAACCCGGAGCGCCTTCTCTGTTTGCGGTCATCGGCTCCCCAGCCTGTACCGCGAGACCGACATTAGGATGGAAGCGTTAAGCAAACCCTAAAGTCTTCTTTGTTTCACAAATACCCACGCGAAGAGCTCAACCGGCGCTGCCAGTACAGAAAAGGAAGCCCAGATGACCGCCCAGCTTCATTGTTTCGGAGAATCCGGCCATTCCTACAAGGTGGCGCTGATGATGCAGTTGACCGGCTATCCCTGGCAGCCGGTCTTCGTGGACTTCTTCGGCGGCGCCACCCGCGGCGCCGATTATCGCGCGCTGAACGAGATGGGCGAGGCGCCGGTCTTCGTCGAGCACGGGCTGACGCTGACCCAGTCCGGCGTGATCCTGCTGCACCTGGCCGAACGGACCGGGCGCTTCCTGGAGGGCGACCGGAACGAGATCCTGCGCTGGCTGTTCTGGGACAACCACAAGGGCTCGGCGCAATTCGGCGCGCTGCGCTTCCTGATGAACTTCCTGCCGCCCGACAAACGCCCGGCCGAGGTCATCGCCTGGCTGCAAGGCCGCTGCAGGGCAGCGCTGAAGACGCTGGAGGGGCATCTGGCCGGCCGCGACTGGCTGGCGGGCGACGGGCCGAGCATCGCCGACCTGTGCTGCTGCAGCTATCTCTATTACCCCGAGCCCTTCGGCTTCGACCGCGCCGAATGGCCGCATATCGACGCCTGGCTGGCGCGCATCGCGGCGCTGCCCGGCTGGAAACACCCCTATGACCTGATGCCCGGCAATCCCGCGGACCGGGCCGCGAAGGAGGACGCATGACCGAAGCCTATATCTACGACGCCGCCCGCACCCCACGCGGCAAGGGTCGCCCGGATGGCGGCCTGCACGAAGTCACCTCGGTCGCGCTGTCGGCGCGGCTTCTGAATGCCGTCAAGGAACGCAACGGCCTGGAAGGCCACGCGGTCGAGGACGTGATCTGGGGCAATGTCACCCAGGTCAAGGAACAGGGCGGCTGCCTGGCCCGCTCGGCGGTGCTGGAATCCGACCTGGACGAGTCGATCCCCGGCCTTGCCATCAACCGTTTCTGCGCCTCGGGCATGGAGGCGGTGAACCTGGCCGCGAACCAGGTCAAGGGCGGCGCCGGTCAGGCCTATATCGCCGGCGGGGTCGAGATGATGGGCCGCGTGCCGATGGGCAGCGACGGCGCCGCCATCGCCGTGGATCCCAGCCTGACCTTCAAGACCTATTTCGTGCCGCAGGGCATCAGCGCCGACATCATCGCCACCGAATACGGCTTTTCCCGCGAGGAGGCCGATGCCCTGGCCGTCGAGAGCCAGCGCCGCGCCGCCCGCGCCTGGCAAGAGAACCGCTTCGCCAAGTCCATCGTGCCGGTCCGGGACCAGAACGGCCTGACCATCCTCGACCGCGACGAATACCTGCGGCCCGGCACCACGCTGGAGGATCTCGCGAAGCTGAAGGCCAGCTTCAAGGAAATGGGCGAGAGCATGCCCGGCTTCGACAAGGTGGCGATGCTGAAATATCCGCATCTGGACCGCATCGAGCATATCCACCATGCCGGCAACAGCTCGGGCATCGTCGACGGCGCCGCCGCGGTGCTGATCGGCAACGCGGAATTCGGCAAGGCGCATGGGCTCAAGCCCCGCGCCCGCATCCGCGCCACCGCCAAGATCGGCACCGATCCGACCATCATGCTGACCGGCCCGGTGCCGGTGACGGAAAAGATCCTGCGCGACTCCGGCATGGCGATTTCGGACATCGACCTCTTCGAGGTGAACGAGGCCTTCGCCTCGGTCGTCCTGCGCTTCATGCAGGCCTTCCAGGTCGATCCCGGCATGGTCAACGTCAATGGCGGCGCCATCGCGCTGGGTCACCCGCTGGGCGCGACCGGCGCCATCATCATCGGCACGCTGCTGGACGAGCTTGAGCGGCAGGACAAGACCGTGGGCCTCGCCACGCTCTGCATCGCGTCCGGCATGGGCGCGGCCACCATCATCGAGCGCGTCTGAGGGAGGGGAACATGACCGATTTCACCATGCAGAAGGACGCCGAGGGCGTCGCGACCATCATCTGGGACGTGCCCGGCAAATCGATGAACGTGCTGTCGCTGGACGGCGCTGCCGCGCTTGGCGCGCTGATCGACGATGCCCTGGCCGACGAAGCCGTGAAGGGCATCGTCATCACCAGCGGCAAGGCGGATTTCGCTGCCGGCATGGACCTGAACGTCATCGCCGGCATGAAGCAGGGCGGGGCGCAGGCGGTCTTCGACGGCGTGATGACGCTGCACCGCCTGCTGCGCAAGATCGAGCTGGCGGGGATGGACCCCAAGACGAAAAAGGGCGGCAAACCGATCGCGGCCGCCCTGCCCGGCACCGCGCTGGGGATCGGGCTGGAACTGCCTCTGGCCACGCATCGCATCTTTGCCGCCGAAAACCCGAAGGCCAAGATCGGCCTGCCCGAGATCATGGTCGGCATCTTTCCCGGCGCCGGCGGCACGACGCGGCTGGTGCGCAAGCTGGGCGCCATGGGCGCCGCCCCCTTCCTGCTGGAAGGCAAGCTCAGCGACCCGGCCAAGGCCAAGGCGGCCGGGCTGATCGACGAGGTGGCGGCCGATCCGCTGGCCGCCGCCCGCGACTGGGTGCTGAAGGCCTCGGATGCCGATCTGGTGAAGCCCTGGGATGCCAAGGGCTACAAGATGCCGGGCGGCGAACCCTACCATCCGGCGGGCTTCATGACCTTCGTCGGCGCCAGCGCCATGGTGCATGGCAAGACGCTGGGCGTCTATCCGGCGGCGAAGGCGCTGCTGAGCGCCGTCTATGAAGGCGCCATGGTGCCCTTTGACACGGCGCTGAAGATCGAGGCGCGCTGGTTCACCAATGTGTTGATGAACCCCAGCGCCACTGCGATGATCCGCAGCCTGTTCATCAACAAGGAAGCGCTGGAGAAGGGCGCGAACCGTCCCGAGGCCCCCGACCAGAGCGTGAAGAAAGTCGGCATCCTCGGCGCCGGCATGATGGGTGCCGGCATCGCCTATGTCTCCGCCATGGCCGGGATCGAGGTGGTGCTGATCGACTCGACGCCAGAGGCGGCCGAGCGCGGCAAGTCCTATTCCACCGGTCTGCTGGACAAGGCGATCAGCCGCAAGAAATCCACCGAGGAGAAGAAGGCCGAGGTGCTGGCCCGGATCACGCCGACCACCGACTACGCCGCGCTGCAGGGCTGCGATCTGGTCGTCGAGGCGGTGTTCGAGGACACCGCCGTCAAGGCCGAGGTAACCAAACGCGCCGAGGCAGTGATCCCCGCCGACGCGATCTTCGCCACCAACACCTCAACCCTGCCGATCACCGCATTGGCCAAGGCCAGCATCCGGCCCGAGCAGTTCATCGGCATCCATTTCTTCAGCCCGGTGGACAAGATGCTGCTGGTCGAGATCATCAAGGGCCGCGAGACCGGCCCGCGCGCGGTGGCCAAGGCGCTGGATTTCGTGCGCCAGATCCGCAAGACCCCCATCGTGGTCAACGACGCACGCTTCTTCTACGCCAACCGCTGCATCATCCCCTATCTCAACGAGGGCATCCGCATGGTGGCCGAGGGCGTCAGCCCCACATTGATCGAGAACGCCGCCAAGCTGATGGGCATGCCGCTGGGGCCGCTGCAGCTGGTGGACGAGACCTCGATCGACCTCGGCGTCAAGATTGCCAAGGCCACGAGGGCGGCCATGGGCGATGCCTACCCGGACGGCGCGGTGGACGCGGTGATCTTCAAGCTCGCCGACCAGGGCCGGCTCGGCCGCAAGGCCAAGGCCGGCTTCTATGACTATGACGAGGCCGGCAAGCGCCAGGGTTTCTGGTCGGGCCTCGCGACCGAATGGCCCGAAGCCGACACCCAGCCCGAGCTGACCGAGATCCAGCACCGGCTGATGTTCGCACAATCGCTGGAAGCGGTCCGCGCGCTCGAGGAAGGCGTGCTGGAAGACATCCGCGAAGGCGATGTCGGCGCCATTCTCGGCTGGGGCTTCGCGCCCTGGTCGGGCGGTCCCTTCGGCTGGCTCGACATGCTGGGCGCCCCCCGCGCCGCCGAGATCGCCGAGAAGCTCGCGGCGAAGTTCGGCCCCCGCTTCGCCACGCCGCAACTGCTCAAGGACATGGCCGCGAAGGGCGAAAGCTTCTACGGCAAGACCGCCCGCAAGGCCGCCTGACGCAAGCCTGGGGACAGGGCCGCGATGGTCGGCCCTGTCCTCCCGGTCGCATGGGTATTTGGAAAACGGTGAAACCCGCCACCGTGGTGCTTCCGGAACCCCGACAGGAAGGGCAGGGCCCGGGCATTTCACCGTTTCCAAAATACCCGGAAAGACCAAACGCCGAAGGGTTCCCCTCCGGCGCTTCTCGGTTCTCCAAGTCTTGCGACGACCGCGCCCCAGGGCGCGATCAGGTCAGCCCCTCGGCCCGGAACGCCGCACGCAGGTCGCTTTCGGGCCGGGCGCCGACATGGCTGATGACCTCGGCCGCCGCGACGCAACCCATGCGTCCCGCCGCCGCCAGATCGGCGCCGATCGCCAGGCCATAGATCAGCCCGGCCGCGAACTGGTCGCCCGCGCCCGTCGCATCGACCGGGACGACCCGATGCACCGGCGCCGTCACCCGCTCGGCACCGCGGATCAGGATCGCATCCTCGCCCGAGCGGGTGCAGATCACCGTGCCGCAGTCGGCCGCGGCCTGCCGCAGCGCCTCCTCCAGATCCTCGACCTGATAGAGCGACTGCCATTCGTGGACATTGCCGATGACGTAATCCATCGGCCCGGCCACCAACCGGCGGAAATCGGCGCGGTGCCGGTCGACACAGAACGGGTCCGACAGCGCGATCCCCGCCTGCCCGCCCGCCTGGTGGCAGGCCCCCGCCGCCTTCAGGAAAGCCGCCTTGCCGGCATCCTTGTCGAAGAGATAGCCTTCCAGGAACAGCCAGCCGGCGCCGCTGAAGGTCGCCGGGTTCACGTCTTCCGGCCCCAACCCCGCCGAAATCCCCAGATAGGTGTTCATCGACCGCTCGCCGTCCGGCGTCACGAAGATGATCGAGCGCGAGGTGGGCGCCACCTCTCCCGCCACCGGCGGATTGACGAAGACCGTGCCCTGCGCCTCGGTCTGCTCGGCATAGCTGAGCCCCAGCGGATCGCCGGCCACCTTGCCGATGAAGGCGGTGCGCAGCCCGAGCATTCCCAGCCCCGCCAGGGTGTTGGCTACCGAACCGCCCGGCACCAGCCGCGCCTTGCCGGCCTGCGGATCGGCCGATTGCGCCGCCATCAGGAACTCGGACCGCTCGCGGTCGATCAGCTGCATGATACCCTTTTCCACCTCCAGCCGCGCCAAGGTGGCATCCGAGGTCGGCGCGATCACGTCCATGACGGCATTGCCGATGCCGATCACATAGGGGGTGGTCATTCGGTCTTCTCCTCGTAGGGGCAGAGATCTTCGATGGGGCAGATCTTGCAGCGCGGGCGCTTGGCCTGGCAGATGTAGCGGCCATGCAGGATCAGCCAGTGATGCGCGTTCTGCTGGAAGGGGACGGGAACGTTGTCCTCGACGGCGCGCTCGACCGCCTCGACGTCACGGCCCGGCGCGATGCGGGTGCGATTACCGACCCGGAAGATATGCGTGTCGACCGCCTGGGCCGGGAAATGAAAGACGCTGTTGAGCACGACATTCGCCGTCTTGCGCCCGACGCCAGGCAGGGTCATCAGCGCGGCGCGCGATTGCGGCACCTCGCCGCCATATTCCTCGACCAGCCGGCGGGAAAGGGCGATGACGTTCTTGGCCTTCTGGCGGTAAAGTCCGATGGTCTTGATCTCGTCGGTCAGGGCCTCGACGCCCAGTTCCAGCATCTCTTGCGGCGTGCTGACGCGCTGGAAAAGCCGCTTCGTCGCCTTGTTCACGCCGATATCGGTGGCCTGCGCGGACAGCGCCACCGCCACCAGCAGGGTGAAGGCATTGGTATATTCCAGCTCGGTCACCGGATGCGGATTCGCCGCGCGGAACCGCGAAAAGATCTCGACCTGCGCCGCATAGGGCAGGGCCGACGGAAGACGAGGGGAAGCGCTGCGTGCCATGGCCCCCCAGATGCCCCGCCCCGCCGCCATACGCAAGCATTCCTGCGTGGATTCGGCCCGCCGCCGCGCTACTCTGCCGCCAGCAACAGCAGCGAGGCCAAGATGACACGGACGCTCTTTCCCCTTGCCCCGGCCGAACCGGGGCTGCGCGTCGCCATCACGACGCAACCGGCCGAGGATCTGGGCGCCGTGCTCTGTCGCGGGCGCTTCCCGGCCCCTTTTGGCACGGCGATCGCCTATGGCGCGGGCGGCACGCTCTGGGCCCTGGGCTTCGCCGGTCCCACCCCCGAGGATCAGGTCGAGGCCGATCTGACCGCACGCTTTCCCCGCGCCAAGGTGGTCGAGGCGCCCGAAGCCCTGGCTCCGGCGATCCAGACGCTGCTGAGCGGTCGGGGCGAGATCGCCGTCCGGCTCGGCGGCACCGAGTTTCAGCTGCAGGTCTGGCGGGCGCTGACCCAGGTGCCGGCCGGACAGGTCATCAGCTATGCCATGCTGGCCGAGCGTATCGGCCGGCCCAGAGCCTTGCGCGCCGTCGGCACCGCGGTCGGGCAGAACCCGGTCTCCTGGGCGGTGCCCTGCCATCGCGTCACCCGCACCGGCGGCGCCATCGGCGGCTATCACTGGGGCGAGGCGGTCAAGCGCGCCCTGCTGACGCGCGAGGGCGCAAGCATCGCACCCCGCAGCATCGCCGCATTGTGAGAGGCCGTCAGCAATTTTGCGCGCCTTTCTCTGGCCTTGCCGTGGAACTCATGCCAAGTTCCCGTTGTTTGGGCACCAGCAGCCGGACTCTCCGGCCAAGTCGTAAGGACAGGCGACGGTGGATCGCCCTGAAAAGAAAGGTGAAAAAATGAAAACCCGTATTCCGCTGCTCATCGCCTCGGCCGGCGCCATCGCCCTGACCGCCTGCGCCCCCACCGATCCCTATGGCAACCCGACGACGGGCGGAACCCAGATGAACCGCGCCCAGCAGGGCGCCATCGCCGGCGCCGTGGTCGGCGGCATCCTGGGCGCGACCCGCGACAAGGACAAGAACGATCAGGGCAAGGACGCGATCAAAGGCGCCATCGTCGGTGCGGCCGTTGGCGGCGTCGGCGGCGCCATCCTCGACCAGCAGCAGAAGGCGCTGCAGCAGTCGCTGAACAACCCCAACATCCGCGTGGTGAACCATGGCAGCTACCTGTCGGTGACCATGCCGGAATCGACGCTGTTCGCCACCGAGTCGGCGGCTGTGGGCGCGCAGGGCCAGAACGACCTCTACATCATCGCCCGCAACCTCAACCAATATCCGAACAGCACCATCCAGGTGGTCGGCCATACCGACAGCACCGGCTCGGCCGCCTATAACCAGGACCTGTCCGAGCGCCGGGCGCGTTCGGTCGCGGGCATCCTGACCGCCGGCGGCGTGTCCTCGAACCGCGTCACCACCACCGGCCGCGGCTCGAGCCAGCCGGCCGCCTCGAACGACAGCGCGGCGGGTCGGGCGCAGAACCGCCGGGTGGAAATCCTGATCATCCCGACCCGCTGACCGCGGCGGGCCGGAAACAGGCAGGGGCTGGCGGCGCTGCCGCCGGCCTTTTTCATGCCCCGGCGCCGGAACCACCGAGCGGCGGTCCCGGCAGCGGTGCCCTTAGCATTCAGAAAGCGGTGAAGGGCGACGACGCGGGGCCCGGACATGCAAGAAACCCCCGAGGCTTTTGCCAAGGGGGTTCCTCGTATCGCTGTCCCTTGTCGCGCCTTGTCGGCCCGTTTTCAGTTCAGGCGGCGCGCCACGTCGTCGATGGCCTTGTCGATGCCGGCTGCGCGCTGTTCGGCGGTGGCCTGCTTGCCCAGGATCTCGGTTGCGGCCGAGATCGCGGTCTGGATCGCCCGGTCGCGCACGGCGCGGACCGCATCGCCCTCGGCGCTGGCGATCTGCTCCTCGGCGGCTTTCAGCCGGCGTTCGATCGACAGTTGCAGCGCCTTCTTGGCCTTCTCGGCCTCCAGCACTGCCTCGCGCTTGGCATTGGCGACGATCTCGTCGGCCTGGGTCTTGACCTCGCGCTGGCGCCGCTCGTAGCTCGCATAGATCTCCTGCGCTTCCTCGCGCAGGCGCCGGGCCTCGGCCAGATCGTTGCGGATGCCCTCGGCGCGCTTGTCCAGCAGGCCGCCGACGATCTGCGGCACCCGGAAATACACCAGGATGCCGACGAACAGCAGGAAGGCCAGCGTGACGATGAAATCGGTATTGCGCAGCGAGAAGAACGGACCCGAAGCCGCCAGGGCCGGGCTCGCCATCAGGGCGAAGAGAACGCTCAGACGCTTCATTGCAGCACCCCCTTCAGCCGCTGATCGACCGCTTCGCTGACCAGGTTCTGGTCGGCCGCGCCGCCGAAATTCTCTACCAGCGCCGCAGTCACGTCGCGGGCGACGGTGCGCGCATCCTCGACGGCCGAGGCGCGGATCTCGCCGATGCGCTTCTCGGACTCGGCCGAGCGGGCACCGATTTCCGCATCCGCATGGGCGATGGCCGCGTCGAGTTCCTTCTGCATCTCTGCCTTGTTGGCGGCGACGATCTTCTGGGCCTCGGCGCGGGCGTCGGCCAGCGCCTTGTCATAGGCGGCCTCGGCCTCCTTGGCCTTCTGCTTGAATTCCTCGGCAGCCATCAGATCGCCGGTAATGGCGCCCTGGCGGTCCGAGAGAACGCCGCTGATGCGCGGCAGCGCGATCCGCGACAGCACCCAATAGATCACGGCCAGAATGACCAGCAGCCAGAAGATCTGGTTGCCGAAGGTCGTGAAATCCAGTTGCGGCATGCCAGGGGCGCTGGCGGCATGGCCAGCCGCGCCATGGGCTGCATCCGCTGCACCGGCCACGGCATGGGCCGCATCGGCGCCATGTCCCGCCGCTTCGACGGATTCGGTGATCACCACCGTTTCAGATTCTTCGACCACGCCGGGCGCGGTCTGTTGCAACAGGCTGAACATATCCTACCCCATGCCGGTCGTTTCACAATCGGGTGGGCGCCCGGACGGCCCCCACCCAACCGCAAGGATGGCAAAGGATCAGACTGCGAACAGCAGCAGCAGCGCGACCAGGAACGAGAAGATGCCCAGGGCTTCCGCGAAGGCCATGCCGATGAACAGCGTGGCGGTCTGCGAGGCGGCAGCCGACGGGTTGCGCAGCGCGCCCGCCAGGTAGTTGCCGGCAACGTTGCCCACCCCCATGGCCGCACCGGCCATGCCGACGCAAGCCAGACCGGCGCCGAGATACTGTCCCAGTTGACCCAGATTTTCCATATTCATGCTCCTTGAGGCTTTGGAAAGAGTTTCGATTTTAACCTTGCAGCCGGGCTCAGTGCGCCGGATGCAGCGCGTCCTTCAGATAGACGCAGGTCAGGATGGTGAAGACATAGGCCTGGATGAGGCACACCAGCACCTCGAGCCCGTACATGGCGGTGATGGCGACGATCGAGACCGGCGCGATCGCGGCAACGGCGGCAAAGGCGGCAAAGACCTTGATCACCGCGTGGCCGGCCATGATGTTGCCGGCAAGTCGGATCGAGTGGCTGACCGGCCGCACGAAATACGAGATCAGTTCGATCACCGCCAGCACCGGGCGCAGCGCCAGCGGCGCCGAGCTGACCCAGAACAGCCCCAGGAAATGTGCGCCGTTCTTGACGAAGCCCAGCACGGTGACGCCGACGAAGACCAGCACCGCCAGCACCGCGGTGACCGCGATATGCGAGGTCGGCGAGAAGCTTTTCGGCAGCAGGCCCAGGAAGTTGGCGAACAGGATGAAGCAGAACAGCGTCATTACATAGGGGAAGTATTTCAGCCCGTCCTTGCCGGTCACGTCCTCGACCATCTTGCGGACCATGCCGTAAAGCAACTCGGCGATGGACTGGACACGGTTGGGGACGATGGCCCGACCGCGGGTGCCGAAGACCAGAAGCGCGGTGATTGCCAGCGCCGCCAGCGCCATCCAAAGCGTCGCGTTGGTCGGCGTGTACCAGTTCACCGGCCCTTCGCCAAACAGCGGCTTAATGACGAACTGATCCATCGGATGGAAAACCAGACCACCTGCTTCTTCTTCTGCCATCGTCATTCACCCTTGTCGTCGCCGGGGCGCCCCGGTGCCTTGCCTATCTCGTTCGCGGTCCGCATCATGGTCTTGATGCCGGCCATCAGGCCCAGCAACACGAAAACCACCATGAAGACCGGTCGCAGGCCGGTCAGATAGTCCAGCCCGAACCCGATCCCGAAGCCGAGGGCCAATCCTGCCACCAGCTCGGTCACCATGCGCCAGGCCATGTTGGCCTGGCTGAAATGCTCTTCCGCGCGCGAGGCCGGCGTGTCGGCTGCCTTCTCGCCCAACCGGGCCTCCAGCGCGCGCAACCGCTCCGCGTCCCGGGTCCGCGCGGCGTCATGGTCGTCCTCGGCCACGGCTCACACCCCCGTTATCGGTTGGCGCGGTGATAGGGGCTTGCGCCAGCCGAGTCAAGCAAGGGGGTCTACCGTGTAACCCGTTGTTTTTTCGATAGTCGCGGAAACGCCCTGCGTTCCGAAAACCCGGCCTTGCAGTCGACAGGGCATCCGCCGCATATTCAACCGCGAAGTTAAGCGAAAGCCGATGACCGCGCAGCCACCCAGCCTCGACGCCATTTTCTCCGCCCTTGCCGATCCGACGCGGCGAACGATCCTCGGCATGCTGCTCGAGGACGACATGGCGGTGACGGATGTGGCGGCACCCTTCCAGGTAAGCCTGGCGGCGATCTCGAAGCATCTCGCGGTACTCGCCGCCGCCGGGCTGATCCGGCAGGAGCGTCGCGGCCGCATCATCTGGTGCAAGCTCGAGCCCGACGGGCTGCGCAGCGCCTCTGTCTGGATGCAGGGCTTCGGACAGTTCGAGCCGGTGGACCTCGACGATTTCGAACACTTCCTTCGCACCGCCCTGCCCCAGATCGGCAGCGACCCCCCCGAAGATTGACATCTTAACCTGCAAATCGCTCATAAGTTGCGCCATCGATACAGAAAACGCCAAATGAGACAGGCAAATTAATGTTTAGTTGATAGGCCTGCGATTGTGATCCTATCTGACACACAATCAATGATTGTGCAGGTGGATCCATGGAATACCGGATCATGACGGCAACGTTCGACACCCAAGTTTACAACGATCCCTCCGCTGCCGGCTCGGACAAATACCTGCCCTTCCTGAACCGCAGCTCCATCCGGCTCGACGCGGCGCAGATGGGGGAGATCCGCATCGAGGATGACGACGCCCGCTTCGGTTATCTCTCGCGCGGCGGTTCCGGCAATTTCTACGATGATCCCGGCAGCGACACCGGCCAGTCCCTGCTGGAAAGCGTCCGTTTCGGCCCATCGCACGCACCGGATGATCTCGACCCGGGCCAACGCATATCCTTTCAGGACGCCGCCATCCTGCGCGATGCTGATGGCAACGAGTTCTACATCTCGTTCCCGACCCATGTGGATTACGCGCTCAGCGGCTATCCCATCGAAGCAGGCGGCCGGCACAGCGTCCTGATCGTGCCGAAGATCCGGCAGGATGCGGAGGGCCGCGACTACTGGCCGCAATTCCGTCAGGACGCGACCTACAGCTTCGTCGGCAGCTACAAGATCGGCTTCGGCCAGACCTCGATCGCCTATGACCAGACGGCAAAGGCGCCACCCTGCTTCACACCTGGCACACTGATCGCCACCGCCCGAGGCGCCAGGCCGGTCGAGTCGCTTCTGCCGGGCGATGCCATCCTGACCCGCGATCACGGATATCGGCCGCTGCGCTGGATCGGCGGCGCGCAACTGACGGCCGGGCAACTGGACCTGCAGCCCAACCTCCGGCCGATCCGGATCGGCCGAGGGGCGCTGGGGCCGGACCTGCCGGCACGCGATCTCCTTGTTTCGCCCCAGCATCGGGTGCTGATCCGCTCGCTCATCGCGCAACGCATGTTTGGCGCCCAGGAGGTCTTGCTTGCCGCCAAGCACCTGACCGCGCTGCCCGGCATCCGGGCTTTGGCGCCGGCCGGCGGCATCCGCTACCTGCACCTGCTCTTCGACCGCCATGAACTGCTGCTGTCCGAGGGCATCTGGACGGAATCGCTGCTGACCGGACCGCAGGCGCTGGTCGGCCTTTCCGCCGCCGCCCGCCTCCTGCCCCGCGGACACGAGGCGCGCAGGCTGCTGCAGCGGCATCTGAAGAACGCCCGCGCTTTCCTGCCGACATGACGCCGGCCTGATATGCAAAAAGGCCGGGCAATGCCCGGCCCTGTCCGCTTCCGACGATCTCACTCGACGGTGATGCGGCCGTCCAGCTTGGGCACGAATTCCGGCCCCTGTTTGGCAAGGTACTCCGCCAGCACATCCGCCAGGTCCGGCCCGAAATCATAGGCGTTCATCGCCTTCTCGGCGAAGACCTTGTAACCATCGCCGCCCGAACGCATGTAGTTCTGCGACACGACGCCATAGGTCGCGTTGGGGTCGATGGCCACCCAGTTCGTGCCGTCGCGCACCTGCACATCGCCGATCCGGCTGCCGGGCGGCGCTGCCGGGTCCAGGGTGTATTTCAGCCCCGCGACCTGGGCAAAACGCCCGGCTCCCTCCTCGAGCTGGCTCGCGCCATTCTCCAGCGCCGCGAGGACATCCTCGCCCTTAAGCTGGAAGGTCGACAGCGTGTTCTGGAACGGCAGCACCGACAGCACGTCGCCCATCGTCACCGTTCCGGCCTGGATCGAGGCACGCAGCCCGCCGCCGTTCTGAATGGCGATGGTGACGCCCTGGTCCTTGACCCGCGCCAGCATGGCGTCGGCCACCACGTTGCCCATCTCGCATTCCCGGGCGCGGCAATTGTTGCGGCTGCCGTCGATCGGCGCTTTGATCTCGGCCACCCGCTTCTGCTTGAGCTGCTCGATCGGCGCGGCCATCTCCTTGACCCGCGCCGCCAGCTTCTCGTCCGGCGCGACCGAGGCATCCAGCAGGATTGGCGCGCCCTCAGCCTTGACCAGCTTGCCATTGTCGTCCCAGGTCAGGACCAGATGGCCCAGATATTTGCCATAGGCATAGGCGGTCGCCACCGGAACCTCGACCCCGTCCGCGCCCTTCACCATGGTCGGATAGGCCCCTTCGGCACCCTCCATGTCGCCCAGCAGCGTGTGGCTGTGCCCGCCGACGACCGCATCGATCCCGGCGACCTCGGCCGCGAATTCCTGGTCGCGCTTGTAGCCGGAATGGGTCAGCGCGACGATCTTGTTCACGCCCTCGTCGGTCAACGCGGACACGTCGGCTTTCAGGCTGTCCATGTCGTCCTGGAAAATGACCTTGTCACCGGGCGCGGCGGTCTCGGGGGTGTCCATCGCCAAGGCCGAGACGATGCCGATCTTTTCGCCGCCGACCTCCAGGGTCAGCGCGTCGCCGACCTTGCCCTTCAACTCTGGCGATTGCGAGAGATCCAGGTTCCCCGAGACGACCGGAAACTTCGCCCCCTCGGCCAGGATCTGCAAGCCGCCAGGCCCGTCGTCGAACTCATGGTTGCCGGCCGCCATGGCGTCGAAGCCGATAGCGTTCATGAATTCGACCGTGTCCTTGCCCTTGTAGGTCGTATAGAACAGGCTGCCCTGATACTGGTCGCCAGCGTCCAGAACGACGACGTTCTGCCCCTCGGCCTTCAGCTGCTCGCGCAGCTCGCGGATCTTGCTGGCCAGGCGCGCGATGCCGCCGAAGCACTCGTTCTTTGTCTGAGACTCGGCATCGCAGGTGCTGTCATACTTGTTGATCGGTTCGATCCTGCTGTGAAAATCGTTGATATGCAGCACATGCAGCGTGTAATCCGCCTGCGCCGCGCCCGAAGACAGCACCACCGCCGCCGCTGTAACCAGGAGCCAGCGTTTCATCTCAATCCCTCTCGTCACGGATATCTGAACCGGGGGAAGATTGGGCGATGCACCCGCCTGCGTCAATCGTGCTCGGCCAAAGGTTCGCGCTTGACGGCGGCCGGACCGCGACGCATGAACCGGCCATGCTGGCCTACAAGATTTTCCGCGATCCCGAATATCAGGCATTCCTGCGCGACGGAGGGTCGGCCGGCGCGCCGGTCGACCTGGCCGACGGCTATATCCACCTGTCCACCGCCGCGCAGCTTCCCGAAACGCTCGCCAAGCATTTCGCGGGCGAGCCCGACCTGCACCTCTTGGCCATCGAAACCGAGGGGCTTGATGCCCTGCGCTGGGAACCCTCCCGCGGCGGCGACCTGTTCCCGCATCTCTACCGCAGGCTGCGGGCCGGCGATGTGCTCTGGAGCCGCACCCTGCCCCTCGGCCCCGACGGCCACGAGACCGGAGACCTGGCATGAACCCCATCGAGCGGCTTGGCCTCGCTGCGCTGCATCGCCTCGACCCGGAGCGCGCGCATGATCTCTCGATCCTCGCCTTGCAACGCGGGCTGGTGACGCTGCCCGGCAAGCCCGTCACCTCGGACCGCCTGCGCACCCGCCTTGCCGGTCTCGACCTGCCGAACCCGGTCGGCCTCGCCGCCGGCTATGACAAGAACGCCCGCGCCCTGCCGGCGCTGATGCGCGCCGGCTTCGGCTTCGTCGAGGTCGGCGCCGCCACCCCGCGCCCCCAGCCCGGCAATCCCAAGCCGCGCCTGTTCCGCCTGACCCAGGACCGCGCCATCATCAACCGCTTCGGCTTCAACAACGACGGTGCGCAGGTCATCGCCGAACGTCTCGCCCGGCGTCCCGCCGGAATCCCGGTCGGGCTGAACATCGGCGCGAACAAGGACAGCGCCGACCGCAGCGCCGATTTCGCAGAGGTCGTGCGCCTTGCCGGCGCCCATGCCGATTTCCTGACCGTCAACGTCTCGTCCCCGAACACCGAAAAGCTGCGCGACCTGCAAGGGCCACAGGCGCTGGCCGCGCTGCTGCAAGGCGTGCTGGCCGCGCGCGACGCGCTGCCGAACCGCCCGCCCGTGTTCATCAAGATCGCGCCCGACCTCGACGAGGCCGCGCTCGCAGACATCGCTGCCGTGGCCCTTGCCGCGCCGGTCGATGCAATCATCGCGACCAACACCACGCTTTCGCGCGACGGCCTCGTCTCGGCCCATGCCGGTGAAACCGGCGGCCTTTCCGGAGCGCCGCTTTTCGATCCCGCCACCCGCATCCTCGCCCGGCTCTACCGCGAGACGCGGGGCCGGGTGCCGCTGATCGGCGTCGGCGGCATCGCCTCGGCCGAGCAGGCCTGGCAAAAGCTGCGCGCCGGCGCCGCGGCCGTTCAGATCTATTCCGCGCTGGTCTATCAGGGCTTCTCGCTTGCCGCGCAGATCGCGCGCGAACTCGACGAACGGCTCGCACGCGAAAACCTCGCACTGGCCGAGCTGACCGGCAGCGGCAACGCGGACTGGCTCTAGCTCTAGAACAGGTCCTCGTGACCCAGAAGCTGGTTCATGGTGTTCGATGGCTCCGAGCAACCGGCATCGCCCACGATCCGCGCCGGCACCCCGGCGACGGTCTTGCAGGGCGGCACCTCGGCCAGCACCACCGAACCCGCAGCGATGCGCGAGTGATGCCCGACGCGGATATTGCCCAGCACCTTGGCGCCAGCGCCGATCATCACGCCGTTGCCGATCTTGGGATGGCGGTCGCCATCCTCCTTGCCGGTGCCGCCCAGCGTCACCGAATGCAGCATCGACACATCGTTGCCCACCACCGCCGTCTCGCCGATGACGATGGAATGGGCATGGTCGATCATCACGCCGGTGCCGATCACCGCTGCCGGGTGAATGTCCACCCCGAACACTTCCGAGCAACGCATCTGCACGAAATAGGCCATGTCGCGCCGGCCCTGCTGCCACAGCCAATGGCCGATGCGATAGGCCTGCAGCGCCTGGTAGCCCTTGAAGAACAGGATCGGCTGCATCAGCCGATGCGTCGCCGGGTCGCGGTCATAGACCGCCAGCAGGTCGGCCTGCGCCGCCGCCGACAGTTCCGGCGCCCGGGCAAAGGCGTCGTCGGCGATCTCGCGCAGGATCTGCTCGCTCATCTCGCGCGAGGCGAGCTTCAGCGAAAAGCGATAGGCCAGCGCCGCCTCGAATGTGGCATGGTGCAACAGCCCGGCATGAATCAGCGCACCCAGCAGCGGCTCGTCGCGCACGGCAACCCGCGCCTCGCGCTGGATACGCCCCCAGACCGAATCGCGGGGGGCGTCCCGAGCGTCGGAAAGCGGCTCGATCATGTCTTTCTGCAGGTTCATTCAGGCGCGCCCGTCGGTTTCACCCCTTAAGTTTAGCGGAAACCGACGGGCGCGAAAAGACCGTCAGTCCGGCAGCCGCAACTCCCACCAATGCAGCACGACGCGCACCCGGCCGCCGGTAAACTGCCCGCCTATGGCGGTCAGCCGCAGCGGCACCGGCTCCCAGAAGGCGGTGGGCGGCGACAGCACCCCCCGCGCCCAGGAACCCTGCGCCTTGCCCAGCCCCTGCCCGAACCGCGCCAGGCTGTCAGCGTTGCCCGCCGTGCCCAGCGACCACGAACTCGCACTGCCGGTGACCGCCTGCAGCACCCGCGCCGTCGCCCCGATGACCAGCCCGCCCGGCGGAACGACCATCGCGGTCTCGAACCAGGCGCCGGCGCCCAGCGTCACCTCCTCGGACAATTGTCGCGCCAGCAGGCCCGAGCCGTGCTGGCCCAGCGTGACCGCACCCGCCACCCAGGCCGTGCCGTCATGGATCGCCCCCACCCCCTGATCGGCGATGACCGCGCGCCGGCCAAAGCGCGGCTGGACAAAGATCCAGCCGCCATTCGCGCCGATGGCCACCATACCGCCCCGCCCCTCCCAGGCATTGACCGCACCCGGGGGCACGGCCCAGCACATCCCGTCCACCACCGTGTCGGGCGGGGTGGTGCGGGTCAGGCTCTGCAAGACCAAATCGACCTGCCCGTCCAGCCGCAGCAGCGCCTCGTTCACCGTGACATGTTTCTGCGCCTGCGCCGGCATCAACAGCGGCAGCGCGCAATTGGCGGTCGTGTTCTCAGGCATGGATCATCCTCCTTGCATGGGGCCCGGCCCCGAACGTGTCTGAAAGCTGGGCGACCTCGACGGCGAAGTCGCCTCCGGCCATGGCCCGGGACCAGCTGTCTTCCGGCACCACCCAGCGCGGCTCGGCCAGCACGGCCTCGGCCAACACCTGCCCGTCCCGAACCAACCGGGCCGCGTAACGCTCCTGCGCCTCGCCCAGCGGCACGTCCGGCCCGTCCCAGCCATCGCCCTGCACCCGGGTCCGCCGGATCCAGGTCGCGACCCGGCCGCGGAGTTCCAGGTGACAGGGCGACAGCGGCCGCAACCCGGCGCCGCGGAACGCCGCGGCGACATGGCGATAGCTCGGGTCGTCCGGCGCGCGCGTCGCCGGTCCGATACGCCAATATCGCATCTGGTTGCGGGCCGAGGGTGCCAGTTCCACCTGCCGCGCCGCGCCGTCCAGCACCACCACCACGCTGCCCGAGGGCCAGACCTCCGGCATGAAGGCATCCGTCCCCGCCTGCCCGCGCAGCCGGGTCGAGATCTCCCACAGCCCGGCCGCGACCAGCCGTGCGTCAGTGAATTGCAGCAGTTCCCAGCCCTCGGCCGAACCGTCGCCGATCGCCAGCAGGTTGGCGCCCGCCATCAGCGCCTCCGGCGTCGCAGATTCCAGGGTGCCGCCCTTGACGCGGACCCGCAGCGCCGGCCCGCGATCCCAGACCCCGGGCCGCGCGGCCGAAAGCGGGCTTTCGGTCCGACCCATGATCGCCGGCTGGTCCAGCGTCATGTTCAGCCCATAGCCGCCCGCCGCTTCGGTCGAGACCCAGATCGCCGCCGCCCCCGGCCAGGGCGTCGCCGTCACCGCCAGATGTGGCGCATGCGGTGACTCGTCCCCTCGCAGCAACGGCAGGTCCAGGAAGACCGGCCAGACCGGGATCGGCGGCACAAAGGGCCGCAGCGCCGTCTCGCCCTCGATCAGCCGGGCCGGGCGATAGACCCCCGGCTCGACCCGCACCGCGTCGACGGTGATCGCGCCCGCCCGCTCGACCCGGTCGATGCGCCAGCGCCGTGCCTCGACGCCGGGTTCGGCCAGCCGCACCACATCCCCCGGCCCCAGATGCCCCAGCGAGGGCGGCAGGGCAAAGCGTACCCCGTCCCGCGCCACCGCCGATTCCGACAGCCAGCGTTCGGCCAGCGCCCGACCTTCGCCCCGCGTCAGCGCCATCGCCAGCTCGCTGTCCGAAACCGGCAGGAACTCGGCCCCCGGCATCATCGTCTCGGCGGTGCGCGCGGCATAATCGCCGCCGGTCTCGACATGGGTCAGCCGGATGCGGCCGACGATCTCGGCATCGGCGGCGCGCGAGACCTCGACCGCCTCGACCTCATCGGTCAGCGCCATGTCGTCCGGTCCCAGATCTGCGTCGACCCGCGCGCTGCGCATGACGAAGCGCAGGACGCCTTCGCGCTCGACGGCATCGAATCCATGCGCCAGCATCAGCGGTTGCAAGGCCGCGCGACCGGTCTCGGCCCCGGACAGCGCATAGCCGCGCACCAACCCCCGCAGCCCCTCGGCGTCAAAGGCACGCACCCCCGCCTCGCGGCAGATCTCGGCCACCACATCGGTCAGCGGCACCGCACCAGCGCGACCGTTGAGCCAGTGCCCGCGTTCCCATGCCGGGCCGTCCGACCACAGGTCGGTGCGCGCCGGGAAGGCCGGATAGGGCCGCGCATCCCAGCACCAGACATGCGCGCGCGCCATGTCCACCATCCGCCCCGCCCCGGTCCTGCCGAACGCGGCGCGGGCCGGGTTGTTGGCCGGATCCGACCAGAACCCGGTCATCGCCCGCACATAGGCCGCCTGGATCACGTCGTCGCGCCGCCCGTCCGAGAAATAGGGCAGCATCGATTCCGAGCTCATCGCGTCCAGGAACTTGTTCGGCTGATTGGTGCCTTTGTCCAGCGCCGCGCAGCCCATCTCGGTGAACCAGACGGGCTTGCTGCCCGGCACCCATGCCGTCGGCTGCGCCTGCCGCAGCCCGCCGATGCGGTCGTGATGCCGGTTCTGCCACCAGCCGCGGATGTCCTTGTAGCGCCAGACCCAATGCTCGTGATGCGCGCCGTCATGGATCGACGTGCGCCGCTGCGCCTGCCGGTCGGCCTCGCTAGCGTAATACCAGTCGTAGCCCTCGCCCCCCGCGACATTGCCGCGCAGATAGGCCGGCTCGTCGATCCGCCCCCAATGCGCGTCCAGATGCGCCTCGCCCTCGCGCCAGTCGGACAGCGGCATGTAATTGTCGATGCCGATGAAGTCGATGTTCTCATCCGCCCAAAGCGGGTCCAGGTGGAAATGCACGTCGCCGTTGCCGGGGTGATGGCCGAAATATTCCGACCAGTCGGCGGCATAGCCGATCCTGACCCCCTCACCCAGAATGGAGCGCACCTCCGCCGCCAGCCGCCTGAGCTGCGCGACCGCCGGGAACGAATGCGCCGATCCCATGATCGTCGTCAGTCCGACCATCTCGGAGCCGATCAGGAAGGCGTCGATGCCGCCCGCCGCCGCGCAAAGATGCGCGTAATGCAGGATGAAGCGGCGATAGGACCATTCCTCAGGCCCGCTATAGCGGATCGTCCGGCCGTCGTGCGAGAAATCCCCCGCCTCGGCCGTGCCGAAGAACCGCGCCACCTCCGTCTCGGCCGCCGCCGTGCCGGCCGGGCTGCCCGTGCGGCCGGGCGCGACGCTGGTGGTGATCCGCCCGCGCCAGGGCATGACCGGCTGATGCGCCGCGCCGCTCCACGGATCGGGCCGGCCATTGTCCGCCAGTTGCTCCATCAGGATAAAGGGATAGAACACCGCCTTGCGTCCGCTCTCGGCGATCGCCCGCAACGCCTCGATCACCGCGCCGTCGGCCGGCGTGCCGCCATAGATCGGCCTGCCGCCCACCCGCGCCACCTCGGCCGCATCCTGACGCCCGATGCCGCCCGCACGCCAAGCCATCTCGCGCCCGTCGCGCGACAGGTCCTCGACCTTGGGCCGCACCGTGCATTCGCCGACCCGCAGATCGTCGCCGAACCAGGACACCACCAGCGAGACCGAGCCGACATTCGGCAATTCCCGCCCCAGCACCCGCATCGAGGCCTGGAAATCGCTCGACGCCAGCGGGGTATTGTGGTTGACCACCTGCGTCTCGCCCAGGCCCAGGTCATAGCTGACCGCCGTGGTCGCCAGCGAATATTCCCCGGTGCCGGGGATCATCGCCACCGCCTGCACCTCGCGCGACAGCCCCCGGCCTTCCTTCGCCGCCCGCGTGACTTCGAAAGACAGTTGCGGCACCCGGTTGCCCCAACGCTCCAGCGCCAGATCCTCGAAGACGACATAGGCGATGCCGCGATAGGTCGGAGCGGCATCGCCCTCCTGCGCGGCGATGGCCGGATCGGGCAGTTGGTCCTCGTCGCCCGGATAGACGCGCATGTTCAGGTCGTCGGCAGAGATCTCCTCGCCATCCGCCCAGATGCGGCCCACGCCCAGGATCGGCCCCTCGCACAGCGCCAGCGCAAAGCTCAGCCGATAGCCGATCTCGGTCACGCTGGGCCCCGAGCCCTTGCCGCCGCCATGCCGGCGCCGCGTCTCGACCAAAGGACCCGCCCAGATCGCATGGCCCGGCACCCGCATCTGCCCCCAAAGCCGCGGGATCGGCGTGCCCTCGCCCGCGGTCTGGATGCGCAGCCGGTCCACGCGCCCCGTCTCGACCGCCTTCGAGCCGCCGCCCAGCAGGCGCTGGTCGATGACCCGCCCCAGCGTCGCCCCGATGGCCCGGCCGATGACGGCCCCCGAAAGCCCCAGAACCGTGCCGCCAAAGCCCGCACCCAGCGATGCCCCGACCGCCGACAGCAGTATCGTCGCCATTGCGCCTCACCTTTCCCTCAAACCGGCGGAAACCGGAACCGGCCCGCGATCCGCGCGCGCCACGGTGCCGAGAGCGGGCTTTCCACCACGCCATGCCGGTCATAGGCATGGACGAAGCTGGCCTGCTCGCCGATTTCCACCAATATTCCCATATGCTTGGCGACGGACCCGACCCGCATGCGAAAGACCAGCACGTCGCCCGGCCTCTCGTCCGGCGCGGGCAGCAGGAACCGCGCCGCGCCGCCCAGCAACAGCTCGACCCCGCCGACCTCGCCCCAGTCGGGGGTATAGGTCGGCATGGCCTCGGGCTCGGCGCCGAAGAACTCGCGCCAGATGCCGCGCACCAGCCCCAGGCAATCCGTCCCCGCCCCCCTGACCGAGCCCTGATGCACATAGGGCGTGCCGATCCAGGCCCGGGCCGCCGCCACCACCGCCGCACTCACCGGTTCACCTTGGGCGCGATCAGCCAATCCTCGGGCGGCAGATGCGGAAAGCCGCGGAAGTTCGGATAGTTCAGGAACTTCATCCGACAGGTCTCGCCCCGCTTGTCGCAGCCCGCCAACAACCGCACCCGGTCGCCCACCGCAGGCCGGATACCCAGCGCCGTCCAAAGCTCGACCTCGCGCCGCGCGCCCGGCAGGGCGGCATCGGCCTTGACCAGACCCGACAGCCCCCGGGCCGCACCCGTCAGCACCAGCAGTTGGCCATGCTCGAACCAGCCTGCATCATGCCCGGTCACCCCCGACAGCATAAGCCGGCTGCCGTCTTCCAGGACCACCGCGCCCTCGGCCGAATAACCCGGCCTGGACAAATCGAACCGGCATTGCCCATCGCCCAGCGCCGCCGAGCAGCGCGGATGATAGACCCGTCCCTGCGCCTTGTTCAAAGGCTCGGACAGCCCGCGCAGCTCGGCCCGGAAGGCCGCGCCGCTGCGCGCCACCTCACCCAGATGGCCGCGAAAGATCAGCCGCCGGTTGGCGGGATCGGCCCAGTCCACCTCCCACAGCCGCACATCGGCGGCGTCCCAGCGACCGGCCATCAGGTCGCGCTCGGTGATCGCCGCGTCCGACAGCGCGCCCGCCGCCTCGCTGTTATCCACCGACAGGCCCAGGCCCTGCACCAGCGCCCGCGCGCTCAGCCCGCTGTCGGGGCGAAAGGCGATGCCGTCAAAGGACAGCGCCTGGTCGTGATCGGTAAAGCCCAGCACCAGCCCGTCACGGCGCTGGACCGCCCAGGCCCGCGCAATCGTCTCGGTCATAGCCGCACCTCCACCACCGGCACCTGCGGCAAGTCTCCAGCCTGGAACGAGGCGACCGAGACCGCGATGCGATCCGTGTCGAAGCGCACCGGCACGTCGAACTCGAACCCCGCCGTGACCACCGCCCCCGCCTCGGGAGGGCCGGCAAAGCGGATCACCCCCGAGGCCGTGTCCACCGAGAAATCCACCCCGGCGCGCCGCTCGACATTGCCGATCCCGGCCAGCACCGTGCCCTCGACGGGCTTCGTCACCGGCCGCCAATAGCGCGCCGGGCCCGAGGCATAGGCCTTGCGCAGCGCAAATTCCCGCCGCACCCCGTCGCCGGTGCCGATCTCCTGGTCCTGGAAACTCACCGTGCCGCTCGGCGCGCAGGACTTGCAATCCGCCCAGTCCTTCCAGCGGAATCCGTGCATCTGCCCCGCCCGCGCCTCGAAAAAGGCGATCAGCGCCGCCACATCGTCCAGCGAGCGCAGCCCCAGCCCGGCGTCATAGCGGCGCCGCGAATGCGCCCAGGGCGTGCGCCGCTCCTCGTGGCCATTGGTCAGCGCGACGATCTCGGTCCGCCGTTCCGGCCCGCCGACCGAACCAAAGGACAGATTCGCCGGAAACCTGATCTCGTGAAATGCCATGGTTCACCCGTTCCTTTCCCCGCGCGCCAGCAGCCGGCCCATCTGCGCGGCGATCTGGCTCTGGCTGCGCTGGAATCCCGCCACATCGGGGGTCGAGACGTTGAAGGTCACGTTCAACGGCCGCCCGCCGCCGCCTGCTGCGGCCACGCCCAGCCGGCCATCGGCCCCGCGACGCAGCGGCATGATCGCCTCGGCCCCGGCCTCGCCCATCAGCCCGGTCGCGCCGCGCATCGGGAAAAAGGTGGGCTGGCTGACCACGCCGCCCTTGGCAAAGGGCATCACCCGCCCCTGCGCGAACGCCCCGCCATTCGCAAAGGGCAGCGCCGCCGAGACCATGCCGTTCACACCCTGCGCAAGGGCGCCCGCCAGCGCCTGCTCGACCGGCCTCATCGCCACGGCGAAGGCACTGTCCGCCATGCTGCGCGCGATGCCTTTCAGCGCGTCCGACAGCTTCATGCCGTCGAAGACCAAGCCTGCGAATGCCCGGCGCAGCCCGCTGCCGATACCCTGGGTCAGCGTGCCCACCTCGCGATTGGCATAGGTCATCGACTCGCGCAGCCGGGCCAGTTCGGCGTCGAACTCCGCCACCATCCGCGCGCTCTGCTCCAGGCCCTTGCCCAGGGCCGGCCCGTCCTCGTCCAGCCGGTCGAATCCGTCCTTGTCCGCCACGACGGCACCTCCTTCTTGCAGATGTTCATGTCGCCGGCCGGTCGGGATAGCGCGCCACCAGTTCCGCCAGGCGGTCGCGGGTCATCGCGCCGCCGCGCCCCGGCTCGATGCCCAGCATCAGCGCCAGCTCCGCCGGGGTCAGCACCCAGAACTGCTCCGGCGTCAGTCCCAGCCCGCCCAGCCGGACGGGGCCAAGGGCCATGCGCAAAAGCCCCGGCCAGTCCAGCCCGCCACTCATGTCCCCTCGATGCGGAAGGCCCGCGCCAGCAGCGCCGCCGCCGCATGGGCGGCGGCCACCGGCCCGCCGCGCAGATCGGCCGCGGCCAGTTCCGCCATGCCGCCCGGCCAGCCGCCGCCGCGCAGGCCCGCGACCAGCACCGCCATCACGTCACGGCTGGAAAACCGCCCGCCCTCGAAACGTTCGGCCAACGCGATCATGCTCTCGGCGCCCAGTTCCGCCTCAAGCCCGGCCAGGGCGCCCAGCGTCAGCCTGGCCACATGCGCCCGGCCGTCGAGGAAAATCTCGACCTCGCCCGCCAGCGGATTGACCATCTCAGAAGGCGACGAAGCTGATCGCGCCCGCGCTTGCCATGGAAATCTCATAGGTCGCCTCGCCATTGTAACTGCCCGCATATTCCAGCGAGGTGATCTGGAACGGCCCCTCGACGGTGCCGAAATCCGGGATCACCACCTGGAAGCGCGGCACCTCGCCGTCAAAGAACACCTGCCGCGCCCGCTCGTCGGTGGTCCCGTCCCGGAACACCCCGGACCCCGAGATGCTGGCCGAGCGCACGCCCGCCCCCGCCAGCAGCTCGCGCCAGCGCCCCTCGCTCTCCAGGCTCGTCACGTCCACCGTCTCGGCATTGAAGCCCAGCCGGGTCGCCCGCAGCCCCGCCACGGTCTCGAAATGGCCGTCGCCGGTCATGTCCATCTTGATCAGCAGGTCGCGTCCGTTCTGCACCGCCATCACCGTCTCTCCTCAACCCAGGTCGATGCGCGCGCGAAAGGTCAGATCGACCCGTCGCCCCGCGCCGTTTTCCGCCCGCCGCGCCCGGGCGCGCAGGAACCACAGCCCCGCCAGATGCCCGCGCGAAAGCTGCATCTCGGCCGTCTCCAGCGCCTCGCTGACCGCGACCGCCGCCGCCTTGACCGCGCCGAAACCGCCCGCCGCCTCGGCCCCCGACAGGACCGAGACGACGAAATCATGCACCGCCCCCGCCGCCGTCATGTCGCCCGCATCGCGCACCTCCTCGGGACCCAGCGAGACATAAGTGCCCGCCGGCGCCGCCACCGGCATCGCGTCAAAGATCGCGTCGCCGACCAGCGCGCGCAGCGCCGCATCCGCGCGCAGCACCCGATACACCTCGGCCTGCAGCGCGGCCGTCCCCAGATAGCTCATGCCGGCGCCTCCTCTTTCGCCACGCAGACCAGCCAGCGCCCTTGCGGGTCGCTCTCGGCCACCGCCTCGATGCGGAAAAGCCGGGCTGCGGCACCCTCGCCCAGCCGCAGCCGCTGCTCGGGGCGCGGGCGGCGCGCATCGCCGGACGGCGCCGCCCTGACAGTGATCCGCCAGATCACCACGCTCTGAGCCCCCACCTCGGCGAAACGCTCGGACCCAGCGCCCGATCGCATCTCGGCCCAGATCCGCCCGACCTCCTGCCAGGACAGCGTGAAGCCGCCCATCCCGTCCGGTTCCCGCAGCGGCGATTCGATGACCAGCGGCACCGTCAGCCGCGGCGCGCTCATGTCCGGCCGCGCGAAGTGCCGCGCCCCCCCAGAACCCGGACCGAGCGCCAGCGTTCGATCAGCGCGCTGACCCCGAAGGGCATCGCGCCCTGCGTGCCCTCGAAGCTGCGGTCCTCGTGATAGCGCGCGGCGAGCAGCAGCACCGCCTGCGCCAGGTCGGCGGGCACCCGCGCCCAGTCCGTCCCAAACCCCGCCCGGAAGGTGATGGCGACAAAGCCGCCCGCAGGAACCGATGGCAAGAACGTCCCCACCGGCTTCAGCATCGGCCGCTGCACATCCGGCACCAGCCGGTAACTCGCCGGATCGACCGGCGTCCCCACGCCCGCCGCATCGGCGATCTCGACCTGCTCGACGGCCTCGACCGGGGCCAGCGGCAGCGGCTGGCCCAAAGGGTCGCGCCATTCCTCCAGCCGCAGCCGGAACTGCCGCGCCAGCAGCACCTTGCCGGTGCGCGCCTCGATGGCGGCGATGGCCGCGCGCAGGAACCCCGCCAGCGCCGCGGTCTCGGCCGCATCCCCCGCCATCTCGAACCCCGTGCCCAGTCGCAGGTGCTCCCGCAGCCCGGCAACGGGCAGCGCCTCGACCGCGGGGGCCGTCACTTCCACAAGCATCATCTTCGTCTCTCCCACTCGCCGGAGTGCCGCATCCTCTGGACGAAAAGGGGGCCGCGCATATCCGCCCTCGCGCGCGCGGACAGTGGCTTGCCGGTCCGGCGGACATTGGCCGCGCGGCCCCCGCTTCGGCCCTGGATCAGCCGAAGACCATCAGCTTGACGGCGCGGGCATCGGTGACGCCGCCGCCGACGCGCTTGGTGGCATAGAACAGCACATGCGGCTTGGCCGAGAAGGGATCGCGCAGCACCCGCAGGTCCGGCCGCTCGACGATGGTATAGGCCGAGCGGAAGTCGCCGAAGGCGATCGAGAACGAGCCGCGGGCGATGTCCGGCATATCCTCGCAGACCAGCACCGGATAGCCCAGCAGCTGCGCCGGCTGCCCCATCGCCAGCGAATCCGCCCACAGGAAACGGCCATCGGTATCGCGCATCTTGCGCACCGCGGCGGCGGTCTTCGAGTTCATCAGGAAGCTTGCATTGGCCCGGTATTGCGCGCCCAGCGCATAGACCAGATCGATCAGCGCATTGGCCGGATTGGTCGCTGCGAAATCCCCGTCCCCGCCCGAGGCGATGGTGCCGATCTGCACATTGGTCGCCGTGCCGTTCGGCGCTTTAGCATGGGTCAGGAAGCCCTTGGGCTTGTTCACGCCGTCGCCGTTGACAAAGGCCGTCGCCTCGGCGCGGGCGAATTTCTCGGCGATGCGGCCGGCCAGCCAGGTCTCGACGTCGAAGGCGCTGTCGTCCAGCAGCCGCTGGCTCGCCTTGGGCATGGCGGAAAGCTCGTGCACCGGGATCACCACCCGCTGCACGGTCGAGCTGCCGGTCTCGGCCTGCGCCGTGGCTTCGCTCGCCCAGCCATGGGCGATGTCGCCCATGTCGACCAGCACCTCGTAGGTGGCCGATTCCACCGTCACCACATTGGCGACCTTGCGCAGCGAGGCGGTGACGTTCAGCGCCTCCTGCACCTGCAGGGCCACCGTCGGCGCCGCCAGAAAGCCGCCGTCGCTGGTGGTGGTCATCGCCTTGCCCTCCAGCGGCAACCCGCGCAGCGCGCCGTCGTCGCCGTGGCGGATATAGACATCGAAAGCCTTCTGATGCGGCGCGCCCTGATCGGCCTCGGCCGACAGCGGGGCGCGGGCGCGGGAAATGGTCTTGCGGTCCAGCATGGTCATGCGTTCTTCCTGTGCTTCCAGTCGCTTCTGAATGTCGGATCGGAATGTCTTGAGTTCATTGACGAACCCCAGCATCTCGGCCCCCAGCTCGCCGGGCATGTCCGCCCCGGCCGCGGCCTTCACCTCGGTCATCGTCCCCTCCATCTGGTGAACCTCACTCGGCGCGCAGCGCCCGCGTCGCGGCCCGGAAGGCCGCCGCCAATTCCGATGCGCCCTCGGACTTGCGCCCGATCTTGGCCTCGGCCAGCATCGGGAAGGTGACCAGCGACACCTCCCACAGCTCGACCTCGGACAAGAGCCGCCGGCCCTTGCCGTCGCGCTCGGCGGCCACGGTGCGATAGCCGATCGACAACCCGTCGATGGCGCCCGCCCCGATCAGCGCCGCCGCCTCGCGGGCCTGGGCGATCTCGGGCAGCAGCCGGCCCTTCACCCACAGCCCCTTCTCGTCCTCGCGGATTTCGTCCCAGACGCCGATGGGCCTGGCAGGATCGTGCTGCCACAGCATCCGCACCTTGTCGCCCCGCGCCGCCAGCCGCGCCAGGCTGGCCGCATAGGCGCCGCGGACCACGATATCGCCGCCCTGGTCGGCCAGGCCGAACAAGCTGGCATAGCCCTCGATGCGCGTGCCCTCCGCCATCAACGAGCCGCCTGGTGCATATTTCAGCTCCAGCCCGTAATCCTTTGAATCCATGTCAGCCTCCTTTCGGTGCATATTCCAGGATCGACTGCACCGCCTGGGTCAGGATCACCGCGACGACGCCATAGACGGTCATCCACAGCCGCCGCTCCAGCCCCTCGATCAGCGCCTCGATCCGCTCCAGCCGCCGCTCGACCTGGCCGAATTGCAGCGCCATGATCCGCTCCTGCGTATCGAAGCGCTGGTCGTGCCAGTCGAAGGGCTCCTTCACGAAACGCGAGCCCTCCATCGTCAGCCCTCCGCCAAGGGCGGCAGGCCCAGCGCCGCCCGCTTCTCGGCCTCGGTCAGAAAGGCGGCCTCGCCGATGCGCCGCCAATGGCTGTCGCGCTCCTCGGCCAGCGCCGGAACCCGGTCCGGATCGGCCCGCAGGTCGATCTCGGCGCCCAGATGCTCGGACAGCCACCAGGCCACGGCGCCGGCGACGCGCGAGACCAGCGGCAGCACCGTCAGCCGATAGAAGGCGCGATTCGCCTCGGCGTAATTGGCATAGGTCGCCTCGCCCGGAATGCCGATCAGCATCGGCGGCACGCCGAAGGCCTGGGCGATTTCCCGCGCCGCCGCCAGCTTGGTCTCGTGGAACTCCATGTCGCTGGGCGAGAACCCCATCGGCTTCCAGTCGAGCCCCCCTTCCAGCAGCATCGGCCGCCCGGCATTGCGCGCGCCCTGATGGTGCATCTCCATCTCGGTCACCAGCCGGTCATACTGGTCCGGCGACAGGCTGCCCTGCCCGTCCGCCCCCTTGTAGACGATCGCCCCCGAAGGCCGCGCCGCATTGTCCAGCAGCGCCTTCGACCAGCTCGAGGCGCTGTTATGCACATCCACCGCCACCGCCGCCGCCTGCATGGGCGACAGCCCGTAATGGTCGTCCAGCGGATGGAAGCTGCGGATATGGCAGATCGGATCGGGACTGCCCGCCATGTCGAAGCGCACCTTCCGCCCGCCCACGCCATATTCATAGGCGACGGGCCAGCCATCCGGCCCCGGCACCACCGCCATCCGGTCCGAGCGCAGCACATGCAGCTCGGCCGGCAAGCCCTTGGCGCCCTCGCCCACCGCTTCCAGATAGCCATTGCCGCTCAGCAGGATCTGCCCGAACAGCGCCTCGAACAGCTCGGCGCGACCCTGCCCGGCATTGGGCCGGCGCAGCAGGTCCAGCACCGGGTGCACCTCGTAGCGCCGTTCGCGGTCCTGGCAGACCAGCGGCACCGCGGCGGCGGCCTCGGCAATCAGCCGCACGGCCCGGAACCCGACCGGGTTGCCGGCAAAGCCGGCATTGGTCAGGCTGACCGTGTCGCGCGGCGACCAGACCACCCGCCCCGAGCCCGCCGCCAGCGCCACCACCTTGCCGGTGGCGCTGGCCTTCTTCTCGACCTCGACGACGGGCGGCCTCGCGGCCGCAGCCCCCCGTCCGAACCAGGGAAATGCCATCGGTCCCTCCTGAATCCCCAATGAAAAAGGGCCGCTCCCGCGACCCTCCGCAGGCCCCAAGGCCCCTTCTCCGTTTTCCAAATACCCCGCAGGGGGTCCGGGGGACGCGACGTCCCCCGGTCCGGCGCTACAACCCCCGCACCGAGGGCCGTCTCCAGGCCGCCGCCGGCTCGATCACCAGCTCATGGATTGCCCAGACCAGCGCATCCAGCCGGTCGGGCGAGCCCCTGCCGCCATAGCCCGCCACGGTCATCCGGCACATCTGGTCCTCCAGCACGCCCAGCCCGCGCAGATGATGCACCCGCCCCTGCTCGTAAAGCGCCGCCACCGGCTCGGCCCGCAAGCCCTTGCCGCGCCCGGCCCGCAAGGCGCGGAACGGCACCAGCGGATCGACCTGCCGGATCACGCTCTCGACCAGGTCGCCGCCCTGGTTGACCTCGGCCACCAGCCGCTCGGCGCCATGCCGCTGCATCGCCGCGATGGCCGCCCGCGCCCAGTCCGACGGCCCGCCCCGGACCGAGGCGTCCTCCAGCACATAGGCCCGCCACTCCGTCACCGGCCCCTCGCTGACCACGCCGGCCACGACGATGCCGCATTCGTCCGAGGCCGCGCCCGAACTCACCGCCGGATCGACCGCCACCACGATGCGCGACAGCCGCGGCGCCGCCTCGACCCGGCAGCGCTCGACCATGGCGGTGGTCCACAGCGCCCCCTCGACATCCTCCAGCAACAGCCCCTCCAGCTCCTGCCGGCCCAGCCGGGTGCCGGCATAGCGCGCCTCGACCTCGGCCAGGAAACTTTCGGCCAGATAGGCGCGGTTGGCCTCGGTCGGGGCATGGGTGGTCACCGTCGAGGCATTGCCCAGGATCCGCTTCAGCACCCCGACGTTCTTCGGCGTGGTGGTGACCACCTGCTGCGGATGCTGCCCCAGCCGCAGCGCGAATTGCAGCATGTCCCAGGTCTCCTCGGCCTTCTTCCACTTCGCCAGCTCGTCGACCCAGGCCGCGTCGAATTGCGGCCCGCGCAAAGCCTCGGGCTCATGCGCCGAATAGACCTGCGCCGTCGCACCATTGGGCCAGACCAGCCGCCGCCGCCCCGCCTCCCAGACCGGACGCCGGTCTGGCGGCGAACAGGCCAGAATGCCCGACTCGCCAAAGACCATCACGTCCCGCGCCTGGTCGAAGGTCTCGGACACCAGCGCCACGCGATGCGCCCGCCCCGGAGCATCGGCGGTCGCCCCCTCGACCTGCGCGCGCACCCATTCCGAGCCGGCGCGGGTCTTGCCCGCGCCGCGCCCGCCCATGATCACCCAGGTCTTCCAGTCGCCCTCGGGCGGCAGCTGATGCGGCAGCGCCCAGAACTCGAAAAGCCAGGGCAGCGCCGCCAGGGCATTGTCGCTGAGGCCCCCCAGGAATTCGTCAACTTCCTCCGGCTCGGCGGAGGCAAGCCAGGCGGCGCCCGATTTCATCTCGTGCCGCGACAAGGTCGAGTGCCCCTGCACCGACCTGTCCGGCAGCATCCTTGCGAAGCTTGTCAACCTTGTTCCTTTCCTCCAGCACCATTTGGGTCGCGTCCCGCAGGGCGCGCACCAGCTTGCCGGATTCCTTCAAATCGTCGGTCTTGCCCGCCGTGATCTTGCGGCGAAGCCTGTCCAGATCCGCCGCGTAGGACCAAAACAGCCCGTCCGCGATCTCCAGCACGCTCATATCGGGCGCCGTGGCGGCGCCGGGCACGAAAGGCCCTTCCGGCGCCTCCGGCCCCGGATCGAAACTCATGGTCATTCTTGATCGCCCTGCCCTCGTGTGCCTGTCCGCACGAGCGAGACATGAAAAAAGCGGCCCAAGGTCACCGACCCGGCCGCTTGCCCATTTCTCCCAGCATGGGTAATTTCTACTTCAGGGCGTTCGCAGAGTCAACGCAAAACCCATGGTTGCGCGCCCCTCTGCCAATTACTCTTTCGAAACAATGAATTGCCTCGCGCAACACCCCATCGCGCGGCCGCGCAACAGGGCGAAAACGGGGACGGAATCGCCCCCGTCTTGCGGTGTCAGTCGCCCTGCACCGGCGACAACGGCTCGCCGCGCTGCCGCTCGATCTCGCGCCAGCGCGCGACGTTCTGGTTGTGCTCCTCCAGCGTGCGGGCAAAGGCATGGCCGCCCGAGCCGTCGGCGACGAAGAACACGTAATCGGTATCCTCCGGATCCATCGCCGCCTCGATGGCGGCCCGGCCGGGATTGGCGATCGGCGTCGGCGGCAACCCGTCGATCTGATAGGTGTTGTAGGGCGTCCGCCGACGCAGCTCGGATCCGCGGATGCCGCGATCCAGCACCCCCTTGCCGCCGGTGATGCCATAGATCACCGTCGGGTCGGTCTCCAGCCGCATCCCCTGCCGCATCCGGTTGACGAAGACGCTGGCCACCACCCGGCGCTCGTCCGGCACCCCGGTCTCCTTCTCGATGATCGAGGCCATGATCAGCGCCTCTTGCGGCGTGGCATAGGGCAGATCCGGCTCGCGCTTCTCCCAGGCCGCGGCCAGGTGCGCGGCCTGCCGCCGCGCCATCTCGGCCAGCAGCGCGGCGCGGTCGGCGCCCTTCTCGACGTCATAGGTATCGGGCGCCAGGCTGCCCTCCTCCGGCAGTTTCGCGACCTCGCCGCCCAGGAAGCCGGCCTGCTTCAGCCCCTCGACCACCTGCCAGCTGGTGACGCCCTCGGCGACCGAGATGCGCAGCCGCGCGTCCGGCTTTTGCTCGGCCGCGGCGATGACCTCGGGCGCCGGCTCGCTGGCGGGGTTGTATTTCGCCTGCTCGGCAAACACCCCGGTCCCGGCATCCATGTCGCGCAGGATCACCGAGTTCTCGCGCACGCCGATGCGGAACACCACCTCGGTGCCGCAGGTGCTGGGACCGCCGGCGGTGATGACCCGGACGATCTCCTCCATGCTGGACTGCGGCGGCATCAGGTAAGAGCCGTATTTCAGATCGCGCGACTTCCCCGCATAATCCGCGCCGGCCCGGAACACATAGGCATTGGACACCACGCCCTGCTCGGCCAGTTGCTGGCTGACCGCGTTCAGGCTGGCGCCCGGCGCGACGCGCACGCAAGCCGCCACGGCGCTGGGGCCGGGCCGGGAGTATTCGTGCTTGCCCCAGGCGATGGCCGCCGCGACCGCGATCAGGATCACGATCAGCAGCGTCAGGAAGTTCGACGCGATGTGGCGCCAGATCATTCCTTGACCCGCCCCATCACCAGGCTGGCATTGGTGCCGCCGAAGCCGAAGCTGTTCGACAGCACGTAATCCACCTTGCGCCGCACGGCGGCATTGGCGGCCAGATCGATGGCGGATTCACGCGCCTGGTTGTCCAGGTTGATCGTCGGCGGGCAGATCTGGTCGCGCAGCGCCAGGATGCAGAAAATCGCCTCGACCGCGCCGGCCGCACCCAGCAGATGCCCGATGCTCGACTTGGTCGAGGACATGACGACGTTCCCCGCCGCCTCGCCCAGCAGCCGCTCGACCGCGCCCAGTTCGATCACGTCGGCCATGGTCGAGGTGCCGTGCGCATTGATGTAGTCCAGGTCGCCCGGCGACAGGTTCGCGCGCGCCAAGGCATTGGTCATGCTGCGGAAACCGCCGTCGCCATCCTCGCTGGGCGCGGTGATGTGATAGGCGTCGCCCGACATGCCGTAACCCAGGATCTCGGCATAGATCTTGGCGCCGCGGGCCTTGGCGTGCTCGTATTCCTCCAGCACCACGACGCCGGCGCCCTCGCCCATGACGAAGCCGTCGCGGTCCTCGTCCCAGGGGCGGGATGCCGCCCTGGGGTCGTCCTCGCGCTTGGTCGACAGCGCCTTGCAGGCGTTGAAGCCGGCGATGCCGATCTCGCAGATCGGGCTTTCGGTGCCGCCCGCGACCATGACGTCCGCATCGCCCAGCGCGATCAGCCGCGCCGCGTCGCCGATGGCATGCGCGCCGGTCGAGCAGGCGGTGACCACCGCATGGTTCGGCCCCTTGAAGCCGAAGCGGATCGAGACCTGGCCCGAGACCAGGTTGATCAGCGCCCCCGGAATGAAGAAGGGCGAGACCCGCTTCGGCCCGCGTTCCTTGATCAGCACCGCCGTATCGGCGATCGAGGACAACCCGCCGATGCCCGAGCCGATCATGACGCCGGTGCGCTCGCGCTCGTCCTCGTTTGCCGGCTCCCAGCCGGAATCCTGCACCGCCTGCGCGGCGGCGGCCATGCCGTAAAGGATGAAGTCGTCGACCTTGCGCCGGTCCTTGGGCTCCATCCAGTCATCGGGGTTGAAGCTGCCGCCCGTACCGTCGCCGAACGGGATCTCGCAGGCATATTTCGTCGTTACGTCCTTGGTGTCGAACCGGGTGATCGGTCCGGCGCCGGATTCCCCGGCCAGAAGTCTCGACCAGGTCTCCTCGACCCCCGAGGCCAGCGGCGTGACCATCCCCAGACCGGTGACGACAACTCTGCGCATGCACGGGCTCCCTTCGCAACGCTCAATCGGGCAGGTTCTACACGCCCCCCGCCCGCCGCGCAACGCAAAGCGGCCCGGCCGGCAAGCCCCCGCCCCGGCGGATCCGGCGCCACCCGGGCAGGATGGCAACACCCGCCGGGGCAATGGGAACCGCACCCGCGGGCGCTCGTTGAACTCATCGGGAATCGGCCTATTCTGCGGCCGAGCCCCTGCCTTGCAGAAGCTCCCACAGGAAAGGACGACGCCGGATGACCACGCAGACACAGGCCAGCGCCCAGGCCGCGCTGGACGAGATCCAGACCGTGACCTCGGTGGTCCTGCCCGAACCGCCCGCCGCCGCGCCGAAACTGGCCGAGGCCGGGCCCGCCGTGGCCGAGGAGATCCGCAAGCGCATGGCCGAGGTCGATATCCGCGACTCCGGCTCGATCGTGCATTTTGGCGCCCGCGCCCAGAACGAGCTGCAGGAAATCAGCCAGGCCATGCTGGCCGACGTCAGAAACAAGGACGTGGGCCCGGCCGGCGAGTCGCTGCGCGAGATCGTGACCACCATCCGCGGCTTTTCGGTCAGCGAGCTGGACGTGCGCCGCCGGCGCAGCTGGTGGGAGAAGCTTCTGGGCCGCGCCGCGCCCTTCGCCAAATTCGTCGCCAATTACGAAGAGGTGCAGGGCCAGATCGACCGCATCACCGCCGATCTCGACCAGCACCAGCACCGGCTGCTCAAGGACATCAAGTCGCTCGACCTGCTCTATGACCGGACGCTGAACTTCTATGACGAACTCGCGCTCTATATCGCCGCGGGCGAGGAGAAGTTGGCCCAGATCGACCGCGACGAGACCCCTGCCAAGGAAGCCGCCGTCGAAGCCGCGGCCGAGAACGACAAGGTCATGGCCGCGCAGGAGTTGCGCGACCTGCGCGCGGCCCGCGACGACCTGGACCGCCGGGTGCATGACCTCAAGCTGACCCGGCAGGTGACCATGCAGTCGCTGCCCTCGATCCGGCTGGTGCAGGAAAACGACAAGTCCTTGGTCACCAAGATCAACTCGACCCTGGTGAACACCGTGCCGCTGTGGGAAACGCAGCTTGCGCAGGCCGTGACCATCCAGCGCAGCGCCGAGGCCGCTCGCGCGGTCAAGGAGGCGAACGACCTGACCAACGACCTTCTGACCGCCAACGCCAAGAACCTGCGCGAGGCCAATGCCCAGATCCGCACCCAGATCGAGCGCGGCGTCTTCGACATCGAGGCGGTGCGCACCGCCAATGCCGAGCTGATCTCGACCATCGAGGACAGCCTGCGCATCGCCGACGAGGGCCGCACCCGCCGCGCCGCCGCCGAGGAAGACCTGAAGACCATGGAGACCGAGCTGCGCAACACCCTCGCCGCGGCCAGCGCCCGATCCGCAACCCCAGCAACGACGCCATCGTGACCCTGCCTGCCCGCTTTCCTCCGCTCCTGCCCCTGCCCGTCGCGCTGGCCCTGCTGGCGCTGCTTGCCGCCTGCGCGCCCCAGCCGCCGACGGAAACCCCGCCCCCCGCTGTCGAGGCGCCGCCGCCACCCGACCGGCCCGAACCGCCGCCGGTCGATCAGGCCGCGCTGCGCCGCGAACGCGCCGAGAATGCCCGCGCCGCCACCGCCCGGGCCGAGGCCGCAGCCGCATCCCCCGTCAGCCGCAACATGCGCGACTATCTCGCCGGCATCGAGGAGACGCTGATCGCCCGCGGCCGGCTGCGCACCGATCCCGGCACCGAGATCGCGCTGACCCCCGAGAAGCTGGCCGAGGATTTCATCGAGGTGGCGCTGCATGACGAATATGTGCGCGACGGCGGCAAGCTGGTCTCGCGCCCGGTGCCCGCGCCCTTGCGGCGCTGGCAGCAGCCGGTGCGGGTGCGGCTGGAATTCGGCGACTCGGTCGCCCCGGCCCAGCGCGCCCGCGACCGCGCCGAGGTGGCAGGCTTCGCGGCGCGCCTGCAGCGCGTCAGCGGCCAGCCGGTGGCGTTGACCGGCGCCTCGGGCAATTTCAACGTGCTGATCCTGAACGAGGACGAACGGCGTGCCATCGGTCCGCGCCTGTCCGCGCTGGTGCCGGGCATTCCGGCCGGCGACATCGCCGCGCTGCGCGACCTGGCGCCGCAGAATTATTGCACGGTCTTCGCCTATTCCAGCGGCAATTCCCCGACCTATGCCCAGGCGGTGGCGCTGATCCGGGCCGAGCTGCCGCCGCGCCTGCGCCGCTCCTGCATCCACGAGGAACTGGCGCAGGGCATGGGGCTGGCCAATGACAGCCCGCGCGTGCGCCCCTCGATCTTCAACGACGACGAGGAATTCGCCTATCTGACCCGGCATGACGAACTGCTGCTGAAGATCCTTTACGACCCGCGCCTGCACCCCGGCATGACCGAGGCCGAGGCCCGCCCCATCGTGATGCAGATCGCCCGCGAGCTGCTGGGGACCGAGGTGTGACCGGCCCCCGCCCCGCAGCGACCGGAACGTCAGGCCCAGCCAGGCCGCGATCCCCGTCAACCGGCGCAGGATCCGGTCGGGCGGAGGGTCTGGCTGCTTCGGCATGGCACCTATCCGGGATCGGGGGCGGGACGGCATTTCCGATTGGCCAGCACCCTTTCCTCAAGAAAAGATGAATCCCGGCCGGCATCGCCACCCTCTCCTCGCTTGACGAGCGGGGCGGCCTCGGCACTATCCTCATCGACAGCGCCGGGCGGGCTGGGGACCAGGGATGTCCCGGCACGCTCCTGCCCGCGGCGCCGCAACGGAAAGGCAGACCCATGTCCCTGTTCAACATCCTCGGCGGCGAGTTCATCGAGATCATCGAATGGACCGACGACACCCGCGACACCATGGTCTATCGCTACCCGACCGTCGGCAAGGCGATCAAATACGGCGCCAAGCTGACCGTACGCGAGGGCCAGGCCGCGGTCTTCATCCACGAAGGGCAGCTCGCCGATGTGTTCCAGCCCGGCCTCTACATGCTGGAAACCAACAACCTGCCGATCCTGACCCGGCTGCAGCACTGGGACCACGGCTTCCGCAGCCCCTTCAAGTCCGAGATCTATTTCGTCAACACCACCCGCTTCAACGACCTGAAATGGGGAACGAAAAACCCGGTCATCGCCCGCGACCCCGAATTCGGGCCCGTCCGCATCCGCGCCTTCGGCACCTATTCCATGCGCGTGACCGATCCCGGCCGCTTCATGACCGAAATCGTCGGCACCGATGGCGAGTTCACCCGCGACGAGATCAGCTTCCAGCTGCGCAACATCATCGTGCAGGAGTTTTCGCGCCTGATCGCCGCCTCGGGCATCCCGGTGCTGGACATGGCGGCGAATACCGCCGAGCTGGGCCAGATGGTCGCCAAGGCGATCGGCCCGACGGTGGCCGGCTACGGCCTGACCATTCCGGAATTCTATATCGAGAACATCAGCCTGCCGGACGAGGTGGAAAGGATGCTCGACAAGCGCACCTCGATGGGCATCGTCGGCGACCTGAACCGCTTCGGCCAATATGCCGCCTCCGAGGCGATGCTGAACGCCTCGAACCAGCCCGGCGGCATGGGCGCGGGCATCGGCGCCGGACTGGGCGCCGGACTGGGCGCGGCGATGGCGCAGCGCGGCCCCTGGGGCGCCCTGCCGCAGCAGCAGCAGGCCCCGCAAAGCCCGCCGCCGCTGCATCCCGAAACCGTCTGGCACATCGCCGTGAACGGCCAGGCCGACGGCCCCTATGGCCGCGCCCATCTCGGCCGCCTCGTGCGCGAGGGCGGCTTCACCCGCGAGACGCTGGTCTGGACCCCCGGACAGGACGGCTGGAAACCGGCGGACGAGGTGGCGGAACTCGCCCAGCTCTTCACCGTCGCGCCGCCGCCGCCGCCGGTCCCGAAGGCGGGGTAAGCGGCCGGAATGCCGACGCCGCCCTCGGAATATCGCTATCCTTGCGAGAATTGCGGCGCCAGCCTGGAATTCTCGCCGGGTCAGCAAAGCCTGGTCTGCCCCTATTGCGGGCATGAAAGCCGGATCGGCCCCGGCCCCGCCCGCGCGCCCTCCCGCCAGACCCGGCAGGGACCGTGGGGCGAAAGCGCCATCCTGCTCGACCCGGCGACGGGGCGGGCGCTGCAATGGGACGGCGGCCACAAGGCGCCGGGCCTGCGCGAATTGCCGCTGGAACACGGGCTGTCGCTGGACCGGCACAGCGACCTGACCGAAACGGTGCGCACGCTTTCCTGCCCGAATTGCGGCGCCAAGGTCGAGATCACCAGCGACCGCCACGCCTCGGCCTGCCCGTTCTGCGCCACCGCCGTGGTCACCGACACCGGCACCAGCCGCCACCTCAAGCCGCAGGGCGTGCTGCCCTTCGTCATCACCGAGGCGCAGGCCAAGACCGCGCTCGAGGACTGGCTGCGCGGGCTCTGGTTCGCGCCTTCGGGCCTGACCGCCTATGCGCGGCGCGGCAAAAGGATGAGCGGGGTCTATTCGCCGTTCTGGACCTTCGACGCCGACACCGCCTCGCGCTACAGCGGCGCGCGCGGCGACTGGTATTACGAGACGGTCTACGTCACGCAGATGGTGGACGGCCGCCAGCAGCGGGTGGCCCAGCAGGTGCGCAGGACGCGCTGGACCCCGGCCTCGGGCCAGGTGGCGCGGAATTTCGACGACGTGCTGGTGCTGGCCTCCAGCGCGCTGCCGCGCCGCATCACCGACGCGCTGACGCCCTGGGATCTGTCGCACCTGGTGCCCTACCGGCCCGAATACCTGGCCGGTTTCCTGGCCGAGGGCTACACGATCCCGCTCGGCTCGGGCCATGACATCGCCCGGCAGGAAATGGCCGGCGTCATCGCCATGGACGTGCGCCACGCCATCGGCGGCGACGAACAGCGCATCACCGGCATCGAAACCCGCCACAGCGACGAGACCTTCAAGCATATCCTGCTGCCGGTCTGGACCGCCGCCTATCGCTACAACGGCCAGAGCTACCGTTTCGTGGTCAACGGTCAGTCCGGTCGCGTGCAGGGCGAACGGCCCTGGTCGGCCTGGAAGATCGGCTTCGCGCTGCTGCTGGCGCTGGCGCTGCTGCTGGCGCTGCTCTGGCTGAACGAACGCGGCGGCTTCGTCCGCATCGGCGCCGCCGACCTCACGCCGGATATTTCCATCGGCGGCAGTTACCGCTATCAGGAGACGGGAGCGGACTGACGAAGGAAGGGAGAGGCTATGATCCTTTGCGCCGGGGAATCGCTGATCGACATGGTGCCCGAGGGCGCCCTTTACCGGCCGCTGCCCGGCGGCTCGGTCTATAACACCGCCATTGCGCTTGGCCGCATGGGCGCGCGGGCCGGCTATCTCTGGCCGATTTCGCGCGATACCTTCGGCGAGATGCTGCTGCGCCCGCTGGCCGAGGCGGGGGTGGATACCGGCCTCTGCCCGCGCAGCGACCGGCTGACCACACTGGCCTTCGTCACCCTGACCGGGGGCGAGGCGCGCTATGCCTTCTACGACGAGGGCTCGGCCGGCCGGATGCTGGCGCCCGAGGATCTGCCCGAGATCCCCGACGCGGTCTCGGCCCTGTTCATCGGCGGCATCAGCCTAGTCCCCGACCCTTGCGGCGCCGCCGTCGAAGCCCTGGTCGAGCGTGTCCGCCACCGCATCCCGGTCATGCTGGACCCCAACATCCGCCCCTTCTTCATCGCCGACGAGACGGCCTATCGCGCCCGGCTCGACCGGCTTTTCGGGATGGTCGACCTGGTCAAGCTCTCGGGCGACGACCTCGACTGGCTGATGCCGGGCAAGACCTTCGAGCAAGCCGCCGCCGCGATCCTCGACCGCGGGCCGCGGGTGGTCTTCCAGACCGGCGGCTCCACCGGTGCCCGGGCGCATTGGTCGGGCGAACCGCTGGCCGCCCCGGCGATGCAAGTCGAGGTCGCCGACACCATCGGCGCCGGCGACACCTTCAACGCCGGGGTGTTGGCCGCGCTCGACCGCGCCGGGGTGCTCTCGCGCAAGGGGCTGGACGCGCTGACCGCCGGCGCCA
>NZ_JBHRXE010000018.1:610-42592 GCF_042648325.1 Paracoccus simplex | reverse complement strand
TCGGCACCAGCGCGGCGGCGATCACCGTCTCGCGCCCCGGCGCCAACCCGCCCTGGGCGGGCGAACTCGCCGCCCTGCCGGCCTGACGCCCCCCGGGCGGAAAACCCGCCCCGGCCGCCCGGCGCGACACGGGTGTCCGGGGAACAGCGAAGCCGCCATGGCCCGGAACAGACCGTCAGGAAGAGATTCGGGTATTTGGAAAACGGTGAAAGCGAAAAGGCCGCGCCCTGCGGACCGGACCGGCTGCCGCCGTCTCCCAATGCTCAGATCGCGGCCATTCAACCGGGAATCGACCGCGCCCGACTCTCGGGACCGCGGCTTTTCACCGTTTTCCAAATACCCCTGCCGCCCGCGCCGCCCGCGGGACCGGCCCGGTCAAAGCGCCTCGAAGGCTGCCTTTTGCCGTTCCGTCCAGCGCAGGCGCAGATGCACGCCCTCCTCGGCCGACTCCTCGGCCACCACCACGCCGTGCTCGTGCAGCCAGGCCCGGCGGCGGCCGTCGGAATGCGGCAGCAGCAGTTCGGCATCAAGGCGCGGTTCGTCCAGCGCCTCGGCCAGGCGTTCCTCGATGGCGGCCAGCAGCGCGTCCACCCCCTCGCCGGACAGGGCCGAGATCGTCTGGACGCCGGCGGTGCGGGCATCGGTACGCTGCAGCGCCGCGCGGGTTTCGGGCGAAAGCGCGTCGATCTTGTTCCAGACCTCGATCAGCGGCACGTCTTCCTCGACGCCCAGCGAATCGAGGATCTCGCCCACGTCGCCGGCCTGCTCCTCGGTTTCGGGGTGGCTGATGTCGCGCACATGCAGGATCAGGTCGGCGGCCAGCACTTCTTCCAGCGTGGCGCGGAAGGCGGCGACCAGTTCATGCGGCAGGTCGCTGATGAAGCCCACCGTGTCCGACAGGATCACCCGCCGGCCGCCCGGCAGCAGCATCTGCCGCATGGTCGGATCCAGCGTGGCGAAAAGCTGGTCCTGCGCCAGCACCTCGGCCCCGGTCAGCCGGTTGAACAGCGTGGATTTCCCGGCATTGGTGTAACCCACCAGCGCCACGATCGGATAGGGCACCTTGGCGCGCGCCTTGCGGTGCAGTTCGCGGGTCTTGACCACCCGCCCAAGCTGCCGGCGCAGGCGGATCACCTGCTCGTCGATGGCGCGGCGGTCGGCCTCGATCTGCGTCTCGCCCGGACCGCCGACGAAGCCCAACCCGCCGCGCTGGCGTTCCAGGTGGGTCCAGGCCCGGACCAGCCGGGTGCGCTGATAGGCCAGCGCCGCCAGCTCGACCTGCAGCACCCCCTCGCGGGTCTGCGCCCGGTCGGCGAAGATCTCGAGGATCAGCCCGGTGCGGTCGAGGATCTTGACGCCCCAGTCCTTTTCCAGGTTGCGCTGCTGCACCGGCGTCACCGGCCCGTCGATCAGCACCAGCTCCGCCCCCTCGCCCTCGGCGGCGGCCTGCAGGTGCTGGCCGATCTCCTCGCGCTTGCCCTTGGAGAACAGCATGCCCGGATCGGGATTGCGCAGCCGCGCCACCTCGGCGCCGGTCACCTCGATGGCGGGCAGGGCATGGGCCAGCGCCACGGCCTCCTCCAGCGCCAGCTCGGGCGAGCGGCGGGTGCGCGAATTGCCCAGATCGGGATGGATCACATAGGCGCGGGTCGGCCGCTCGCGGGTTTCCGAGGGTTCGGCCAATCAGTCCTCACCCTCATAAAGGCTGATCGGCTGCCCCGGCATGATGGTCGAGATGGCGTGCTTGTAGACCAGCTGCGACTGACCGTCGCGGCGCAGCAGCACGCAGAAATTGTCGAACCAGGTGATGACACCCTGCAGTTTCACACCATTGATAAGAAAAATCGTCACCGGAACCTTGCCCTTGCGGACATGGTTCAGAAAAGCGTCCTGGAGGTTCTGTTTGTCGCCGGCCATTCGTTGCACCTTGTTCTTATCGCTGGTTTTCAAGACTTAGGCGAGCAGGCAGCGGCTTGCAAGCATGTGATCGGCGCTAACGGCGCCAGTATTCCGGTGAAAACAACGCCAGGATGGCCAGGGTCTCGACCCGGCCGACCACCATCGCCGCCGCCAGCACCGCCTTGGTCAGCGCCGGCAGGCCGGCCCAGCCCTCCCACGGGGCGCCGGCCATGCCGGCCGAGCCCTGGAAGCTGGGGGTCAGCGGAATCGCCCCGGCCAGCGGCCCGGTATTGGTCAGCGCCGCGATGGACAGAATCGTCGCCGAATCGAATTCGATCCGCTGCAACGAGATCAGCATGACCGTCACCGCGATCGAACTGGCGAACAGCATGAAGAAGATGAAGGCGAGATAGGCGCCCTCGCGGCGCAGCCGCCGCGCCATCAGCCCGCCGCCGCCGACCGAGCTGGGATGCACGATCTTGTCCAGCTCGCGCTCGGCATGGCGGGCCAGCGCATAGACCCGCAACAGCTTCACCCCGCCGGCGGTGGTGGCGACGCCGCCGCCCATCAGCGCCAGCCCGGCCAGCATCAGCCCGGGAGAGCTGAGCCCCGACCAGTTGCGCGCGCCCTGCCATTCGACCGAGTTCCAGCCGGTGGTGGTCAGGTAGCTGAGGCCGTTGAAGATCCCGCCCCAGGCGGCCGAGGCGGCGCTGTCCAGCGTGTCCAGCACCCCCTGGGCGCCGGTGGGCGAGACGCCGATGGCGCCGGCGAAATGCCGCAGGAACAGCATGGCCGAGACCAGCAGCACCACGCCCGCCGCCATGCGCAGCTCGGGATCGCCGGTCCAGCTTTCGCTGGTGTTCAGCTCGCCGCCGCCGGGCCAGAAACGCCGCGACAGGGCCGGGACCAGGAACAGGAAGATCACCGCCTCGCCGGCGATGCCGCTGCCCTGCCCGGCCGGACCGCCCACCGGGCTGATGCCGCTGGTCGACAGCGTGCCCATGGCGCGGGTCAGCGCCACCAGCCCGTTCTCGCCCAGCATCAGCAGGATCGTCCACATCAGCAGCGTCAGCCCGGCATAGGGCGGGAACACCGCCCGCGCCGCCCGCATCACCCGATGCACCGGATCGACCAGTTCGGTCTGGAAGGCCGGGGTGGAAAGGTGGGTGACCACCGCGACGCTCTCGGCCGAGCGCGGCAGCCGCTCGAAGCGCTCGCTGCGGCCATAGGGCGAGGACAGGATCTCGAACCCGCCGACCCGCAGCGGCGCCAGCAGGGCGATGGCCGCGACCAGCATGAACAGCCCGCCCAGCCAGCCGACCACGGCCCGCCACAGATGCAGCGGCGCCGGCAGCAGGTCGGCGGCATAAAGCGTGGCGCCGGTGGTGGTCAGGCAGGAAATCATCTCCCACCAGGCGTTGAAGAAGCCGGTATCGGGCAGGGAAATGGCAAAGGGCACCGCCAGCATGGCGGGCAGCAGCAGCATGGTGCCCAGCATGGTCAGCAGCACGCTGCGCGCCCGCGGCCCCTCGGGTTCCTCGGCGGTGGCCAGGCCCAGGATCGCGGCCAGAAGGACGAAAAGCCCGGCGCAGCCCAGGAAGATCGCGCCGATCTTGTGGCTGTCGATGGCATGGGCGTAAAGCCCCGGCACCACCATGGCCGCGCCGCCGATCCCGGCCAGGATCACCATCAGGGGCAGTCGCAGAAGCAGCCGCATCCCGGGCCTCAGAAGAAGTCGATCGAGACCTGCAGCAGGCGCTCGACCTCGGGAATGTCGGAGGCAAGGGCGAAGATCACCACGATATCGCCCTCTTCGATGCGCAGGTCGCCGGTGGGCTTGACCACCCGGTCGCCCTTCTGCACCGCGCCCATCAGCGCGCCTTCGGGAAATTCGATGTCGCGCACCGCCCGGCCCGAGATCGGCGAGGTCGAGAGCACCTGCGCCTCGATCACCTCGGCCTCGGCATCGCCGATGGAATAGATGTCGCGCACCCGGCCGTGCCGGATATGGCGCAGGATGGTGGACACGGTGCTGGCGCGCGGGTTGATGAAGGCGTCGATGTCCAGGGGTTCCATCAGCGACATCAGCGTCGGGTCGTTGACCAGCGAGATCGCCAGCTTGGCGCCGGCCTGCTTGGCACGCACCGCGGCCAGGATATTGGTCTTGTCGTCGTCGGTGATCGCCAGAACCGCATCGGCACGCGGCACCGCCGCCTCCTCCAGCAGCTCGGCGGAAAGCCCGTCGCCATTCAGCACGATGGTGCGGTTCAGCGCGTCGGCCGCGTCCTCGGCCCGGCCGCGGCTGCGCTCGATCAGCTTGACGCGCACCCGCTCGGGCCGCGCCTCCAGCGATTGCGCGACGGCAAGGCCGACATTGCCGGCGCCGATGATGACGACGCTTTCCTGCTTGGCCATGGGCTTGCCGAAGATCTCCAGCGTGCGCGGCACGTCCTCGCTCAGGGTGAAGACATAGATCTGGTCGCCCTCGAACAGCTGGTCGCCCGGCTCGGGCGCGAACAGCCGGCCGCCGCGCCGCACGCCGGTGACGATGGCGCTGAGGCTGGTGAACATCTCGTTCAATTGCCGCAGCGGCGTGTTCAGCACCGGGCTGTCGGGATCCAGCAGGATGCCCAGCAGGTGCAGCCGCCCGTCGAGAAAGGTCTCGGCATCGAAGGTCGAGGGCGCCGAAAGCCGTTGCAGGGCCGCCCGCGCCACCTCGCGCTCGGGGCTGATGACCACGTCGATGGGCAGATGGTCGGTGCGGTAGAGATCGGACCAGATCGCGTCGAGATAGGCCGAGCTGCGCAGCCGCGCGATCTTCCGCGGCACCTGAAAGACGGAATGCGCCACCTGGCAGGTGACCATGTTCACCTCGTCCGAATGGGTGGCGGCGATGATCAGATCGGCATCGCGGGCGCCGGCGCGGTCCAGCACGTCGGGATGGCTGGCAAAACCGGTGACGCCCTGCACGTCCAGCGCATCGGTGGCGCGGCGGATCAGCTCGGCATTGGTATCGATGATGGTGACATCGTTGCGTTCGCCCGCCAGATGGCGCGCGATGTGCCAGCCGACCTGCCCCGCCCCGCAGATGATGATCTTCATTCCGGCCCCGGTTCATGCCCTTCGTGAAGCGCGATCCTAACGCGCGCCGCGCGTGGCGGATACAGCGAAAACGCCGCGGCCTGATCGGCGGTCACCCTGCGCGCTTCGCCGTCGCCAGGGTATTTGGAAAACGGTGAAGGGCGGAGGCGGCGCCCCGGACAACCGGGAACCCCCGGGCATTCCAGGGCGGTCCGGGGCGCTTTCACCGTTTGCGGTCATCGGCTCCCCAGCCTGTCCCGCGCAACCTGAATACCCCGGTGAAGTTAAGAAAAGCCTAACGCTTTCACCGTTTTCCAAATACCCCGGCGACCGCGCCGCAAACGCGGCGGCACCGTCATTTCCCCATCACCTCTTCCTCGACGCGCATGCCGCCGACGACGCCCAGCGACTTGAGCTTGCGATGCAGGGCCGAGCGCTCCATGCCGACGAATTGCGCCGTGCGGCTGATATTGCCGCCGAAACGGTTGATCTGCGCCAGCAGGTATTCCCGCTCGAAGAGTTCGCGCGCCTCGCGCAGCGCCAGGCTGGTGATCTGCGGCCCCAGCGCCAGGGCCTCGCCGGTGGTGGTGGTGCCGTTCTGGGTCTCCAGTTCCGAGGGCTGGATCGGCCCGATGCCGTCACCCAGGATCAGCACCCGTTCGATCACGTTGCGCAGCTGGCGGATGTTGCCCGGCCAGCCCATCGCCTGCAGCGCCGCGCAGGTCTCCTCGGGCAGGGCGCGCAGCGGCAGGCCCTGGCCGGCGTGGAACAGCTCGATGAAATGCCCGGCCAGCATCGGGATGTCGTCGCGGCGGTCGGCAAGCGACGGCACCGCCACCGGCACCACGTTCAGCCGGTCGTAGAGCTCCTGGCGGAAGCGGCCGGCGGCGATTTCCGCCGCCAGATCGCGGTTGGTCGAGGAGATCACCCGCAGGTCCACCCGCACCTTGTCGGTGCCGCCCGAGCGCTGGAACTGCTGCTCGGTCAGCACCCGCAGGATCTTGGGCTGGGTGCCCAGCGGCATGTCCGCCACCTCGTCGAAATAGATCACCCCGCCATGCGCCTGTTCCAGCAGCCCCGGCTCGATGCCGCGCTCGGGCGTCTCGCGGCCGAACAGCACCTCCTCCATGTGGTCGGGCTCGATGGTGGCGCAGGGCACGGTGACGAAGGGCTCGCGCGCCCGCGGGCTGTGGGCGTGGACATAGCGGGCGGCGATCTCCTTGCCCGCCCCCGGCTCGCCGGTCAGCATCACCCTGCCGTTCGACTTCGCCACCTTGTCGAGCTGTTCGCGCAGCCGGCGGAAGGGCGCGGAATTGCCCAGCATTTCCGAGGCCCGCGCCTCGCCGCGCTTGAGGGTCGAGTTCTCGCGCCGCAGCCGCGCCGTCTCCATGGCGCGGCGGATCACCACCAGCAGCTGGTCGATGTTGAAGGGCTTCTCGATGAAGTCATAGGCGCCCTGCTTGATCGCCGCCACCGCGATCTCGATATTGCCGTGGCCCGAGATGATGACCACCGGCACGTCGGGATTGTTGCGCTTGACCTGCTTGAGGATGTCGATCCCGTCCATCTTGCTGTCCTTCAGCCAGATGTCGAGGATCATCAGCGCCGGCTCGGCCGCGTTCAGCTCGGCCACCGCCTGGTCGGAATTGGCGGCGAGGCGGGTCGAGAAGCCCTCGTCGCGCAGGATGTCGGAAATCAGCTCGCGGATGTCCCGCTCGTCATCGACAATCAGAATATCGCTCATTTGAATGTTTCCTGCTCGTGTTTCTGGCGGCGCGCGGACAGGCGCACCGGCTGGCGCTCGCGCGGCAGACGGATCTCGGCCATGGCGCCGCGTCCCTCGGGGGCGTCGGTCAGCATCAGGCTGCCGCCGTGCTCCTCGACGATCTTCTTGACGATCGGCAGGCCCAGGCCGGTGCCGCCGGGTTTCATGGTGACATAGGGCTCGAAGAGCCGGGTGCGGTCCTCGGGCAGTCCGGGGCCGTTGTCGGTGATGCGGATGGTCACCGCATCGGGGGCGGCGCGCAGCATGACCCGGACCTGCGGCGCCCAGCCCTCGGGCGGGGCGGCGCGCAGCTCGTCCAGCGCCTCGCCGGCGTTCTTCAACAGGTTGGTGAAGACCTGCCGCATCATCCCGGCATCGGCATCGACGATCACCGGCTCGTCGGGGATGTCCGAGACCAGCGCGCCCTGCAGCGCGTCGCGCTGCATCAGCTCGGCATCGCGCAGCAGCTTGACGATGTCGGTTTCCTTGCGGTCCGGTTCCGGCATGCGGGCGAAGCGGCTGAACTCGTCCACGATCCGGCGCAGGTCGTTGGTCTGGCGGATGATCACCTCGGTATATTGCTCCAGCGCCTCGCGTTCCTCGCCGGCGATGGGGCCGAACTTGCGCTTCAGCCGCTCGGCCGAAAGCTGGATCGGGGTCAGCGGGTTCTTGATCTCATGCGCGACGCGGCGGGCCACGTCGCCCCAGGCGGCCATGCGCTGCGCCGACACCAGATCGGTCACGTCGTCCAGCGCCACCACATAGCCTTCCAGCCCGCCGGCGGCGCCGCGGCGGATCGCCATGCGCACCAGCAGGCTTTCGACGCGGCCCTCGCGGGTCAGGCGGATCTCGTCCTGCACCGATTCGTTCACCGATTGCGACAGCCGCTCGAACAGCGGCGCGAATTCCGGCACCGCCTCGGACAGCAGCCGGTCATGCGCCGCCGCCGGATCGAGGCCCAGCAGCCGGGTGGCCGAGCGGTTCAGGAAGTCGATCTCGCCCGCCGCATCCAGTCCGATCACCCCGGCGGTGACCGAGGACAGCACGGAATCGAACAGCCGGCGCTGGTCGTCGGCGGCGCGGTAGCTTTCCACCAGCTCCTGGCGCTGCTGTTTCAGCTGCCGGGTCATGCGGTTGAAACTTTCGCCCAGGGTCTGGATCTCGTCGCCGGTGTCGGGGGCGGGGATCTGGAAGTCCAGATTGCCCTCGCCCACCCGCTCGGAGGCCTCGGCCAGCCGGCCGATGGGTCGCGACAACCGGTCGGCGAACCACAGCCCCAACCACATCGCCGCCGCCACCAGAAGCAGCGCAAAGCCCAGGTAAAGCAGCGAGAACTCGAACAGCACCCGGCCGCGCTCCTGCTCGAGGCGCTGGTATTCGCCGACGGTCTGGCGGGTGTCGTCCAGCAGGCCCAGAAGGCTGCCGTCCACGTCGCGGGTGACATAGAGATAACGGTCGGCCAGCGGCGTCAGCGGCGCCAGGGCGCGGAATTCGTTGTTCTGCCAGTCCTCGATCAGCACCAGCCCGCGGGTCGCCGCCTCGTCGAACTGGGCGGGCGAAGGCTGTTCGTACCAGAACTGATAGCTGCGCTCGCCGCGGGCGCGGATGGTGCCGCGGCCGTCGATGATATAGGCCTCGCGCAATCCGCGCTGGATCTGGCTCTGGTAGTCGGTCAGCAGCAGCCGCAGGTCGCCGTCATCCAGCATCGGGTTCTGCCGCGCCGCCTGGGTCAGCGCCCCGCCCAGCAGCCGCGCGTCATTGGTCAGGTCGCGGCGGTGCTCCTCCTGATAGGCCTCGGCGGCCGAGAGCGAGGTCGAGACCACCTGCTGCACGCGGTTCGAGAACCAGCCTTCCAGGCCGATGTTCACCGTCAGCCCGGCGAACAGCGCCACCAGCACCGTGGGCACCAGCGCGATGGTGGCGAAGACGCCGACCAGCCGCATGTGCAGCCGCGAGCCGGCCGCCGACTTGCGCCGCGCCGCGACGATCTGCGCCATGCGCGCCACGACAAGCCCGGTCAGCACGATCAGGTAGAGCAGGTCGGCCAGCAGCACCAGCCGCAAGACCGAGCCGCCCGAAATGGCATTGGCGAAGGGGCCCATGACCGCAAAGGTCAGCCCGGCCAGCACCGGACCCAGCACCACCAGACCCAAGGTCGCGGCATTGCGATAAAAGCGCATCCGCCGCAGCCGCGCGACACGTTCCCATGCATCCCTGGACAGCGTTCCCGCCACTTGCCCGTCCTCGCGGTTTCGCCGCTGTGCCGCGGCCGTTCTGTGGCCGTTCAGCGACTCTCGCAAGGCCATCTGTGGCCGTTTTACATCAGTTTGCGGCGCCGTGTCACCTCGATATTCAGATCGGTCAGTTTCTTGCGCAAGGTATTGCGGTTGATGCCCAGAAGATCGGCACAACGCAGCTGATTGCCGCCCGTGGCGTCCAGCGCGATCTCCAGCAGCGGCTTTTCGATCTCGCGCAGGATGCGGTCGTAAAGGCCGGGCGGCGGCAGATCGTCGCCATGCAGGTCGAAATAGCGTTGCAGATGCATTTCCACCGATTGCGCCAGCCGCATATTCGCCGGCTCGCCCAGCGGCGTGACCGACGCGGCGGGACTGGCGGCCGCAGCCGCCGGCCGGGCGGCGGGGGCCGCGGCCGGGGCGGGCGGCATGATCGGGCTCGACTCGGCCTGGGCGGCGCGGGCCTCGGCCTCGGCGATCTCGGCCGCCGCGGCGGTCAGCGCCAGCCGGCGCATCAGGTTTTCCAGCTCGCGCACGTTGCCGGGAAAGGGATAGGCGCGGATCAGCGCCGTCGCGCCCTCGGACAGGCTGCGCTGCGGCAGGCCCTGCGCGGCGGCGCGGGCCAGCAGGTGCCGGGCCAGCGGCGGGATGTCGTCCACCCGCGCCCGCAGCGGCGGCACCGTCACCGTCACCCCGGCCAGCCGGTAATACAGATCCGCCCGCAACCGGCCCGCGGCCACATCGGCCTGCGGGTCCGGCCCGGTGGTGGACAAAAGGCGCGGCATCAGGTGGCGGCCCGGCCCGGCCTCCCAGGCCTCGATCATGCCGATCAGCCGGGCCTGGGCGGCGGCGTCGAAACCGGTCGGATCCTCGATCAGCAGCGTGCCGCCCTGCGCCCGTTCATCGGCATGATGGAGGGTCTCCTCGGACAGGTCGGCCGAGGTCAGTACCACGAAGCCCGCCTCGCGCCGGTCCGACAGGTCGTGGAACGAGCGCGCGACCACGGTCTTGCCCACCCCGGCCTCGCCGGCGATCATCACCGGCAGGTCGGCATTCAGCACCCGCGCCACCATGCGGAACAGGTTCTGCATCGCCGGGGCATGGCCGATCAGCGGCAGCGCCGGATCGGCGCCGGCTTCGGGCGCCGGGGCGCCGGCGGCGGCAGGATCGGCGCGGCGCAGCCGGCGCGACAGCGCCTGCCCGGCCCGGGTCATCAGGTCGGGCAGGTCGAAGGGCTTGGGCAGATAGTCGAAGGCCGCGGCCTCGGTCGCGCGGATGGCGGTGACAATGGTGTTCTGGGCCGAGATCACGATCACCGGCAGGTCGGGCCGCGCCTTGCGGATCGCCGGGATCAGCTCGATGCCGTTGCCGTCGGGCATCATCACATCGGTGATGACCAGATCGCCGCGCCCCTCCTCGACCCAGCGCTGCAGCTGCGCCAGCGAGCCGGTGGCATGGACCCGGCAGCCGGCCCGGGTCAGGGCCTGGGTCAGCACCGTGCGGATGGTGCGGTCGTCGTCGGCGATCAGAACGGTGCCATCCATGGGAAAACCTCAGGCTTTGGGCAGTGAAATGCGGAAAACGGTGCGACCGGGACGGGAGTCCAGCGCGATCCAGGCGCCATGGTCGGTGATGATCTTCGAGACCAGCGCCAGCCCCAGGCCGGTGCCGTTCTCGCGCCCCGAGACGAAGGGTTCGAAGACCTCGGCGACGATGGTCTCGGGGATGCCGGGGCCGTCATCCTCGATCTCGATCTGCAGCGGCAGGCTGCGGCCCTGCGGCTCGGCCTCTGTCGGGGCCAGGCGCAGGGTGCCGTCGTAGAAGCTGCGCAGCCGGATGGTGCCGCCCCGGCCCGCCCGGCCGATGGCCTCGGCGGCGTTCTTGACCAGGTTCAGGCAGACCTGCACCAGCTGATCGGCATCGACCAGCGCCGGCGGCAGCGAGGGGTCGTAATCGGGCACGATGCGCAGCCCCTTGCCGAAACCCACGGCGGCCGAGCGGCGCACCCGCTCCAGCACGTCATGCACGTTCACGGCGGACAGCCGCGGCGCCGAGGTGTCGCCGAAGCGTTCCACCTGGTCCAGCAATTCGACGATGCGGCGCGATTCCGCCACGATCAGATCGGCAAGGTCGCGGTCCTCGGCGGTCAGGTTCATGCCGATCAGCTGCGCCGCGCCGCGGATGCCGGCCAGCGGGTTCTTGATCTCATGCGCCAGCATCTCGGCCATGCCGATGGCCGAGCGCGCGGCCGAGCGCGCCGCCTGCCCCTGCCCCAGCCGGCCGCCGCCATCGGCGGGCGCCAGCAGGATGACGGTGCCGCCCCGCGGGCTGGGGGCCCGGCCGGCATGGACGGTGGCGATGCGGTCGGAATGCCCGCCCGAGCGGTCGCCGATCTCGAAGCGCACGCCGGCGCGGTTCAGCGCCTCGTGCCCCTCGTGCATCCGCGCGAGGATCGAGCCCAGCATCGGCACGATGCGCAGACGCTTGCGCATCTCGGCCCCCTCCAGCGCCTGGCCCAGCGACGAGCGGCAGGAGATGTTCAGGAACGCCTCGGCCAGGTCATTCATCGCCGCGATGCGGCCTTGCGCGTCCAGGATGATCGCGGGCAGGGGAAGCGCCGACCAGTTGGGCCCGACCTCGGCCGGGACGAAGCCGCCGCCGGCTTCCATCTCGGGATCGGGCAGCATGTCGGACCTGCCCCGGATTGTCATGAAGGCACCTCGGTGGCCTGGGCATTGGCATGAACGGCATCGACCAGCGCCGCATCGGCATCGCCGAAACCGGCGCGGATCGCGGTCAGCGCCGCCTCGGGCGTGGGGGCGCGCAGCAGCTCGGCGCGGTTCGGGGCGCCGTTCGCCTCGGCATACCAGCCCAGGTGCTTGCGGGCGACGCGCAGGCCCAGTTCGCGGCCGTAAAGCGACAGGATGTCGTGGTAATGTTCGGCCACCGCCTCGGCCAGCCGCGCGCCTTGCGGCACCTCGGGCGCCGGGGTGTTCCACAATTCATGCGCGATCTGCGCCAGCTTCCACGGCGCGCCCTGGGCGCCGCGTCCGACCATGACCGCATCGGCGCCGGATTGGCGCAGCGCGGCGCGGGCGCTGGCCGCGTCCACCACGTCGCCATTGGCGACCAGCGGCGGCCGGCCGGGCAGATTCGCCACCGCCCGAATCGCCGCCCAGTCGGCGCGGCCGGTATAGAACTGCGCCCGGGTGCGGCCATGCACGGTCAGCATCCGGACCCCGGCCCCGGCGGCGCGGGCGGCCAGCTCGGACGCGTTCAGGCAATCGGCGTCCCAGCCCAGCCGCATCTTCAGCGTCACCGGCAGATCGGGCACGGCGGCGACCACCGCCTCAATCAGCCCCAGCGCGTGATCGAGATCGCGCATCAGGGCCGCCCCCGACAGCCCGCCCGTCACCTTCTTGGCCGGGCAGCCCATGTTGATGTCGACGATGCGCGCACCCATGCCGGCGACGATGCGCGCGGTTTCCGCCATCGCCCGCGCCTCGCGCCCGGCGATCTGGACCGAGACCGGCAGCGCGCCCTCGGTCAGCGCCTTGGCGCGCACCGCGGCGCGGGTGGACGGGCGCGGCGTCACCATCTCGGTCGAGGCGACCATCTCGCTGACCATCAGCCCGGCCCCGCCATGGCGCAGGACGGCGCGGCGGAACGGCAGGTCGGTGATCCCGGCCATGGGCGCCAGGAAGATCGGCGGGCCAAGCCGCGTGGTGCCAAGGGTGATGGGTTCGGGCAGCGTCATGGAAAAACTCGTATGCCGGCTTCAGGGGATGCGAAAGAAAACGGCCTCTGCCCGCGTTCCGGGCCTTGGCGTCGCGACCGGTTTTGCCGCTTGTTTGTGCCGCCTGCCTAAATAACGTGCAGGTCACGACTCGTCAAATGTCGCGAAGCTGCTTAACTCCCGTCGCAGCCGCTCTGGTCCGCCGCCGGCCCCGCGGATAGACTGCAACGCCACTGACAAGAGGAGCCGCGGCATGTTTCTTTCGGTCTTCGACATCTTCAAGATCGGGGTCGGCCCGTCCTCGTCCCATACCATGGGCCCGATGGTTGCGGGAGGGCGTTTTCTCGACGCGCTGCGCGAGCAGCCGTTTCGCGCCCATGGGCTGCGCGCCAGCCTGCATGGCAGCCTGGCCTTTACCGGCAAGGGCCATGCCACCGACCGCGCCACCATCCTGGGCCTGGCGGATTTCCTGCCCGAAACCATGGATGCCGAGGCCGCCGAGGCCGCGCTGGAGAAGAACCGCGAGACGAAGATCCTGTCGCCGCGCGATCTGGGCGATCTGGCCTTCGACCCGGCAAGCGACCTGATCTTCGACTACGATCGCGCCCTGCCCGGCCATGCCAACGGCATGGTGCTGATGGCGACCGACGCGCAGGGCGACGTGATCTTCCGCGAGATCTATTACTCGATCGGCGGCGGCTTCGTGATGACCGAGGCCGAGCTGGCGGCGCGCGGCGACGACACCCGCACCGACGCCTCGCCCAAGGTGCCCTTCCCCTTCGCCTCGGCCGCCGAGATGCTGGAGATGGCCGAAAAATCGGGCAAGTCCATCGCCCAGATGAAGCGCGAGAACGAGCGGGTGTTCCGCAGCGATGCCGAGATTTCCGCCGGCATCCACCGGATCTGGCAGGTGATGCGCGACTGCATGGACCGGGGCCTTGAAGCCCGCGGCATCCTGCCCGGCGGGCTGTCGATCCGTCGCCGCGCCGCCGGCATCCGCGAGGCCCTGCAGGCCGAGGCGGGCATGAACCTGACCGCGCCGCATGTCATCAACGACTGGATGTCGATGTATGCCATGGCGGTGAACGAGGAGAACGCCGCCGGCGGTCAGGTGGTGACGGCGCCGACGAACGGCGCGGCCGGCGTGGTGCCGGCGGTGATCCGCTACTGGCTGGACCATGTGCCGGGCGCCTCGGAACGCCAGCTCGACGAGTTCCTGCTGACCGCCGCCGCCATCGGCGGGTTGATCAAGCACAATGCCAGCATCTCGGGCGCGGAATGCGGCTGCCAAGCCGAGGTCGGCTCGGCCAGCGCCATGGCCGCGGCCGGGATCTGCGCCGCGATGGGCGGCAGCGTCACCCAGGTCGAGAACGCGGCCGAAATCGCGCTGGAACATCACCTGGGCATGACCTGCGATCCGGTGCGGGGGCTGGTGCAGGTGCCCTGCATCGAAAGGAACGGCCTGGGCGCCATCAAGGCGGTTTCGGCCGCCAGCCTGGCCTTGCGCGGCGACGGCCAGCATTTCGTGCCGCTGGACGCCGCCATCGAGACCATGCGCCAGACCGGCCGCGACATGAGCGACAAGTACAAGGAGACCTCGCTCGGCGGACTCGCCGTCAACGTGCCGAACTGCTGAAACGGTTGCGAAACTTCGCGCAAACGCCGCCCCCGCAAGCTGCGGGGGCCTCTCGGCGCTTGCCCAAACCATGGGCTTCCTGTAGCCAATAATCATAAGCAAAACCCATGGAACCGGGACAGAGCAGATGAAATTCCGTTCGGCCTTTGCCGTGCTGTCGATGACAGTCGCCCTTGCAGCCTGTGGCGAACTGCCCTTCCAGAAAGCCGCGGAACCCGAGGCCGCCGGCCATACCGGCCCGCCGGGCGTCTCGCCGCTGGAACAGCCGATCGAGACCGGGACCGAGCAAAAGCCCGTCGCCACCGCCGAGGCCAGCACCATGGCCACCGCCATGTTCCGCGCCGCCGGCAGCGGCTGGACGGTGACAGCCGCCGACAAGACCGCGGTCTATGAACGGCCCGGCGCGAAATCCGTCGGCGTGACCGTGCGCCGCATGACCTATGCCAGCGGCGTGGAATTCATCGGCAACATGAACGGCCAGATCTTCGCGCTGAACATCCGCGCCCAGTCCTGCGAGAGCGGCGACCGGAAGACGCCCTTCACCGCCAATCTGCGCGTCGGCAGCCAGCGCCTGGCCGGCTGCGCCATCCCGACCGACGCCATGCCCAAGGCGCAGACCCGCGCCTCCTCGGCGGCGCCGAAGCCCAAGACCCAGCCGAAGCCGGCCGCGCCGGCGACGAAACCGGCCGAGAGCAAGCCGGTCGAGACGCAGCCCGCGACCGGAACCGCGCCCACCGCGCAGCCGGGCACCACCACCACGACGCCGGCGGCGGAAACGCCGTCCACCGGCACCCCGACGACCGGCACCCCGACGACAGGGGCGCCGACCACCCCGCCGCCGAGCAGCACGACCCCGGCCGCGGGGTCGGGCAGCGCCTCGGGCACCGAGGGCACGATCGCGACCACCCCCTCCGGCGCGACCGGCAGCGGCGCGGCTGGCGGCTCGGACGCCTCGACCGGGACGGCGACGGGAACGACCTCGGGGACCACGGCCGGCGCAACCTCCGGCACCGGCACCACCGGCACGACCGGCGGCGTTCCCGCGCCGGCGCTGGTGCTGCCGGCGACCCCGCCCGCCGCCGATACCGACAGCGAATAAGCCAAGATCCGGGTGCCGCGCGGGCCGATCCCCGCGCGGCGCCGGCCAACCCGCCAGCACAGGCTGCGGGCCACGACCTGAAAGGACCCGCCGATGCGCGCCCATTCGATCCTTACCCGTCGCCTGCTGGCCTCGACCGTGCCGGTGGCGCTTCTGCTTGGCCTTGGCAGCGGCCCGGCCCGCACCGATCCGATGATCGGCGATGTGCTGAACAGCTATGGCCTGCCCGGCGGTGTCGATACCCCCACGGCCGAGATGCTGCCGGACGCGACGCTGGGCGGCACGGTGTCCTATACCGACCGCAGCCGGCGGCATAACATCGTCTTCCAGCTGCATCCGCGGCTGACCACGGCGCTGCGCTATTCGCGGGTCGAGGGGATCAACGACCACAACGAACTGGGCCATCTCTGGGACCGTTCCTTCGACCTGCGCTTCCAGGTCCTGGACGAGGCGGGCTGGCGCCCGGCCGTCGCGGTCGGCCTGCAGGACTTCCTGGGCACCGGGATCTATTCCGGCGAATACATCGTCGCCACCAAGACCATCACCCCGAAAATCCGCGCCAGCCTGGGCATCGGCTGGGGCACCATGGCCGGCAACTCGCGGGTGATCGACATCACCGACACCGGCGGCAAGCCGAACGTGGACCAGTGGTTCCGCGGCAAGGCGCGGCCCTTCGGCTCGGTCACCTGGCAGGCGACGGACAAGCTGCGGCTGGTCGCCGAATATTCCAACGACAAATACACCGCCTTCTATCGCCGGGCCGACGGCAACGTCTTCGACGCGCCCCAGGGCGACGGCGATCCGGGCCGGTTCAACGTCGGCGCCTATTACACCTTCAGCCCCAGCTATCAGGTCGGGCTGTACACGCTGGGCGGCGACACCTTCGGGGCGCAGTTCAGCTTTGCGCTGAACCCGCGCAACGCGCCCTTCCCCTCGGGGCTGGAAAAGGCCCCGGCGCCGGTGCGGCCGCGCCCCGCGCCTTCGGCCGATCCCGAGGGCTGGTCGGGCGCCTGGTCGGCCGATCCGACCGCGCAGCCGGCGATCCAGACCGCGCTGGCCGACGCGCTGGCCGACGAGGGGCAGATGCTGGAATCCATGGCGCTGTCCGGCAGCCGCGCCGAGGTCCGCATCCGCAACACCCGCTATATCCAGCAATCCGAGGCCATCGGCCGCACCGCGCGGCTGATGAGCCGCGCCCTGCCGCCCTCGGTCGAGACGCTGGTCATCACCTCGAATTCCGAGGGCATGGCGACCTCCTCGGTGGTGCTGAAGCGCTCGGATGTCGAGCGGCTGGAGAATACCGAGGCCGGCCGCATCGCCAGCGCCTCGCAACTGGTCGATGCCGATCCGCGGCCGGGCGACCTGGTGACCACGCCGGGCCTGTTCCCGCGCTTCCGCTGGAACCTCGCGCCCTATCTGGACATCGGGGTCTTCGACCCGCAGGACCCGCTGCGCTACGAGGTCGGCGCGCAGCTGAAGGCCAGCTACGAGCTGATGCCGGGCCTGATCCTGTCGGGCACCGTGCGCCAGCGCGCCTTCGGCAGCATGGAACAGCGCGGGCCGGGCATTCCCGGCCAGCGCGGCGAGCATTACACGCCCGAGGACTATGTCTCGGACCCGGCCAACGAATACCTGAACGGCGTGCCGCGGGTCCGGTCGGACACCCGCATGTATACCGGCAACGACAGCCCGACCATCCCCGAGCTGACGCTGGCCTGGTATGCCCAGCCGACCGAGGCGGTCTATACCCGCATGACCGTCGGCCTGCTGGAGCGCGCCTATGGCGGCGTCTCGGGCGAGGTGCTGTGGAAGCCGGCGAACTCGCCGCTGGCCTTCGGCGCCGAGGTCAACCGGGTGAAGAAGCGCGACTTCGAGGATGTCTTCGGCTTCCGCGACTACGAGGTCACCACCGGCCATGTCTCGGCCTATTACGAATTCGCCAACGGCTTCACCGCGCAGCTGGATGTCGGCAAGTACTTGGCCGGCGACAAGGGCGCGACCTTCACCCTGACCCGCGAATTCGCCAATGGCTGGCGCATCGGCGCCTTCGCCACCAAGACCGACCTCAGCGACGAGGAATTCGGCGAGGGCTCGTTCGACAAGGGCATCACCCTCTCGATCCCGGTCTCCTGGGCGATCGGCACGCCGACCCGCGACCGGGCCGGCAGCACCCTGCGTTCGCTGTCGCGCGACGGCGGCGCCCGGGTGAACGTGAACGGCCGGCTCTACGACAAGGTCCGCGACGCGCAATCGGTCAAACTCTATCAGGGCTGGGGGGGCTTCTGGCGATGATCACGACCCGCATCCACAAGGCGGCGCTGTCGGCGCTGCTGGTCGCCGGACTGGCCGCCTGCGGCAACGACGACAGCGGCAACGACACCAACCCGCTGCTGATCGCCGCCAAGGCGGCCGGCGGCACCGTGGCGCGGGTGCGCGGCGACAAGGAGGCCGAGGCCCCCGCCCCCGCCCGCACGCCCGAGCAGATGGCCGCCGAGGCGTTGCGCGTGAACCCGGCGCCGCTGATCCTGGTCGGGTTCGAATCGCTGGGCCGCAGCCAGGTCCTGGCGATGACCGGGCAGAACGGCGCCATGCGGACCTATATGGCGCCCTCGAAAGAGGCGCTGATCCTGCGCGACGGCCTGGTCGTCGGCACGCGCGGCCTGGGCAACGACCTGTCGGTGGCCGAGCCGCAGACCGAGCCGCTGATCCGCGCCGGCCGCGCCGGCTCGGCCCCGCGGGTGATGCGCTATTACAGCGGCGACGGGCTGGAGCGGCCGTTGCGCTTCGACTGCACCGTCGGTCCCGGCCCGAAAGCCGGCGTGGTGGCGGAAAGCTGCGAAGGCCACGGCGCCAGCTTCCAGAACAGCTACATGCCGCAGGGCGGCCACCTGCCGGTCTCGCGCCAATGGCTGGGGCCGCGTCTGGGCTATGTCACCATCCAGACCCTGCGGCCCTGAACAGGCCCCAGGCGACGGCAAGGACGCGAAAGCCGGCCCCCGGGCCGGCTTCTTGCGTGTCTGATGCAGCTTGGCGCACAGGCAGCCGCATTCCGGCTCCCCGATCCCATGGCCCCGCGGCCCCGGCACGGCGCCGCCGCCCGGAACGGCCGGCCGCTTCCGCACCCGTCCCGGGCGCCCGAAAACCGGTCCCCAGACAGGCCAAAGGCGGAACACCGGGCCCTGTCCCGAATGGCCTGCCATGCCGGCGGCAGAACGCATGAAAAAGGGGCCGACCCAAGGTCAGCCCCTTTGAGAACCTTGCGGAACCGAAGTCCCGCTCAGTTATCAGCTGTCGTCGTCGTCCGAAGCGACGGCGGCGATGACGCCCAGCAGCAGCAGGGCCGGAACGACGAGGCCAGCGTTCGACGAAGCGGGCTTCTCGTCGACGACGACCGGCTCGACTTCCACGACGGGGGCAACGTAGCCGCCGGCGAGAGCCGACGAAGCCGTCAGGCCGAGGGCCAGGGCGAAGGTAGCGAATTTGGTCATGATCATGCTCCGTTCAGTACTTTGAAGGCTGCCGTTTCCAGCAACATCGCTGAGACAGTCGCATAAACCCAAGGACTTGGAAAGCGGTCTTGATCGGGGAATCATGCGCGTCACAGGCAACTGTTGCATAATAGCCAACACCTTACGAGTTCGGCGAGATACCGCCGCCGAACCGGCCGAAACCTGCCGGTTCCCTGCCCCTGGATTCTGCGGGCTATTTCCGGCAAACCACCAGACTGAAAGCATAAATCACCGCTGAAACCGCGACGATCGACGGGCCTGCGGGCGTGTCCAGCCACAGGCTGGCCCCCAGCCCGCCCAGGACCGCGATCGCCCCGATGGCGGTGGCGGAACCGGCCATCTGCTCGGGCGTTGCTGCGAATCCCCGTGCGGCCGCAGCCGGCACGATCAGCATGGCCGAGATCAGCAGCGCGCCGACGATGCGAATCGCGATGGCCACCACCAGCGCCAGCGCCAGGGACAGGATCAGCCGCTCGCGCGCCGGATCGATTCCCGCCGCCATCGCCAGTTCCTCGTTCACCGAGGCCGTCACCAGCCGCTGCCAGCGCCAGACCAGCAGGCCAAGGACCAGCAGCGCGCCGCCCCAGATCCAGGCCAGGTCGGCCCGCGTCACCGCCAGGATGTCGCCGAACAGGAAGGCGTCCAGCCCGGTGCGCAGCGAGGGCACGAAGCTGACCCCCACCAGGCCCAGCGCCAGCGCGCTATGCGCCAACACCCCCAGCACCGTGTCCATCGACTGGCCGCGTGCGGTCAGCTGCGCCACGATCAGCGCCATGGCAACCGCCACCCCCAGCGTGCCCAGATAGATCGGCAGCGAGAAGGCGAAGCTCAGCGCCACGCCGAGAATCGCCGCATGCGCGGTCGAATCGCCGAAATAGGCCATGCGGCGCCAGACCACGAAGGAGCCGAGCGCCCCCGTCGCCAGCACAAGGCCAAGCCCCGCCAGCACGGCTCGGGTCAGAAAATCGTCAAGCATGGGGCCTCAATGCGTATGGGCGCAGGCCGGGCCATGCAGGTGGCCCTCTGCGACATGGTCGTGGTCGTGATCGTGGTGATGCTGGTAAAGCGCCAGCGTGCCCTGCGATTCCGCGCCGAACATGGCGCGATAGGCCGGGGCGGCGCTGACCGCCTGCGGCGTGCCCTCGCAGCAGACATGGCCGTTCAGGCACACCACCCGGTCCGAGGCGCGCATGACCACCAGCAGGTCGTGGCTGACCATCAGCACGGCGGCGCCGGTCTCGGCCCGCACCTCCTCGATCAGCTTGTAGAAGGCGACGATGCCCGGCTGGTCCAGGCCCTGGGTCGGCTCGTCCAGCACCAGAAGCTGCGGATCGCCCAGCAGCGCCCGGGCCAGCAGCACGCGCTGGAACTGTCCGCCGGAAAGCTGGGTGATCTGCCGCGATTCCAGCCCCTGCACCCCGGTCCGCGCCAGCGCGGCGGCGGCCTGGGCGTCGCCGACCCGGTGCGGCAGCGACAGGAAGCGGCGCACGGTCATCGGCATGGCGCGCTCGACATGCACGCGCTGCGGAACATAGCCGATGCGCAGGCCCGGCGCCCGTTCGACCCGGCCCGAGGACAGCGCCACATGGCCCAGCAGCGCCCGCACCAGCGTCGACTTGCCCGAGCCGTTCGGGCCGACCACGGTGACGATCTCGGCCGGGCGGATGTGGAAATCGACCCGGTTCAGCACCGGCAGGTCGGCCCCGGCATGGCTGACCGACAGATCGGCGGCGCGGATCAGGTCGACCATCAGAGCCCCGCTTCGGTGCAGCGGGCGCAGAGGCCCAGCAGTTCCACCGTCGAGCGCTCGATGCGGAAACCCCCGGCGCCGGCAAGGCCCTGAAGCGCGGCGCGCAATTCCGGCCCGTCGGCTTCGGCCACCTGCTCGCAGCCGCGGCAGATCAGGAAGGCGGGGGAATGGTCGCGCTCGGCCGACAGGCAGGCGGCATAGGCGTTCAGCCGCTGCACGCGATGGGCAAGTCCCTGTTCGACAAGGAAATCCAGCGCGCGATAGGCGACGGGCGGCTGCTTGCCGAACCCCTCGGCCGACAGCCGTTCCAGCACCTCATAGGCGCCCATGGCGCGATGCGATTCCAGCAGGATCTCCAGCGCGCGGCGCCGCACCGGGGTCAGGCGCACGCCCTCGGCCTTGGCCTGCTCCTCGGCGCGGCGCAGCACGGCGGCGGCGCAATGCGCGTGGTCGTGCTCGTGAAAGGGATCGGCCGGGGCGGGATCGGTGGGCATGATGTTATACCATTACAATTCTGCTTGACGAGTTACGATATAACATAAATAACTCTCGCGTTTCCGCAAGTGAGCCTGACATGATCCGATATCCCTCTCTGCTTCTCGCCGCCGCGCTTGGCGCCACCGCCCTGCCCGCCCGGGCCGAGGTGCCGCGCGTCGTGACCGACATTCCCGCCATCGGCTCGCTCGTCCAGCAGGTGATGGGCGATCTGGGCGCCCCCGAGGTGCTGCTGGAGGCGGGCGGCGACCCGCATCACTATCAGCTGCGCCCCAGCCAGGCCCGCAGCCTGCAGGATGCCGAGCTGCTGATCTGGGTCGGGCCGGCGCTGACGCCCTGGCTGGAACGCGGCGCCTCGGCGCTGCCCAAGGGCAGCCGATCGCTGACCCTGCTCGACCGGCCCGAGACGCATCGCCGCGACTATGACGGCGGGAACGGCCACGACCATAGCGGGGCGCATGACCATGCCGGGGACGGGCACGACCACCCGCATTCCGGCACCGATCCGCATGCCTGGCTGGACCCCGCCAACGGCCAGGCCTGGCTGCAGGCCATCGCCGCCGCGCTGTCCGAGCGCGACCCGGACCATGCAGCCGCCTATGCCGCCAATGCCGAAAAGGCGGCGGCGGAGATCGCGGCGCTGGATGGCGAGCTCAAGGCCGGCCTCGGCCCGGCGCAGGGCAAGCGCTTCGTGGTCTTCCATGACGCCTATGGCTATTTCACCGGCCATTACGGGCTGGAGCCGGCCATCCCGGTCAGCCTGGGCGATGCCTCGACCCCTTCGGCCGCGCGGCTCAGGGCGATTCGCGAGGAAATCGCCGAGCAGGGCGCGGTCTGCGCCTTCCCCGAGGCGAATCACGACCCCAAGCTGATCGCCGCCGTGACCGAGGGCAGCCCGGTCCGCCAGGGCGCGCCGCTGGATCCCGAGGGCCGCGGCAGCCAGTCCGGCGCGGCGCTTTACGGGGTGATCCTGCGCGGCATGGCCCAGACCCTGACCGACTGTCTGGGACAGGGCTAGCACCGGAATCGCATTGGCAGATCGCGACCAGCAGCCGGGGGACGGATCAGGCGGGCGACGCAGAGTCGCCCGCTTTTTCGGTTTCGAAATCAACTTCCTAACCGGCGCGGCAATTCCCGACTATTTTTCTTTGACATCCCTTAGGAAATTTGTCAGGTTACGATCACCGCGACAGAAACGAGGAACTGGACATGACCGCGACCCGCCCCGCCGAATTCACGCGTCCCGGCGTGACCGCCCTGCAGCGCCTTCCCGAATATCATGCGGAAATGCTGACCGCTGGCGGCAATCAGGCGCTGATCGTCCTGGGCGATCAGGTCTACAACCTGCGCATCACCCGCGCCGGCAAACTTATCCTGACCAAGTGAACAGCAAAGGGGCGGCCCGGCCAGCCGCATGAGGCCGGCGCCCTTGGCGCGACGCTGCCGCGCCGGCAGATCGCCGTGATCGCCGCTCTTTGCAAAGCGGCGCAGGCAGCCTGACCTTATCCCCAAAAGGCGCGATCAGCCGCGCCGCGGGCCTTTCCCCTCCGGTCGCGGGCCTTTTCCGGGCGCGCGCCCGGTTCTGGGGGCACCGGGTTTCGAGCCGGGTTTCGGGCCGGGCCTGCCGGGCTTGAAGGGCCGGTCGGGCTTGCCCTCGCCCCGCGGCTTGAAGCCACCCTCGGGCCTGTCGCCGCGCGGCTTGAAACCGCGCTCGCCCTCGGCCTTCACGCCGCCTTTGAAAGCCGGCTTGCCGCCGCGCTGCGGCCGATCGCCGTCGCGCCGCGCCTCGTCGCGCGGTCCCTTGCCGAAGGGCTTGCGGGCCCCGTCGCGGGCCGGCTTGCCATCGCCTTCCGCACGGCGGGCAAAGGGCTTGCGCTCGCCGTCCTCGCGCTTGGCAAAGGGCTTGCGGTCGCCATCCTCGCGCCGGGCAAAAGGCTTGCGGTCGCCCTCCGCCCGCTTGGCGAAGGGTTTGCGCTCGCCGTCCTCGCGCCGGGCGAAGGGCTTGCGCTCGCCGTCCTCGCGACGCGCGAAAGGCTTCCGGTCGCCCTCCTCACGGCGGGCAAAGGGGCGGCGCTCGCCGTCCTCGCGCGGCGCGAAGGGCCTGCGGCCGGCCTCGGCGCAGGGCTTGCGCGGACGCTCGCCCTCCTCCGCATGGGCGGCGCCGCGTTCGCGGAAGCTGCGCGGCTTTTCCTCGGCCTCGCCGGTCAACAGCCCGCCCATTTGGTCGCGCAGCACCTTGCGCTTGACCTCGCGCACCTCGTTCTCCTCCAGCCCGGTCAGCTTGAACGGGCCGTAGCCGATGCGGATCAGCCGGTTCACGATCAGCCCGACATGGGACATGGCGCGGCGGATCTCGCGGTTGCGGCCCTCGCGGATGCCGACGGTCAGCCAGGCATTGGCACCCTGCTGGCTGTCGAGATTGATCTCCATCGGCGCGAATTCCTCGCCCTCGATGGTGACGCCGCGGCGCAGCGGCGCGAAGGTCAGGTCATTGGGCTGGCCGTTCACCCGCACGCGATACCGGCGCAGCCAGCCGGTGGTCGGCAGCTCCAGCCGGCGCTTCAGCTCGCCGTCATTGGTCAGCAGCAGCAGCCCTTCGGAATTCAGGTCCAGCCGGCCGACGGTCATCACCCGCGGCAGGTCGCGCGGCAGAGCGTCGAACACCGTCTGCCGCCCCTTCTCGTCCGAGGCCGAGGTCACCAGCCCCACCGGCTTGTAATAAAGCCACAGCCGCGTCTCCTGCGGCTCGTCCAGCGGCTTGCCGTCGACGCGGATCTTGTCCTGCGGGGTCACGTCCAGCGCCGGGCTGTCGATCTTCTGGCCGTTCACCGACACCCGGCCTTCCAGGATCATGCGCTCGGCCTCGCGGCGCGAGGCGACGCCGGCGCGGGCCATCACCTTGGCGATGCGGTCGGTCTGCGGATTGGGGACGGATTCGGGGCGGTCTTCGGGACGGTCTTCGGTCATGGCGATCTCCTGCGCATCGCTGCGGTGGCAAAGCGGGCTCTCTACGCCCAACGCATGAAGATGGAAAGCAGTTCTTGCGCGACGGTCGCCGCCGCGCGAAAAGCGCGCATGGATTTCGCCTCGCACATGCCCGCAGCGCTTGATGAGGACCGTGCCGCCGCCCGGCGCGGCGAGGTGCCGGTCGGCGCCGTGCTGGTGGGGGCCGACGGCGCGGTGCTGGACCGCGCCGGCAACCGCACGCGCGAGATGCGCGACCCCACCGCCCATGCCGAGATCCTGGCGATCCGCGCCGCCTGCGCCGCCATCGGCTCGGAACGGCTGCCGGGCGCGCGGCTCTGGGTGACGCTGGAGCCCTGCCCGATGTGCGCCGCCGCCATCTCGGCCGCGCGCATCGCGCTGCTTTATTACGGCGCCGAGGATCCCCGCATGGGCGGCGTGCGCCATGGCGCGCGGGTCTTCGACCATCCGCAATGCCACCACCGGCCAGAGATCATCGACGGCATTTCGGCAGAAGAATCGCGCCGCCTGCTGCAAGAATTCTTTCGCCAACGCCGCTGAAATGAGAAACCCCGTGTCACGAAAGCGTCGCGAAGGGTGCTTGCGCTGCACCGCAGCATGGATAGGATGCCCGCCGGGCGAACATGGGGGGACGGATGTTCCATAAGATTCTAGTAGCGAACCGTGGCGAGATTGCGATCCGGGTGATGCGGGCGGCAAACGAGCTTGGGAAGAAGACGGTCGCGGTCTATGCCGAGGAAGACAAGCTGAGCCTGCACCGCTTCAAGGCGGACGAGGCTTACCGCATCGGCGGCGGCCTGGGGCCGGTGGCGGCCTATCTGTCGATCCCCGAGATCATCCGCGTCGCGAAGGAATCCGGCGCCGATGCCATCCATCCGGGCTATGGGCTTCTGTCCGAGAACCCCGATTTCGTCGATGCCTGCAAGGCGGCGGGGATCACCTTCATCGGGCCGAGCGCCGACACCATGCGGGCGCTCGGCGACAAGGCCAGCGCCCGCCGCGTCGCCATCGGCGCCGGCGTGCCGGTCATTCCGGCCACCGAGGTCTTGGGCGAGGACATGGAGGCGATCAAGGCCGAGGCCGCGACCATCGGCTATCCGCTGATGCTGAAAGCCAGCTGGGGCGGCGGCGGGCGCGGCATGCGGCCGATCATGGGCCCCGAGGAGCTGCCCGAGAAGGTGCGCGAGGGCCGGCGCGAGGCCGAGGCCGCCTTCGGCAACGGCGAGGGCTACCTGGAAAAGATGATCCTGCGCGCCCGCCATGTCGAGGTGCAGCTTCTGGGCGACGGCCATGGCGGGCTTTACCATCTTTATGAACGCGACTGCACCGTGCAGCGCCGCAACCAGAAGGTGGTCGAGCGCGCCCCGGCGCCCTATCTGACCCCCGAGCAGCGCGCCGAGGTCTGCGAGCTGGCGCTGAGGATCGGCCGCGCCGTCGGCTACCAGAACGCCGGCACCGTCGAGTTCCTGATGGATATGGACAGCCAGGCGTTCTACTTCATCGAGGTGAACCCGCGCGTCCAGGTCGAGCATACCGTGACCGAGGAGGTCACCGGCATCGACATCGTGCAGAGCCAGATCCTGATCGCCGAGGGCGCGACGCTGGCGCAGGCCACCGGCGTCGCCAGCCAGCAGGACGTGCACCTGAACGGCCATGCCCTGCAATGCCGGGTCACGACCGAGGATCCGCTGAACAACTTCATCCCGGATTACGGCCGCATCACCGCCTATCGCTCGGCCACCGGCAACGGCATTCGCCTCGACGGCGGCACCGCCTATTCCGGCGGCGTCATCACCCGCTATTACGATTCTCTGCTGGTCAAGGTCACCGCCCATGCCCAGACGCCCGAGAAGGCCATCGCGCGCATGGACCGGGCGCTGCGCGAGTTCCGGGTGCGCGGCGTGGCGACGAATATCGAATTCGTCATCAACCTGCTGAAACACCCGACCTTCCTCGACGACACCTATACGACCAAGTTCATCGACACCACGCCGGACCTGTTCGCGTTCCGCAAGCGCCGCGACCGGGCGACGAAACTGCTGGTCTATATCGCCGACATCACCGTGAACGGCCATCCCGAGACCGCCGGCCGGCCGCTGCCGCCGGCCGAGGCGCGCATTCCCGTGCCGCCCGTGGCCAAGGCCGAACCGGCGCCGGGCACAAGGCAGCTTCTGGAGGAACGGGGGGCGAAAGCCGTCGCCGACTGGATGCTGGATCAGAAGCGGCTCTTGATCACCGACACCTCGATGCGCGACGGCCACCAGTCGCTGCTGGCCACGCGCATGCGCTCGATCGACATGATCCGGGTGGCGCCGGCCTATGCCGCGAACCTGCCCGGCCTGTTCTCGGTCGAATGCTGGGGCGGCGCGACTTTCGACGTCGCCTATCGCTTCCTGCAGGAATGCCCCTGGCAGCGGCTGCGCGACATCCGGGCGCGGATGCCGAACCTGATGACGCAGATGCTGCTGCGGGCCAGCAACGGCGTCGGCTATACCAACTATCCCGACAACGTGGTGCAGGAATTCGTCCGCCAGGCGGCCAAGACCGGCGTGGACGTGTTCCGGGTCTTCGACAGCCTGAACTGGGTCGAGAACATGCGCGTCGCCATGGATGCGGTGATCGAGAGCGGCAAGATCTGCGAGGGCACGATCTGCTATACCGGCGACCTGCTGGACCCGGCCCGGTCGAAATACGACCTGCAATACTACCTGAAGATGGGTCGCGAGCTGCGCGACGCCGGGGCGCATGTGCTGGGGCTCAAGGACATGGCGGGGCTTCTGAAGCCCGCCTCGGCCGGGGTTCTCGTGCGGGCGCTGAAGGAAGAAATCGGCCTGCCGGTGCATTTCCACACCCATGACACCGGCGGCATCGCCGGCGCCTCGATCCTGGCCGCGGCCGAGGCCGGGGTGGATGCGGTGGATTGCGCCATGGACGCGTTTTCCGGCAATACCTCGCAGCCCTGCCTGGGCTCGGTGGTCGAGGCGCTGCGCCATACCGGGCGCGACACCGGCCTGGATATCGAGGCGATCCGCCGGATCTCGAACTACTGGGAGGCGGTGCGCGAACAATATGCCGCCTTCGAGAGCGGCCTGCAGGCCCCGGCCTCGGAGGTCTGGCTGCACGAGATGCCGGGGGGCCAGTTCACCAACCTCAAGGCCCAGGCCCGCAGCCTTGGCCTGGAAGAGCGCTGGCACGAGGTCGCCCATGCCTATGCCGAGGTGAACCGGATGTTCGGCGACATCGTCAAGGTCACGCCCAGCTCGAAGGTGGTGGGCGACATGGCGCTGATGATGGTGGCGCAGGGGCTGACGCGGGCGCAGGTCGAGGATCCGGCGGTCGAGGTCTCCTTCCCCGATTCGGTCGTCGACATGATGAAGGGCAATCTGGGCCAACCGCCCGGGGGCTGGCCCGCCGCCCTGCAGAAGAAGGTGCTGAAGGGCGAGCCTGCCCTGACCGCCCGTCCCGGCGCCGCCATGCCGCCGGTCGACCTCGAGGCCACCCGCGCCGACCTGATCCGCCAGCTGGAAGGCAAGGCGGTCGATGACGAGGATCTGAACGGCTATCTGATGTATCCCAAGGTCTTTTTGGACTACATGGGCCGGCACCGGCAATACGGCCCGGTGCGGACGCTGCCGACGCGGAGCTTCTTCTACGGCATGGAGCCGGGCGAGGAGATCGAGGCCGAGATCGACCCCGGCAAGACGCTGGAGATCCGGCTGCAGACCGTGGGCGAGACCGACGAGACCGGCGAGGTCAAGGTGTTCTTCGAGCTGAACGGCCAGCCGCGGGTGATCCGGGTGCCGAACCGGCTGGTGAAGTCGCAGACCGCCGCCCGTCCCAAGGCCGACCCGGCGAACGAGGGCCATCTGGGTGCGCCGATGCCCGGCGTCGTCGCCTCGGTCGCCGTCACGCAGGGCCAGAAGGTCAATCCCGGCGACCTGCTGCTGACCATCGAGGCGATGAAGATGGAAACCGGCATCCATGCCGACCGCGCCGGGGTGGTGAAAGCCCTGCACGTCAGGGCGGGAGAGCAGATCGACGCGAAAGACCTGATGGTCGAGCTGGAGTGACACCCTCGCGGCCCGCTGGAAACGGCGGGCCGCTGCGCCGGCGAAAGCCGGCCCGTTCCCCGGCCCGGTGTGAGAGGATATCCGCCGGTTTGGCGAAGCGGCCGCCTTCCTCTCAATCCGCGGTTGACCGCCGGGGCGCCATTGCCGAAGTCATGGGGCCGATGATGCCACAGGTCAGCGGTTCAGGACAGTGCAGCACAGATTTCCCCTTTCCCGTCGCGCGCTGCTGAAGATCGGCGCCGCCGCGGCGCTGAGCCTCGCCGCGGCGCCGGCCGGGGCCGCCTTCCGCCCCGCCGGCAAGAAAGGCTTTTGCGGTCCCGCCCACGCCTGGCGCCCCGATCTGGGCTGCGACTGGTATTACAACTGGAGCCTGTCGCCGCATCCCGACATCGACATTCCCTTCGCGCCGATGGTCTGGGGCTGGAACCCCAAACGCACGCCGCAGCGGCTGCGGCTGCTCGACCGCCGCGCGCCGATCCTGTTCGGCTTCAACGAGCCCGACGGCCGCAACCAGGCGAACCTGTCGGTGCCCGAGGCGCTGGACGCATGGCCGAAATTCCAGGACCGGGCGGACGAGATCGTCTCGCCCTCCTGCGTGAATTCGCGCGGCCGCTGGATGACCAATTTCATGCTGCAGGCCGAACGCCGCAGGCTGAAGATCGATTCCATCGGCTTCCATTCCTATTCGGCGCCGAACCTGGAACAGGTGGTCGAGCGGCTGGAGGATACCTGGCGGCTTTACGGCCGGCCGATCTGGGTGACCGAGATCGGCGTGGCCGACTGGCGCTCGGCCCAGGGGCGCAAGCGCAACCGTTACGGGGTCGAGGAAAGCCTGCGCTTCATGACCGACATCCTCGCCTATATGGACCGCACGCCGTGGATTCGGGGCTATTGCTGGTTCTCGGGCGGCACGTTCGGCGACGGCCGCAGCCTGTCCACCTCGGCGTTTTTCGACGGTTCGGGGCGGCCGTCGCCGGTTTTCCGGCTTTACGCCGGGCATTGACCCGGCCTTTTTCCGGGTGGCGGCCCGCCGCTCGCGCAGGTTCCCGCCTATGGCCGGAAAGCCCCGGCGGCGACGCATCGGGCCCGCAAAAACCGGGCTCTGCCATACTGCCCGCCGGGCAAGGACAAGCCCCGCCATCGGCGGGATGCCGATTCTTTAAGCGGCGTATCGACCGCATCCGCCCGATCCTGCCCACGGTCGCCACCCCCGGTTGCGCCAACTGAACGCGACGGTTTAGCAAGGCTGCCGACTGTGTGACGGTCGGCTGCAGCCCTTTTGTCCTTGCCTGACGGGCACCAAGAACAAGAACGAGATCAGATCATGGCTTTCGGTGGGCCGCTTCCAGAAGATGTGCTTTTCTGCTCATTCCACACTCCGGACGACTATTACGCGCAATCCGCCCGGAACCTGCGCCAGTCGCTGGACCGGCTGGGCCTGGCGCATGAGATCGTCGAGGTCGACAAGGCCCCGGGCGAGGAATGGCTGGAGATCTGCCGCAGGAAGATCCCCTTCCTGCATGCGGTCTGCGAACGGAACCCGCAGCGCAAGGTGTTCTGGATCGACGTCGATTGCGACATCGACTACCTGCCCGATTTCGTCTCCGGCTTTTCGGCCGACATCATCGGCTTCCAGCGCGGCTTCGGCCATCCGATGCGCATCGGCTATGCCAACAGCGCCCGCTTCTGGGAGCCCTGCTTCTGGGGCATCAACATCACCCCGGCGGCGCGCGGCTATATCCGCGACGCGCGCGAAGCCTGCGACAGCATGCGGCTGCGCGCCACCGACGATTTCTTCTTCGAGGAGGCCTGGCGCAAGAATGCCGACCGGCTGACCTTCCAGATGATCCCCTCCTCGATGCTCTTGGGACGCGCCGACCTGCCCGAGGCCGGGCGCCGGCCGTTCTTCTATTTCGGCTCCAGCGGCAATGTCGCCACCTTCAAGGGACAGGCGGCGCAGCACGACCGCAACCGCCGCGCGGCCGAGCCCCGCGGCACGGCCGGCGCCCGCTCGGCGGCGTTGCGCGCCGCGCGCCGGGTGCAGGGCGCGCTGCCGCAACGCCTCGCCATTCCGCTGCGCCGGCTGTCGGACGAGATCGGGCTGACCGAATATCTCTCGCCCAGCTTGCCGGCGTCGCGCGGGATCTCGCAGCGCAGCATCTACAACCTGGTCCACGACGCCCGCCAGGGCCGGGCCGAGGCGGTGAACGCCCGGATCGAGGAGATCGCCGCGCGCCGGCTGCTGAACCACGCCGACCGCGCGGTGATCGGCGCCGCCAGGGCGCTGCTGGACCATGCCGAGGCCGGGACCGGCGAGGCGCTGCCGCTGCTGTGGTGGGACAAGCCCTATCCCGGCAATTACGGCGACTGGCTGTCGCCGCTGATCGTGCAGCAGGTGACGGGCCGGCCGGTGCGCTTCCAGCGCCATGACGAGATCAAGGCCGGGCCGCATCTGATGGCGGTGGGCTCGATCGGGCGCTTTGCGCAGAAAAGCTCGATCCTGGTCGGCGCCGGCTTCAGCCGCGCCGATGCCGAGATCGCGCCGGACGCCACCTATGTCTCGCTGCGCGGCCCGCATTCGGCCCGGCTGCTGGCCGAGGCCGGCGGCCCCCGCATCGACCGCTTCGGCGATCCGGCGGCGATCCTGCCGCGGCTCATCCCGCTGGCGCGGTCCGGGCGGACCAACGGCCGCCTGGCGCTGATCCGGCATTTCGCGCATCGCAAGATCTCGCTGCGGCTTCCCGAACAGGTGGACGAGCTTTCGGTGCTGGTCTCGCGCCGCCCCGAGATCGAGGCGCTGATCGGCACACTGCTGGGCTATGACGCGGTGCTGACCAGCGCCATGCATGTCTACATCACCTGCCAGGCCTATGGCATCCCGGTCGGGCTGATCACCTTCGAGGGATTCGAGGACGCGGTCAGCGGCGACCAGATGAAATACCGCGACTATGCCGCCGGCGTCGGCCTGCCCGAACGCCTGCCGCAAGCCGTCGGTCCGGACCTGCGCCACCGCGACCTGGCGGCGCTGGTCGAACATGACCGCATCCCCGCCCCGGTGATGGACGCGGTCGAGGCGGCCTTGGCCGAAGCCGTCGCGGCCTATGATTGCGCGGCGCGCAGCGCTGGGAAACAATGATCGGTGGTCTTCGTGAAAGATCTTGAAACGCCGGACCGCAACCCGCCGGTCAAGGAAGGCCAGGCCAGGGAAACCAAGGCCCGGGAAGGCAAGCCCGGAGAGGGTCGGCCCAGCGAAAGTCGGCCCGGCGAAGGTCGGCCCGGGAAAAGCAAGCCGACGCCCGGCAAGCCCGCGCCGGCCAAACCCGCACCGGCCAAACCTGCGCCGGCCAATCCCGCTCCGGCCAAACCCGCCGAGAGCAAGCCCGCCAGCGCCCCGGCCGCCAATCCGCGCGTGCTGCCGCCGGTCGGCCGGGCCGGCTGGACCCGCGTCCACAGCCTGGTGCTGGGCAGCTTCCTGCTGCTGTTCCTGCTGCCGGCGCTGCTGGTCGGCAGCTACATGTTCCTGATCGCGCGCGACCAGTATGTCTCCGAGGTCTCGTTCGTGGTCCGCGACGAGGAAAGCCCGAACCTGGGCCTGCTGGCCGGGATCGGCCTGTCTTCGGTCGGCAATGCCACCACCGATGCGCAGATCGTCTACAAGCACCTGCGCAGCCCGAATTTCGTCGCCCAGCTCGACCGCGAGATCGACCTGCGCGCCATCTATACCAAGCCGCGCATGGACCCGGTCTTTGCCCTGCATGACGGCGCCAGCCTTGAGGAACTGGTGGAATATTGGCGGCGCATGGCGACGATCAGCGTCGATTCCGCCACCGGCATGATCGAGATCGAGGTGCGCGCCTTCACCGCCGAGGACGCCAACCGCATCGCCAGGGGCATCCACAAGGCCGCCGGCCACCTGGTCAACGCCATCTCGGACGAGGCGCGCGAGAATTCGCTGCGCTATGCGCAGCGCGACCTGGCCCAGACCGAGGCGCGGCTGGCCGAGGCCCGGGTGGCGCTGGCGCAGTTCCGCGACCAGTCCAAGCTGATCGACCCGCAATCGGTGCTGAGCATCAATGCCAGCGTCGTCACCAGCCTGTCGCAGGAACTGACCGAGGCGATGATCCAGGTCGAGACGCTGCGCAAGCAGGGCACCGCCGACGTGCGCCTGACCCAGGCCGAGCTGCGGGTGGACGTGCTCAAGCGCCGCATCGAGCAGGAACGGCAGAATTTCGTCGGCGAGGCGCCGGGATCGGAGGATGCCAGCTTCAGCAAGATCCTGGACAGGTACACCAAGCTGCAGCTCGACCTGGAACTGGCCGAGAAAAGCTACAGCCTGGCGCTGTCGGGGGTCGAGGCGGCGCGCGCGAAATCCGAGCAGGACAGCCGCTACCTGGCGACCTTCGTGGAGCCGACCCTGTCGGAAACCGCGACCCGGCCGCGGCGGCTGATGATCACCGTCCTGGCCGTCACCTTCATCTTCATCGGTTGGCTCAGCCTGGTGCTGATCGGCTACAGCAACCGCGACCGCCACTGATGATCCGGCTGGAAAACCTTTCCAAGAGCTTCACGGTCAGCGGACGGACCACCGTCGTCGCGCGCGATCTGAACATGACCTTCCCCGCCGGCCGCAGCGTCGGGCTGCTGGGCCATAACGGCGCCGGCAAGTCGACGCTGCTGCGCATGATCGCCGGGGTGGTGCGCCCCGATCGCGGCCGGGTGGTCACCACCGGCACGGTATCCTGGCCGGTGGGCTTCGCCGGCAGCTTCCACCCGGAACTGACCGGCGCCCAGAACACCCGCTTCATCGCCCGGGTCTACAATGTCGATCCCGAGCAGTTGCTGGCCTTCGTCGCGCATTTCTCGGATCTGGGCCATCACCTGTATCTGCCCTTCGGGCATTATTCCTCGGGGATGCGCTCGCGGCTGGCCTTCGGCGTCTCGATGGGCATCCATTTCGACACCTATCTGGTGGACGAGGTGACCTCGGTCGGGGACGGCAATTTCCGCGACAAGAGCCAGACCTATTTCCGCAACCGGCTGAAGACCAGCGGCGCCATCATGGTGTCGCACTCGATGGGGCTGATCCGCAAGGTCTGCGACGCGGCCGCGGTGCTGCACCAGGGCCGGCTGAGCTATTTCGACGATGTCGAGGAAGCCATCCGCGTGCACGAGGCGAACATGGGCACCAGCGGCGACGAAGAGGACGAGGACTAGCCGATGATGCAAGGCCTGATGCCCCAGTCCCACCCGCTGCGCCGGATGCCCGCCCTGCGGACCATCGGGGCGCTGATCTTCCGCGAGATGTCCACCTCGTACGGCAAGTCGCCGGGGGGCTTCATCTGGACCGTGCTCGAGCCGGTGGGCGGCATCGCGCTGCTGACGGTCATCTTCTCGCTGGCGGTGCGGGTGCCGCCGATCGGCTCCAGCTTCGCGCTGTTCTATGCCTCGGGGCTGCTGCCCTTCATGATGTTCCTCGACATCAGCCGCAAGATCGCGCAATCGCTGTCCTTCTCGAAGCAGCTGCTGTTCTATCCCGGCGTGACCTTCGTCGATGCGATCATCGCCCGCTTCGTCCTGGCCTGCATGATCCACGCGCTGGTCTTCGTCATCGTGGTCAGCGGGATCATCTATTACGACAATATCGAGCTGATCCTGGACCTGCCCAAGGTGGTGCTGGCCTTCCTGATGTCGGCCGGCCTGGCCCTGGGCGTAGGCTGCATGAACTGCTTCCTGATGCGGCGCTTCCCGGTCTGGGCGAATGTCTGGGCGATCATCACCCGACCGCTGTTCCTGCTCTCCTGCATCTTCATCTCGTTCGAGAGCATCCCGATGCCGTTTCGGGACTATCTCTGGTTCAACCCGCTGATCCACATCGTCGGCACCAGCCGCTCGGGTTTCTATTCGACCTACCGGGCCGGCTATGTCGAGCCGCTCTATGTCGCGCTGCTGGCCGCGGTGCTGTTCGGCGCCGGCCTGGCGCTGCTGACGAAATGGCACCGCGACCTGGCGCAAAGATGACCGCCGGCCGATCCCCCGGGGTCCGGCCCCCGCTTCCACCCGGCCGCGACGGTCGGACTTCAGGGCCCCGGATGCCGGGGCCGGAAGGGCCCGCGCCGCGCCGCCGCCTCCTCGGGCGCGCCGGGGCCCTGCCGGAGCGATCCGGCGCTGTTGTGCAACGAGTTTCCGGTTCCGACCGTCCCGCCTTCCCGACCGGCCGCACTTTCCGCGGCGGTCAAGCCTCTTGAAAAGAGCTGCAGCCATGACCGAGACGAATATCCAGACCAATCTCTTTCGCGCGACCCCGGCCCCGCTGTCCATCACCCTGGCCAAGAAGATCCTGCCGGAATCGGTGCTGCGCTATCTGCGGCGCCGGCGCGAGATCCCCAGGCAGCGCATCACCATCGTCAGCTTCTATACCGAGGGCGGCTATTACGAGGAAAAGGCCGACGAGCTGCGCGCCCGCTGCGACGAGCTGGGCATGCTGCACGACATCCAGCCGATCAGCTTCCCCGAAAACGCCAGCTGGAGCGAGATCTGCCGCGCCAAGGTCCGCTTCTACCGCAAGATGCTGCTCAAGCACCGCAGCACCATCATGTGGGTGGATGTCGACACCAGGCTGCTGCGCAACGTCGACAACCTGGCCAGCCGCGCCTATGACCTTGCGGTCTTCATGCGCGGCTTCCGCTTCCTGCCGCAGGAGAACTTCTCGCTTTACGCCCGCCGCTTCCATCCGGGCTACCTGATCCTGAACTACACGCGCGAGACGCTGGAGCTGCTCTATGAATGCAAGCGGGTCGAGCGCGACACCCGCGGCGACTTCACCGACGACTACATCCTGGAGGAAGCGTTCCGCCGCACCACCGCCCGCCCGCGGCTGCTGGTGCTGTCGCCCAACGACATCGCCCGCCCGCAGGACCCGGAAAATCCCGGCGCCTATTTCCTGCATGGCGACAGCGGCAACGTGAAGGAGTTCAAGGGCAAGGTGCTGCAGCACCGGCCCGACATCCTGCGCCCGGAAAGCCAGAAGGCGGTGATCCTGGACCTGATCTCGGACGCCGCCCGCGCCGGCCGGCGCAACCTGGTCTGCGACTATTACCACGCGCTTCTGGCCCGCGACCCCGAGGATTTTGCCAGCTATCACCGGCTGCTGGAGATCTCGGCCAAGTTCCCGGATCCCGAAATTCTGGCCGCCAACCTGAAACGCTATCGCGACAACGAGCACTTGCACCCCTATGCGCTGCGCTTCCGGCTGCTGCAGGCGATCGACGCCAAGGACTGGGCGCAGACCGATGCGCTGGCCGAGGCGATCGCCGCCACCGGCAACGAGGCGGTGATCAGCTTCTCGCGCAGCCGCCTGTTCCGCGCCTCGCTGGACCGACGCGCCGAGGAGCGCGGCATCGCCCCCGGGGAACGGGTGAAGCTGTTCTGGTGGGAACAGCCCTATCCGGGCAATCTGGGCGATATCGTGAACCCCTATATCGTCGAGCATGTGACCGGCATCCCGCCGCAATGGGAGGGGCGCGGCGTCGGCCTTTGCGCCATCGGCTCGGTGATCAAATATGCCCGCGACGGCAGCGATGTCTGGGGCAGCGGCACGCCGAACTCGGGCGACAAGCTGGCGGCCGGCGCGCATTACCACGCCGTGCGCGGGCCGCTGACCCGCGACCTGGTGCTGGCCAATGGCGGCACCTGCCCCGAGATCTATGGCGACCCGGCCTGGCTGCTGCCGGTCCTGTATCCGCGCAAGGCGCCGCCGCGCTGCAAGACCGGGCTGATCCTGCATTTCACCCATGAGGACATGGCGACGCCCGTCGCCCCCGGCATCAAGCGCATCGACATCCGCCGCATCGGCTATGACGAGATCGAGGCCTTTCTGGACGAGATGCTGGACTGCGAGCGCATCATCTCCTCCTCGCTGCACGGGGTGATCATCGCGCAGGCCTATGGCATTCCCGCCTGCCTGGCCACGGTGACCGGCTCCAGTACGCAGATCCACGGTGACGGCATCAAGTTCGACGACTATTATCGCTCCATCGGCCACGAGAAGGCGCCGGAGGCGGTGGATCTTTCCGAGTTGCTGCGCCTCGACGAGGACAGCATCGCGCCGGACCGCTTCCTGTCCGCCCGCAAGCCGATAGACATCGCGGCGCTGCTGGATGCGGCCCCCTTCGCGGCGGCGCCCGCCATCCGGCACGCGGCGCAGGAATGGATGGAAAGCTGGCGCGCCGATGCATGACGACTGGCGCCCGGCCGCGGAACAAAGGCCCGACATGACCCAGCCCGCCGATGCGGAACCCACCCCCGAAGACAACCGCGCACCCGAAGACAACCGTGCGTCCGAAACCAACCGCGCCCCCGAGGCCGCGGCGGAGGGCAGCCGCGTCGCGGTCACCTATCTGCGCGAATCCTCGCCCCGCTGGAACCGCGCGCGGTTTCGCAAGGTGCTCGAGGCCCCGGTCGACCCGGCCGAACTGGCCGAGATCGGCCGCCGCCGCATCGCGCTGCGCCATTACGCGCCGGCGCCGCTGCATCCCAGCTATGCCGGCCAGTATCACGCCGGCGGCGGGGCCGAGGGGCAGGTCACGGCGGACCTGCTTTCGGTCTCGCCGGCCTATGGCGCGGTGCTTTACAATCTTGCGCGCAGCATCGACGCGAAGCTGCTGGTCGAGAACGGCGCCGGCTTCGGCATCTCGTCCATGTATCTCGCCGCCGCCGCCCGCCGGGCCGAAGGCGGCACGCTGCTCTCTTTCGAGATTTCCGACTATGCGCAGATCGCCCAGGCCTCGGTCAATCTGGTCGATCCCGGCTCGCGGGTGGTGCAGGGCGATTTCGCCTGCTTTCCCGGCCATCTGGCCGGGACGGCGGCGATCGACCTGGCCTTCATCGACGCCATGCACGACAAGGACAGCATGCTGCGCGCCTTCAAGTCGCTGATCGGCTGGATGGCGCCGCAATCCATCATCATCGTGGACGACCTCTATTACTCGGAATCCTCGCGCGAGGGTTTCCGCTGCATGATGCGCATGGAGCTGCACGATTTCGTCTGCATCGTGAACAAGCGCTTCGGCGTGCTGATCAAGGGTTGAGCCGGACCGTTCCGCGAAACGCGGTCCTTACCGAAACAGGCGCAGCCGCGCGACTTGGCCGGGACGGTTCCGGAACGGCGGAAGCAGGAAAGACATGAACATTCGCAACATCTTCCGGGGCCAGGGATTTCTGGCAAACAGGGAAGCGGCCGAGTCCGCCCAACCCGTCCCGCCGGCCGCCGCCGCCGCAAGCCAGCCGGCTGCGGTCTCGTCGCGGGGGCCACGGCAGATCGCCGCCGATCTTTGCGTCTACGGCGCCAGCCCGGCCGGGATCATGGCGGCGATCGCCGCGGCCCGCTCGGAGCTGTCCGTGGTTCTGGTCGAGCCGACCGGCCATGTCGGCGGGCTGCTGACCTCGGGGCTGAACGCCACGGACGCGCCGGTGCCCAGCCTGATCAAGGGGCTGGTGCGCGAGTTCTTTTCCCGTTGCAGCGCCCATTACGGCCAGCGCATCATGACCATCCGGCACGAGCCGAAGATCTGCGGCGAGATCTTTCAGGACCTGCTGCGCGAGGCCGGGGTGCGGGTGCTGACGGATTGCCGGCTGGACCGGCTGCGCAAGCTCGGCGGTCGGGTGGTCGAGGCGGAAACCAGCACCGGCCAGCGCATTTCCGCGACCTGGTGGGTGGACGGCACCTATGAGGGCGACCTGATGCCCCTGGCGCAGATCTCGCATGTCGTCGGCCGCGAACCCCGCGACAGCTATGACGAGGTCCGCGGCGGCGTCGGCAAGCCGGGACCGATGTATGGCGGGCTTGCCGCGCCGGTCGATCCGTTCCGCGACGGCAAGCCCCTGCCCTGGCTGGAACCCTATGAGCCACTGCAGCAAGGCGCCGGCGACTGGCGGGTCCAGGCCTATTGCTTTCGGGTCACGCTGACCGGCGATCCGGCCAACATGCGCGAACTGGCGCCGCCGGAAAACTACGACCCGGCGAATTACGAGCTGTTCCGGCGGCTGATCGGCGCCGACCGGACCGGCTCGGGGCTGGTGAACACGGCTCGCAACGATTCGATCCGCAACGGCTATCTGCACATCGCCCAGCTGCCCAACCAGAAGGTGGACCTGAACTCGGGCAACCTGGTCCCGACCAACAACCCGCTGCTGTCGCAGGGCTGGATCGCCGCCTCGGCCGCCGGAAGGGCACACATCCTGCAGGAATTCCGCGACTATACCCAGGGGGTGATCTGGTTCCTGCGCACCGACCCCGCCGTCCCGGCCGAGATCCAGACCATCATGCGCCGCTATTGGTATCCGCTGGACGAATATCGCGACGGCTTCCCGCCGGCGCTTTACGTGCGCGAGGGGCGCAGGCTCTCGGGCGAAAAGGTCGTCACCGTGCACGACCTGATGGACGAGACCGCCGACGAGGAGGGCTCGCTCGGCCAGGGCGCCTATCACCTCGATTGCAAGCCGGCGCGCTGGTATGTCAACGCCCAGGGCACCCGCCCGGTGCGCGAGGGGCAGTTCTTCTCGAAGAAGATCCTGAAGTTCCAGCTGCCGATGGAGCTGATCCTGCCCCGGCGCGAGGAGGCGCGCAACCTGCTGGTGGTCAATGCCGTCTCGGCCAGCCACGTCGCCTTCGGCTCGATCCGCATGGAGCCGATCTGGATGACGCTCGGCGCCAGCGCCGGCGTCGCGGTGGCCCTGGCGCAAAGGACCGGCGGCACGCTGCACGCCCTGTCGCGCCAGAAGATCAGGAACGGCGTCCTGGAAACCGCCGAAAAGCACCATCTTCTGCCGGGAAGGTAAGACCATGCTGGGACAGTTCGCCAGAGTCAGGAAAACCCCCGCCGGCGCGGCCGGCCGCGAGGTGGTGGTGCATATCGGGCTGGAAAAGACCGGCACCACCTCGATCCAGCAGACGCTGAAGGCCAACAGCGCCGGTCTCGCCCGGATCGGCGTGCATTTCGACTGCCATTTCGCCTCCAGCGCGCCGGGTTCCTCGGGCAACAGCGTCGGGCTGGTGCTGGCCGCCCAGACGCCGCAGCGCCGGCGCTGGCGGGACAATTCGCGCTGGCAGGCCCGGACCAGCTTCGGGGACTATGCCTATGAGGGGGGCCTGCCCTTCGATTCGGTGCGCAAGATCGTCTTCTCGGCCGAGCACTTGTCCTCGCAGCTGACCGAGCCCGAGGAGATCGCGCGGCTGGCCGATTTCCTGCGCGGCCTGGGCCAGCGGGTGACGGTGCTGGCCTATGTGCGGCGGCCCGACCAGTTCGTCCACAGCCTGACCAACGAATATGTCAAGGCCGGCGGCACCTTCACCCTGTCCCGGCAGGAAGACATCCTGAAAAGGATCGTGGCCGGCGGCAAGGTCAACTTCGCCCGCACCCTGCTGCATTATGTCGAGGTCTTCGGCCCCGAGAACGTGCTGATCCGGCGTTTCGACCGGGCGCTGCTGCACAAGGGCGACGTGGTGGACGATTTCTTCGCCGCGCTCGGCCTGACCGGCGGGCTGGTCCAGCGGCCGAAGATGGCCAATTCCTCGCAAAGCCGCGAGGCGCTGTATCTGCATTCGCTGCTGACCGACATGGCCCGCAGCGCCGGCGCCTCGGCCGAGATCCGGACGGCGCAGCGCGCCCTGCTCAAACACGGCAAGGGCAGCGCGCATTTCCTGACCCGGGCCGAGGCGCAGACGCTGATGGGGGCGCTGGAGCCCGAGACCCGGGCGCTGGAGCAGGCCATGGGCCTGGCGCTTTACGACCGCGACCTGTCGCAGCTGCCCGAAAGGCGCGAGCCGATCCGGCCCGCCGAACTGCACCGGCTGGCGCAGATCCCCGAGGTGGCGCTGGCGCTGCGCCGGCATCTGCTGGGCGAGGCGGCGCTGGCCGCGGAATGATCCGCCGCCGGCCGCGGCCGCCGCGCCCTCAGACCGGCTCGATCCGCGACAGGATCTCGCGCTCGGTGGCGCGGATCATGCCGCTGTAGCGGGCGTTCTTGAAGCCGAAGATCGTCGAATGCGCATCCTCGCGATGGCCGGCGATGAAGGGCACCGCCGAGACCACCTTCAGCCCCGGCATGGCGTTCATCCATTCGTCGATGGTGTTGGTCCCGGCCCCGCCGGCATCGGGGCTCCAGTCTGCCATCCATTCCAGCGCCGTGCGGTTGTAGACGTTGAACACCATGCCCATCATGTGCGGGGTGTGGATGATGTGGTTGCGGCCCAGGCGCCGGCGCAGGCGGATGTCCGGCTCGCCCTCGATCCGGGTCATGACGCCGTTGAACACGTCCCAGCGGCTGCGGTCCAGATAGCGGTTGATCGCCTTGAAACAGGCCGAGAAATCCGCGGCGAACCAGGCGTCGTCCTCGCAGATGGTCAGCCGCCGGGCGCCGGATTGCAACGCCTTGACGGCGATGGCCTTGTAGCTCCAGGCGCAGCCCTGCCAGGCCGGCAGCAGCCGGATGCCGTTGAACAGCCGGAAGTCCGAGGGATTGGCGCTTTCGAAATGCGCCCGCCGTCCGGTATATTCCGGCAGGCTGATGCAGATGCGGTCGCGGCTGCGGATCGGCGGCGTCAGCGCCAGCAGGTCGGCCAGGTAATCGTCCGGCGCCAGCGCGTCGGCATAGACCAGCCAGCGCCCCACCGCCAGCCGCAGCCCGTGCCGCCGGGTCTGGCCGGGGATCAGCGTGACGTCGCGCAGCGCCGCGCCCAGGGCCTGTACGCGATGCAGCCCGGCCACCGAGGTGACGATCAGCGGGCAGCCCGAGCACAGCCCGGCCCGCGCCTCCTCGTCGCCCGGATGCAGGGCGGCGAAATAATCGTCGTCCAGCACCGCCGCCGCCAGCTTGGGATCGTGGAATTCGGCCGGATGCGGGTTGAAGAAGATCTTGCGCGTCGCCCCGGGCCGCGACACCTGCCCAAGCAGTCCCCGGCGCGCCAGTTCGCGACGAAAGCCCGCCATCAGCCTGCCTTCGCCCAGCAGGACGAAGCCTTGCCGCCCGGCGCCGACCCGCCGCCCCTGCATGAGCCGCCCGTCGCGGCGGTATCTGAGCCGGTTGACGGCCCCGGAAACCCCTTCCTGGGCAAGGATCCTGCAAGCTCTTCCGACGGCGTCCAGCATGTTCTGATCCTGTCGAGACGGCTTTTTTTCCGGAACGGTCCGGCACCCGGATGCGCGATCACGGCGCGGCCGGATCATGGCGGCCGGCAAGCCGCTTCCCATTGGCTACCGCAGAGGCCCGGCGCCGATCAACCCGCGCCCGCCGCCGCGGCCGGGCAAAGGCGAATAGCCGCGCAAGCCGGTGCGGCCGGGCGGCGGAATCGGGCCGGTCCGGCTGATCGGTGGGATCCCGCCTGGGATTGCTTGGTGCGGGTGGAGGGACTTGAACCCCCACGCCTTGCGGCGCCAGAACCTAAATCTGGTGCGTCTGCCAATTTCGCCACACCCGCATCGCGATCCGCGCCGGGCGGCGGATCGGCGCCCCTCTTAGCAAAGCCCTTTCCGGCTTGCGAGCGGAAAGTTCAGCCGCCGAGGCCCCGCAGCGCCGCCGGAATCCGGTCGGGCAGATCCTCGGCGATCAGGCCGGGACCGAAGTGGCGGGCCGCTTCGGCATGCAGCCAGGCGCCGATGGCGGCGGCCGGCAGCGCCGCGAAGCCGCGCGCCAGCAAGCCGGTGACGATGCCCGACAGCACGTCGCC
>NZ_JBHRXE010000018.1:0-561 GCF_042648325.1 Paracoccus simplex | reverse complement strand
CTCGGCGGTCAGCGGATGGGTCTGCTCGGCGCCATCGACGATCTCGGGCAGCAGGGCGCGGCGATGCTCGAGCCCCAGCGCGGCGATCACCGTGTCCGGCCCCTTCAGCAGCACCACGCAGCCGGCCCGCTCGGCCGCCAGCCGCACCGCATCCAGCCGCGAAAACGCCGGCCCCGCCTCGGCGGGCGCCTCGAGCCGTTGCGCCAGATCGGGAAACAGCCGGGCGAATTCGCCGCCATGCGGGGTCAGCACCACCCGCGGATGCAACGCGGCCAGCAGCGCCTCGGGCGCATCGGCAAAGGCGGTCAGCGCATCGGCATCGAGCAGCGCCGCCCGACCCGAGGCCAGCGCGGCCGGCACCAGCCCCCGCGCCCGGTCCAGCCCCAGCCCCGGGCCAAGACACAGCGCGTTGAAGCGGCGGTCCTCCAGCAGCCGCTCCAGCCCGGTCCGGTCGGCGAGGGGGCGCAGCATCACCGCATCCAGCCGCGCGGCATTCTCGGCCAGCGCCTCGGGCGGGCAAAGCAGCGTCACCAGCCCGGCGCCGACCCGCAGCGCCGCCCG
>NZ_JBHRXE010000017.1:59258-95234 GCF_042648325.1 Paracoccus simplex | reverse complement strand
GAAGCTGTGGGATAAGTCCGTCCGGGGAAAGGGGAACCTCGGCCTTAAGCCGATTTGTGCAACAGAGCCAAGCAACTGCCGCCGAACAAGATCGTCTTCGGCACCGACTCGCCGCCGAACAACCCCGGCATGTGGCTGCGCGAACTGGAGGTGCTGTGCTCGCCCGAGCCGCAGGGGATGAACCTGCATGAGGACATCCTGGAAGACTACCTGGGCAACAATATCGCCCGCCTGATCGGTCTCGAGCCGACCAAGCCTCCCAAGGACTTGGCCGAGGCCGAGAAGCGCCTCAAGGCGACCTACGTCTGAGGACAGGGGTGCGGGGTTCCCGGCCCCGCACCTTTCCCCGAACCGAACGGACAAGAGCATGCGTCAGGATTTTCAAGATTTTGCCCGCGACTACCGCGCCCGCTTTCCGCAGGACGTGCTGCATGTCCCGGCCCCTCTGGGCTGCGGGCAGGACGTGACGGCGCTGGTCGAGGATCTGGCCCGGCAGGGCCGCGCCCCGATGCTGTCTTTCGACAGCGTGCCGGGCTGCGCCTACCCGCTGGTGACGAACGTCTTCGCCTCGCGCGACCGCATCGCCCGGATCATGGGCACGGATCTGGCGAACCTGCATGCCGAATACCAGCGCCGCGCCAATGCGCCGATCCCGCCCGTCCCGGTCGACAGCGGCCCGGTGACCGAGGTGGTGGCCGAAGGCGATGCCGTCGATCTGGAGCAGATCCCGATGATCCGGCATTTCGACAGCGACCGCGGCGCCTATGTCACCAATGCCATCATCGTCGCCGAAGACCCCGAGACCGGGGTGGCGAACCTGAGCTATCACCGCTCCATGCGCCATGCCCGCAATGCGCTGGCGACCAGCCTGCATTCGCGCGGTCATCTGTGGCGCATGTATCAGACCGCGCGCGAGGCCGGCCGGCCGCTGCCCGTGGCCATGGTCATCGGCGCGCATCCGCTGTTCATGATGGCCGCCTCGGCCCGCGTGGCCTTCGGCACCGATGAGCGTGCCATCGCCGGCGCGCTGATGGGCGAGGCCTTGCAGGTCGTGCGGACGCCCCGCCATGGCATCGGCGTGCCCGCCGCGGCCGAATTCGTGCTGGAGGGCGAACTGGACCCCGAGGCGCATGTGGCCGAAGGCCCCTTCGGCGAGTTCTCGGGCTACAGTTCGGACCGCTCGACCAACACGCTGTTCCATGTCCAGACGGTGCTGCGCAAGCGCGACCCCTGGCTGGTCGACGTGGTCGGCGGCGCCACCGACGAACACCTGAACCTGGCCCGCCTGCCGCGCGAGGCCGAGATGTTCGAGAAGATCAAGGCCCGCTTCCCGGCGGTGACGCGGCTGCATTACCCGACCTCGGGCACGCATTTCCACGCCTATGTCGCCTTGAGGCAAAGCCGCCCGGGCGAGGCGCGGCAGGTCATGCTGGGTCTGCTGGGCTGGGATCCCTATCTCAAGACCGTGATCGCGGTCGATGAGGACGTGGACGTGGCGCAGGACAGCCAGGTGCTTTGGGCGCTGGCCACGCATTTCCAGCCGCATCGCGACATGTTCAGCATCGACGGCCTGCCCGGCAGCCCTCTGGACCCGTCCTCGACCGCCGACGGCACCACCTCGCGGCTGGCGCTGGACGCGACGCGGGGGCCGGATTTCCACGGCATCCGCGCCACCCTGTCGCCCGAGGCGCGGGCGCGGGCGGCGGCGATCCTTTCGGGGGCGCAGCCATGAACGCCTATGCCATTCCGCGCGGGCCCAGCCGCCCCCGGATGGCGGTGGGGATCAGCGGCGCCTCGGGCGTGGTCTATGGGTTGCGCCTGCTGGAGTTGCTGCGCGAACTGGGGGTCGAGACGCATGTCACCGTCAGCCGCGCCGCGCTGCTGACCATGATGCATGAAACCGACCTGAAGCTTTCGGACATCGAGGCGCGGGCGGATGTGCTTTACCGCTCGGACGACGTGGCGGCCTCGATCTCCAGCGGCTCGTTCCGCACCATGGGCATGATCGTCGCGCCCTGCTCGATGAAGACCCTGGCCGAGATCGCGCAGGGCGTCACCTCGGGCCTGATCAGCCGCGCGGCCGAGGTCACGCTGAAGGAACGCCGCCGGCTGGTGCTGCTGGCGCGCGAGACGCCGCTGACCGAAAGCCACCTCAAGAACATGCTGGCCGTGACGCGCATGGGGGGCATCATCGCGCCACCGGTCCCGGCCTTCTATGCCCGGCCTGCCGGCATCGACGCGATGGTGGACCAGACACTGGGCCGGGTGCTGGACCTGTTCGACCTCGATTGCGCCGGCGTGCGGCGCTGGGTCAAGGCGCCCTGAATTTTTCAACCTTGGGAGGGTATGAGACCGATGCAGAAGACCATCAAGGACAAGATCCCCGTCACCGTGCTGACCGGGTTTCTCGGTTCGGGCAAGACCACGCTGCTGAACTACATCCTGCGGGAAAACCACGGCATGAAGATCGCCGTGATCGAGAACGAATTCGGCGAGATCGGCATCGACGGCGGGCTGGTCGTGGGCAGCACCGAGGAAATCTTCGAGATGACCAATGGCTGCGTCTGCTGCGTGGCCGAGGCGCGCGACGACCTGTTGCGCGTCATCCGCCAGCTTCTGGACCGGCCCGAGCGGCTGGACCATATCATCATCGAGACCAGCGGCCTTGCCGATCCCTATCCGATCGCGCAGACCTTCTTCCTGGACGATCCGATCCGGGACGAGACCAATCTGGACGGCGTCATCGCGCTGGTCGATGTCAAGCATGTGCTGCGCCACCTGGACGACAGCCTGATCGAGGCGCATGACAATCAGGCCGTGGACCAGATCGTCTGCGCCGACCGCATCGTGCTGAACAAGGTCGACCTGGCGTCCGAGGAGGAGATCGCCGCCGTTTCGGCCCGCGTCACCGGGCTGAACGAGACCGCCGAGCAGGTGCGTTCCAGCTTTGCCCAGATCGACCTCGGGAAAATCCTGGGCCTCGCCGCCTTTGACCAGAGCCGCAAGATCGCGGCCGAGGTCGATGCCAGCCACGACCATCACCATCATCAGGCACCCTGGCTGGGCGACGCGAGCCACGACCACGACGCCTCGGTCGGTTCGGTCGGGATCGAGCTGCAGGGCCACATGGACCCGGCGGCAATGCAGGCCTGGGTCGAGGAGATGCGCGGACAGGATCTGAACAACCTGTTCCGCATGAAAGGCATCTTCTCGGTCAAGGGCGACGACTATTGCTATGTGCTGCATGGCGTCCACGACCAGATCGAGTTCCGGCCGAACCATCCCTGGGCGGACGAGCCGCGTTGCAACAAGATGGTGTTCATCGGCCGTAACCTGGACCGCTTGGCCCTGAAGGAGCGGCTGGCGGCCTGCATGGCGGCGTGACCGGGTCACGGCCAACATGAAGCAATGGCGCGGACCTGGGAGGAGACGGGACCGCGCCGTTTTTTGTTCGGCCGTCGGCCGGGCGGGGAGAGGAGACCCGATCAATGAAGGGGGGAGAGAATATGACGAGCACAGTTCATCCGGTGGATGAGATACTATCGGCGCGCAGGATGATCGCGCTGGCCTTGCAGCATGTCGCGGTGTCCTATGTGGGCTCGGTCGCGGTGCCGCTGATCATCGCCAATGCCCTGGGCTTTTCGCAGCGCGACACCGTGCTGCTGATCAGCGCGACATTCTTTTGTTCCGGCCTGGCGACGCTGGTGCAGACGATCGGATTCTGGCGCTTCGGCGTCAGGCTGCCGATCATGAACGGTGTCGCCTTCAGCAGCGTCTCGGCGATCATTGCCATCGGCACCATGCCGGGTGTCGGCATCGCCGGCATCTGCGGCGCGGTCATGATGGGCGGACTGTTCATCATGGCCATCGCGCCTCTGGCGGGACGGCTGCGCCGGTTTTTCCCGCCGGTCGTCACCGGCTGCATCATCACCGCCATCGGATTGCAATTGCTGCCGGTCGCCTATCAATGGGCGGGTGGTGGCCATGGCAGCACCGATTTCGGCGATCCGGCCTTCCTGGCCGTCGCGCTGCTGGTGCTGGCGGTGATCCTGGTGCTGACCCGGCTGGGCACGCCGCTTCTGCGCAACCTTTCGGTGCTGATCGGCATGACCGTGGGCGGTCTCGTGGCCTGGGGCCTGGGCATGGGCAGCCTGGCGGCGGTGCTCGAGGCGCCCTGGCTGGTGGTGCCGACGCCCTTCCAGTTCGGCGTGCCGACCTTTGGCTTTCTGCCGTTTCTGACCATCGCCATCGTCATGGTGGTGCAGACGGTCGAGAGCATGGGGTTGTTCGTGTCGATCGGCGACATGGTCGAGAAAGAGGTGACGCCGGCCGATGTCGCCGATGGCGTGCGGGCGAACGGCTTGGCAAGCTCGGTCGCCGGGATGTTCGCGGGCTTTCCCTTCATCGCGCATATGGAGAATGTGGGCCTTGTCATCCTGAGCGGCGTTCGCAGCCGCTGGGTGGTGGCGCTTTGCGGGCTGATCCTGTGCGTGGTGGCCTTCCTGCCGAAGTTCGGCGCGGTGCTGGCTGCGGTGCCGGCCCCGGCGCTGGGAGGCGCGGCCATCGCCATGTTCGGCATCGTTGCCGCGGCCGGTATCCAGGCGCTGGCCAAGGTCGATTACGTGAACAACGACTACAACATGCTGATCGTCGCGCTGACCATGGGCATCGCGCTGATCCCGACGCTGTTGCCGACGCTGTTCGGCCAGTTGCCGGAATGGGCGCAGTCGATCCTGCACAGCAGCGTGGTGGTCGCCTGCCTGGTCTCGGTCACGCTGAACCTGGTGTTGAACGGCACCGGCGACGGCGATGCGGAAGACACCCATCTTCCCGGCCCGGACGCACGTCGCGCCGAGGCCTGAACCTATCCGCGGGGCCGCTTGGCCGGCTCCGCGCTTCCGCCGCTTGCACAAGAGGAATACCATGAACCAAATGCGCTCCAATCGCCAGACTCCGCCGCTGTTGATCCGCGGCGGTTTGATCGTGCCCGAGGACGGCTTGCACGGCCCCGCCGATGTTCTGGTCGGACAGGACGGCCGCATTGCCGCCATCGCCGCCCGCATCGATCCGCCCGAAGGCGCGCAGCTGGTCGAGGCCGCGGATTGCCTGGTCATGCCGGGTCTGGTCGACATGCACCAGCACCTGGACAAGACGGGCGTGCTGCGGCTGGCGCCGAATCCATCGGGCACCCTGCAGGGCGCGCGCGACGCCTTTGCGGCCTATGCGCGCCAGGCACCGCCGGGCGATGTCACCGCCCGCGCCAGCCGCACGCTGGCCCGCTGCCTGTCGCATGGCACCACGGCGATCCGCAGCCATGTGAACGTCGACAAGGACGCCGGCTTTGCCGGGATCGAGGCGCTGGCGCAGCTGCGTGCCGATTGGGCGGACCGCGTGCGGCTGCAACTGGTCGGCTTCATGACCCCGCATCCAGGGCAGGATCTGGACTGGCTGCGCGCCAATATCGACCGCGCTGCACAGCTCTCGGACGCCATGGGCGGCACGCCCGCCGTGGCCGAGGATCCCGACCGCTATCTGGATATCATCTTCGACGCCGCCGCGCGCCATGGCCTGCCGGTGGACCTGCATCTGGACGAGCATCTGGACGCCTCGCGCCAGCTGTTCCCCAAGGTCTTCGACCGGGTGCGGCGCCACGGCATGCAGGGCAGGGTGGTGCTGAGCCACTGCTCGGTCCTCAGCGCCATGCCGCGCGAGGATTTCCTGCCGATCATGGAACAGATCCTTGCGCTGGACCTCGGCGTGGTAACCTTGCCGGCGGCGAACCTCTATCTGCAGGGCCGCGAGGCCGCGATGCTGCCACCGCGCGGCCTGACCCGCGTGGCCGAGATGATCCGCGGCGGCGTGGCGATTGCCAGCGCCTCGGACAATATCGAAGATCCCTTTGTGCCCACTGGCTCGGGCGATCTGCTCGAGATCGCGCGCTGGACGCTGCTGGCCGGGCATCTCAAGGGCAACGAGCTGGTGCTGGCCTGGCGCATGATCGAACGGATCCCGGCCCGGCTGATGGGGCTGGACGACCACGGGCTGCGGCCCGGTGCCCGCGCCGACCTGCTGATCGCGCGGGCCCCCGACATCCCCGCGCTGGTCGCCGGCGGCACCGAGCATCTGCGGGTGCTGTCCGCTGGCCGGCTGGTGTCGGAAACCGCGCTGCGCCAGCAGTTCGAGCCCTGCCTGCAATGACCGCATGGCGCCCGGGCCCTGCGAGGCTCCGGGCGCCGCCCGGAAAGATCCCCATCCTGTCCGGCGCCGCGCGGTCCGCATCGGCTGGTGACGCTGCGGATGCGCTCCGCGGGCGGCTGCGGACGGGGCGCTTGGGACGGTCGTTGAACGACGGGTGCCGAATGCGTCCCGACCAGGATGCGGCTGGGGGGTCAGAATAGACCTGGGGCGGCGGGGCGCTGGCCGGGCAGGCGCTTTCGCGGCCCGCAAAATTAACCGGTAGAGCACAGGAGCAAGGGTGATCATTCTGTTGGCCGAGCTCTGCGCCAGAGCCCGGGAACAGATCACCCGCCCTTGGCCAGAGGCCGAAAGCGGCGCAAGAACCTTAGAAAGATGGTCAGTTCTTCAGAACCATTGCCATGTTCCCAGACGGCGGTTATCGGCAATTTTGCCGGCATGTCGACCAACTGGCGGATGGCGATGCCTTGCCGGGGCATGTTGCCGATCGCGCTGGAATAGATCGCGACACCGGCGCCGGCGATGACAAGGCCGAAGATGCCATCGCTGTTGGTCGCCTCGAGCGATATTTCTGGCAGGAACCCGCGGGCCCGGCATTCCGCAAACACTTGGTTGCGAAAGATCATCCAGCTGTCGCCCGTCCCGAATACGAACTTCTCGGCTTTCAGGTCGCTCAGCGCCAGTTGATCGCGCTCCGCCAGGTGGTGGTTCACGGGTAGGATGGCAACGTAATCGTTCTCGTCGAAAAGCAGGCTGTTGATCGGCTGCTGGTCCGAGACCCCGTAAAGAAAGCCGATGTCGATGCGATGGCGCAAGATCGCCTCGTGTTGATGGATCGTCGGCATGAAGATCAGGTCCAGGTAGATATCGGCATGGGCCTCGTTGAAGGCGCGCAGGAAATGCGGCAAAGCGCCATTGATCGCGAAATCGGTATAGGCGATGCGCAACTCGCCCCGGACGCCGCGCGCCGCCTTGCGGGCGCGTTCGACCGCCCGGTCGATCTGCCCCGTCACATCCGCGATCTCGGCCAGAAAGACCCGGCCCGCCTCGGTCAGCTCGACCCGGCGTGTCGAGCGCACCAGAAGCGGCGTACCGACATGGTCCTCCAACTGCTGGATCGTCTTGGTCAACGCAGGTTGCGCCACGCGCAGGCTTTCCGAGGCGCGGCGGAAATGCAGTTCCTGTCCAAGCGTGGCGAAGGCCCGCAGATGTCGAAGATCAAGGCTCATGTGGCGCCCAAATTATTTCCTACTAGTTATCAATAATACCGGATTCGATATTTTACAACGAAGGCACGGTCGTGGATCATCCGGGTATCGCGGGCGACAGAACCTGCGGGAAAACCAGTTCAACAGCTTCAGGGAGTGCACGAATGACAGGCGATCGCATATCGCTGCATGTCCGGCGCAAGTTATCGGACGTTTCCGCGCCACAAGCTGAGGCAAGCTAGAGACGATCCGAAAGGGCCCCTTTCGGCCATAAACCGCGGGCAGAACCACAACCGCTGTCTCGGGCGCGGATGCCATTTCTCGCAAAGGCAAACCGCTCCGCTCCATGGTTTGGGGCGGCAGGGCGCCGGTATGCGCCTCCGCATCCCCACCAGCCGCCACTGCCCCGCGATGCCTCTCGTCCTTGTTTCTCGAATGAAGAAAGGTCAGACATGTCAGCACGACTTCAGGATCAGACATCGGCTCCGGCGCTGCGCAAGGTCATCAGCGCTGCCGCGATGGGCAATTTCGTCGAATGGTTCGACTTTGCCGTCTATGGATTCCTGGCGACGATCATCGCCAGCCAGTTCTTTCCCAGCGAAAGCGTCAGCCTGGGGCTGCTCAAGACCTTCGGGGTCTTTGCGGTCGCATTCGCCATGCGCCCGTTGGGAGGGATCTTCTTCGGCGTCCTGGGCGACCGGCTGGGCCGCAAGGGTGTCCTGTCGCTGACGATCCTGCTGATGGCCGGGGCCACCACCCTGATCGGCCTTCTGCCGGTCCATGCAAGCTGGGGCATAGCGGCACCCATCCTGCTGACGTTTCTGCGTTGCCTGCAGGGCTTTTCGGCGGGCGGCGAATATGCCGGTTCGATCGCATATGTGATGGAGCACGCGCCGAACGACAGGCGCGGCTGGTATGGCAGCTTCATCCCGGTATCGACCTTCCTGGCTTTTGCTTCGGCCGCGCTGCTGGTCTTTGCCCTGGAAAGCAGCCTGACGGCCGAGGCGATGACCGCCTGGGGCTGGCGCGTGCCTTTCCTGCTTGCGGCGCCCCTGGGACTGGTCGGCCTGTATCTGCGCTGGCGCATGGAGGAAACGCCCGCCTTCAAGGCGATGGCTGCCGACGACAACGTCCATGCCCATTCGCCGCTTCGCGAAACCCTTAAAAGCCAAAGCCAGTCGATGCTGCGGCTGGGAACCTTCATCTCGCTGACAGCCCTGTCATTCTACATGTTCACCACCTACTTCTCGACCTATCTGCAGGTGGAGGGCGGGTTCACGCGGCCGCGGGCCTTGCTGGTGACGATGATCGCCCTGATCTTTGCCGCGCTGTTCTGTCCGGTCGCGGGGCGCATCTCTGACAGGATCGGCCGGCGCAACACGATCCGCTTCGTCTGCGCATGGCTGTTCGTCATGGTGGTTCCGGCCTATCTGCTGGCCAGCTCCGGCGCGCTGTGGAAGGCTATCCCCGGTGTCCTGCTGCTTGCGACCGGTGCGCTGACGGCCAATGTGGTGACGGCGACGCTGCTGTCCGAGACCTTTCCCACGCGGACGCGCTATACCGCCTCGGCCTTCACCTACAATGTCTCATATACGCTTTTCGGTGGCACGGCCCCGCTGATGGCGACCTGGCTGATCGACACGACCGGCAACAACCTTGCCCCGGCCCTTTACCTGATGGTCATTGCGGTTCTGGCTGGCCTTGGCGGGCTGGCCTTGCGCGAAACCTCGCGGATCTCGCTGATGGACGACGCCGCGCTCCTGCCGGATGCGGGCCTGTCCCTTTACTCTGCCCAGCAAGCCGCAAGATGACCCGGGCGGCCTCCCTGGTCCTGCTCCAGGGAGGCCGCTTCTTCAACGCTAACCCTCTGATCCAAGGATGAATGACATGCAGCCCGCTGTTCAGATCGACGTGGACGAAGCCAGTGGTATCTGGCGCACCGATGGCCTGCCCATGGTCTATGTTCCGCGACATTTCATGGTGAACATGCACAAGGAAATCGAAGAAACCCTTGGACGCGATGCCTATGAGGCGATGCTGGACCGCTCTGGCGCCAAGTCCGCCTTTTACTGGTGCAAGCGCCAGTCCGAACTGCTGGGCGCGTCCGAGCGCGATGTCTTCGCGCTTTATCTGCAGCGGCTTTCGGAACGGGGCTGGGGCCGCTTTTCCATCGAGCAGTTGGATCTGGACCAACTGACGGCTCGGATCACGCTGCGGGAGTCGATCTATGTGCTCGAGTCGGAAGGGCAGGCCGCTGCACCCGCTTGCTATATGTTCGAGGGTTTCCTGATCGGCGCCATGCAGTTTGCCTGTGCCATGCGCGGCATCAAGCCGCAGGAGATCACCTGCCGCGAGGTGGAATGCGCGGCCATGGGCGCCGCCGAATGCCGCTTCGAGGTCGCCTGCGTCCTGACGGACTGAACGCGCGCCTTGGGCTGCCCGGCACGCGGCGCAGCCCGGTCATCATATATCTTATCGAAATGGAAAACATCATGAAGGACAAGGCCAGCACGATCTATGAGAACGCAGTCGTTATCGACGGTCTCATCATCTCGAAATGGAGCGGCGATCTGTTCAGGGAAATGCAGCAATCGGGCCTGACGGCCGCGAACTGCACCTGCAGCGTCTGGGAGAACTTCAGCGATACCGTCAACAATATCGTGCAATGGAACCGCTGGTTCCGCGAATTTGGCGACCATATCGTCAAGGCGGAAAGCGCTGCGGATATTCGCCGCGCGAAGGCTTCTGGAAAGACCGCGGTCGTTCTGGGCATGCAGAACACCTCGGCTTTCGAAGACAAGATCGGTTATGTCGAGATCCTCAAGACCCTTGGGGTCGGCATCGCGCAGATGACCTACAATACCCAGAACTGGGTCGGCAGCGGCTGCTATGAAAGCCGCGACAGCGGCTTGTCGGATTTCGGCCGCGAGGTCGTGGCCGAGATGAACCGCGTCGGAATGCTGTGCGATCTCAGTCATGTGGGGCCGAAGACGTCGCGGGATGTGATCGACACCTCGACGGTGCCCGTTGCCTATTCGCATTGCCTGCCCACGGGGCTCAAGGCGCATCCTCGCAACAAGTCGGACGAGGAACTGCGCTATATCGTCGACAAGGGCGGTTTTGTCGGCGTGACGATGTTCCCGCCCTTTCTGGCCAATGGCGTCAATTCGACCATTGCCGACTACGTCTCTGCGATGGATTACGTCATCAATATCGTGGGCGAGGATGCTGTCGGCATCGGCACCGATTTCACCCAGGGCTATGACCAGCCGTTCTTCGACTGGATCACGCATGACAAGGGATTTGGCCGTCGGCTGACCAGCTTCGGCGAGATCGTCAACCCGGCCGGTTTCCGCGAGATCCGGGATTTTCCGAATATCGCGGACGCCATGGCCGATGCCGGCTGGACCGAGGCGCGGATCGAAAAGATCCTGGGCCTGAACTGGTTGAACCTGTTGCAGGCGGTCTGGGGAAAGTAAGGCCGAAAAGCACATATACCGGATCGCGAGCCGGGGGTAAGCCCTGGCGCTAGAATGCGCATCTGGCCCACCAACAGAGCGCGCCGCCGTCGTCCGAAGCAGGAGCGGCGCGCGCCCGGTCAGCCACATCACCGCGACATTTCGCCCGGCCTCGCGTTCGAGGCGTCGGCTTGACGGGATGGCGGCTCGTTTCGCCGGGGTCGTGCAATGGATTGGGATCGGAGACGAGTTGCGTGCCCGGCGCGTGCAATCGCGGACGGATGCCCGGGCATTCCGCAGGCTGCCCGGGCGCGAATGTCCCGACCGGCCTCGCTATGTAAAACCCTTGTAGGCTTGCCGGAGCGCGGCTTGGTGGATCATCCCCGACAGCGTCACCAGGTCGAACACCGGAAGCGCCAGGGCCTGCTGCAGGCTGAAGGCAAAGGGCGGCAGATCGGTGCATTCCAGCACGATCGCGCGGATCGCCGGATTGCGGGCGACAAGGGCGCGTCCCGCGGCGATGACCTCGGCCTCCACCTTGTCCAGATCCATGTCGTTGCGTTCATTGCGCAGGATGACGCTGGCGAATTCCTGCGTGTCCTCCAACCCCTGGATTTCCAGCGGTATCCCATCGGCGCCGGCGCCGGCCAGATGGCGCGGTGTCAGGGCGGCGGCCGAGGCGGTCAGCACTCCGACGGGCGCCCGCGTCATCTGCCAGACCAGCGGCACCTGGATCAGCGACGACAGAAAGACGGGAATGCGCACGGACTCGGCGATTTCGCGCTGGAACAGCGCCAGGAACCCGCAAGAGCCGGTAATCGCATGGACACCTTGGCGTTCCAGCCGTTGCGCTGCCTCGATCAACCGTCCGACCATGGCCGGGCTCGGGCGGTTCAACAGTTCCGGAACGGTGATGCCGTCGAGAATCTCGTAGGCCGTGGTGAACGGCAGGCTGGACGGGTTCTTGATATGCCCCGGCGGCTTCGGGAAATAGCTTTCCAGCGAAAGCACGCCGATGGAAATGCCGCAGATGTTGCGGCCGCCGCGTTGCAAGGTCATGCCGGCTTCTCCTGTGAGCCAAGGAAACGGAAGCGGTCGGCGCGGAAGGGCGCAAGATCGACCGAAGGTATTTCGCCCGCCGCGAGCTGGGCGATCAACCGGCCGGTGGGGGCACCCCCCGAGAGGCCCAGATGGCTGTGGCCGAAGGCCAGCAGGATGTCGGGACAGCCCGGCATCCGGCCGATCACCGGCAGCGAATCCGGCAGCGACGGGCGATGGCCCATCCACTCGGTTGCGTTTTCCACATTCAGCGCCGGAAAGATCTCTTGACCCAGAATCGCCAGGTTTCGGGCGCGGCGATAGTCCGGTGAGGCGCTCAGGCCCGCCAACTCGACGGTTCCCGCCAGGCGCAGGCCGCCTTCCATGGAATTGGCCACCACCATGCGGCCGGCCTCCATCAGCGTATTGTTGACACGCACCCCGGGGTCGGGGACGGTCAGGTGATAGCCCCGCTCGGTTTCCAGCGGGATGGTCAGCCCCAGAGGCCGCAGCAGCTTCGCCGACCACGCGCCGGCGGCGACAACCACCTGGGCAAAGGCCAGCGTGCCCTGCGGGGTTTCGATCTTGACGCCCCCGGGGCCGGGGTGCAACCGGGCGACATCGCACCGCGACATTTGCCCGCCCTGCCGGACCACGCGCTCTGCCAGCACCCGCAGCAGCCTTTGCGGATTGACGCTGTGACCCTGCCCGTGGATCACCACCGCCTTGCGGTAATGCGGCGAGATGTCGGGTTCCAGCTCGCGCAGCGCGCCGGCGCCCACAAGCTCGACATGCGCGCCCCGCTCGCGCCGAAGCCGCAGGCCGACCGCGTTCAGGTCGGCCTGCGCCTCGTCGCGGTAAAGCTGGATATAGACGCAGCGACGGACCAGTTCCTCGTGCCCGCTGCCGCGCAGCAGGTCTTCGTAAAGATCGACGGTCGGCGCATAGAGGCTGCGCAGAGCGTCGGCCTGCGCCGGGATTCTGCCCGGTCGTCCGGCTTGCAGAAAGCGCGCCAGCCAAGGGGCGGCCGCCGGCAGATGACGCAGCCGGATCGCCATCGGACCCAGCGGGTCTAGCAGCCAGCCGGGAACGGATTTCCACAGCCCCGGCAGGGATTCCGGCACGCAGGACCATGGCGAAAGGTTCCCGGCATTGCCATAGGAGGCCCGTTGATCGTCGGTCCCGGCCCGGTCCAGGACGGTGACCCGAAAGCCCTTTTCCTGAAGATAAAGCGCCGCGCAAATGCCAATGATACCGCCGCCGACGACGGCGATGCTTCGTTCGTCCGGTGTCATGTTCATTCCGAATTGTGAGTGCTGCCGGAACCGGCCACAGGGCCCCGGGCGCGCGACAGCCGCGCGCCCGGTCGGCCGGTCATTTCCGCATTTCGGCGGCCGCTTCGGCCATGATGCCGTAGGTGGCGCGCATGTCCGCCACCCATTCGTCGCCGTGGCGGAAATCGACTTTGGCGCCGATATTCTCGAAGGCCTTGACGACCTCAGGATCCTGCATCGCCTGTGCGCTGGCCTCGACCAGTTTGTCCACCACCTCCTGCGGCACGTCCTTGGGCGCGAAGATGCCCGACCAGCCCTCGAAATCGCCCTTGATGCCGAAATCGGCAAAGCTGGGCACGCCGGGATATTGGTCGGACTTCTTGTTCACGACCAGCAGGCGCGCGCTGCCCGACTTCAGATGCGGATCGAAGGCGGGAGGAAACGAGACGGCAGAGTCGATGTGACCGCCGATCAGCGAAACCATCGACTCGGCGGTGGTATTGGCGTGCACGTAGTCGACGGTATAGCCCGCTTGCCGCGCGACGATGCTGGCAAGGATCGTCCCCGACGAGGCCGCGCCCCAGGATCCCTGCGTCAGCCGCTTGTCCTTGGCGCCCTGCATGAACTCTTCGAAACTGCCGTAGGGGCTATTCTTGGCGACCAGGATCCCCAGGGGAACCGCCGACAGTTTCACCACCGGGGTGAAGCTGTCGAAATCATAGGACACGTCGCTGAAGTTGGGCGTGACCTGCACATTGCTCAGCCCGACGTTCAACAGCGTATAGCCGTCGGGCTTGGCGTTCACGACCTCGGTCGTACCGATGACCCCGGTGCCGCCGGCCTTGTTGACCACCGCGACGGGCACGCCCAGGATCTTCTCGACCGCATCGGCCCAGACCCGCGTGGTCAGGTCGGAATCGCCGCCCGCGCCCCAGGGCACGATCACCCGGATGGGCTTGTCGGGAAACTCGGCCGCGGCCGGCATCGCAAAGGCCGATGCGAAGGTGCCGATGGCGGCAAGAAGGGCAAGCTGTTTTTTCACTTTTGATGCTCCTGTTGGAAGAGGTGTCGACCGGCCGGAACCGGCGATTGGCTTGCCGCGAGCGCGCGCCGGCGCGTCTTGCGGTTCATGCGGATCGCCGACCAGACCGACAGTGCGGCAAGGGCGATGAACCCCCAGCCGATGGGCGAGGCCAGCAGCCGCAGATAGTCGCCGCCGGCGATGGAAACTGCCTGGTCGAGGTTCTGCTCGAAGATCGGCATCAGGATGAAGCCGATGATGAAGGCGGCGGGGTTCAACCCGACAAGGCGCATCCCGTAGCCCAACACGGTAAAGACCAGCAGGATCATGATATCGTTCAGGCTTTGGTTGGTGGTGAAGGCGCCGATGACGGCAAAGGCGAAGACGCAGGGGAAGATGAAATAGGTCTTGACCGAGGCCACCTTCATCCAGAACCGGAAGCCGAAGCGCGCGATCACCAGCAGGAACAGATCCACCATCAGGAAGCCGGCGAAGATGGCGTAGATGGTGTCGGTATGTTCGTAAAAGATCGTCGGTCCGGGGGTGATGCCGTGGATCAGGAACGCGCCCATCAGCAGCGCGGTCACGTCGTCGCCGGGAATGCTGAGCGTCAGCATCGGGATCATGCTCGACCCGCAGACGGCGTTGTTCGAGGATTCCGCCGCTGCGATCCCGTGCAGCGAGCCCTTGCCGAAGGTCTCCGGCTCCTTGGATGCGCGCTTGGCCTCGCCATAGGCCAGGAAGGCGGCCGCGCTTGACCCCAGACCCGGCAGGGCGCCGACCACGGTCCCGATGCCGGTCGATTTCAGAATCGTCCCGAAGACCGATCGGTATTCGCGGAAGCTGATCCGGTTGTCGGCGGGATTGGGCGAATGCCTCAGGACCAGTTCGTGTTGCGGGGTCTTGCGGCGGCGGACGCCCTCGATCACCTCGGGCATGACCAGGACCCCGATGAGCAGGGGCAGGAAGGTGAAGCCGCTCAGCAGCTCGGGGATGCCGAAGGTCAGCCGCGCCGCCCCCGTCAAAGCCGACATGCCGACCATCGCGAACAGCATCCCCAGGCAGCAGGACAGAAGCCCCCGGGGCACCGATTCCCCGGTCATCGAACCGACCACCGTGAAGGCAAAGACCAAAAGCCAAACCTTTTCGATCGGCCCCGCCTGCAGCGACAGCAGCGAGATCGGCGCGGCCACGAAGATCAGCACCAGCGTCGCCAGCATCTCGCCGGTGACCGAGGCGTAAAGCGCAAGGCACAACGCCTTGCCCGCCTTGCCGGCCCGCGCCAGCGCGTGCCCGTCCAACGAGGTCAGGAAGGACGCGGCTGCGCCCGGCGTATTGATCAGGATCGCCGAAATCGAGCCGCCATAGATCCCTGCCTTATAGACCGCCAGCAGGGTCACGATGCCCACCACCGGATCGAAATAGAAGGTCAGGGGCAGCATGATCGCGATGGCCATGATCCCGGAAATGCCGGGGATGGCGCCGAAGACGATCCCGACGCAGACCCCCAGCGCGATGCCCAGCACCGGCGCGGGCGCCAGAACCGCGGTGAAACCGTTGATGATGTTGGTCAGCATGGCGATCTCACAACGACCATTCGGGCAGATAGACCCGGATCAGCTCGCGGCAGCCGTAGAAGGTGACGACCGGAATGACGATGGAGACGACCGCCATCGCCAGCCACGACCGGCCCCCGAGCAGGACGGCCACGGCGAACATCGCGGCCGAGGTGGCGACGACGAAGCCGAGCGTGGGCAGAAGCCACCAATAGGCGGCGAAGATGCCCACATAGATCAGCACACCGCCCAGACCCTCGGTCGCGATCGTTTCCTGCGGCGCCAAGGCGCTTTGCGCGATGATCTGCCGCAACGACGTTATCGCGATCATGGCCGAGAAGATCAGGATGAACCCCGCGACGACGCGCGGCATGAACATCGAGCCAAGCTGCGTCTCGACCCCGCCCTGGGCCAGCCCGTCGCCCGTCAGGATCAGGATGGCGCCGGCGATCAGGACCGAGCCCAGCACGACATCGACGTAACGCCGGTTCATGGCTGCCTCCGCGACCGGCCGGTGGGCGTTCCCCCGCGCCAGCCGCGCTCTGCCTGGCCGGGCATCCATCTCTTCATGGTCATCGTTCTTGGGCGGAACAAAGCTGCCTCCTTGTCACTAAGACGCCGGTTCACTCCTGCGCCTGTCTTGTTGCCCGCAGGATAGGTGGTAACGTGCCATAAAGTCGAATTTGAAAATTCTTCATAGCTAAAATTTTCTCTTATAGCATGGGATTCGATCGCTGGAGGTAGCAATGAACAGCAAGCAGCTTGTCGTCTTTCGCGAGGTCATGCGGACCGGCTCGTTTTCCGAGGCGTCCCGGATTCTCTACCGCACCCAACCCGCGATCAGCGCCATGATCGCTAGCCTGGAATCGGAACTGGGCTACAAGCTGTTCCTGCGCCGTTCGGGACGGCTGATCCCCGTGCCCGAGGCCCATTACCTGTTCGAGGAAGCGAGCGAGATTCTGGAGCGGCTGCGCAATGTCGAACAGAACATGACCCGCATCGGCAATCTCGAACAGGGCGAACTGCGGGTCGTCTGTATGCCCGGCCCGTCGGTGATCCTGGTGCCGCAACTGGTGACGCGCTTTCTCGAGAATCGTCGGGATGTGCGGCTGACGCTGCTGACACGCAGTTCATTGCAGGTGCGGCATTTGGTGGCCACGCAGAAATTCGACCTCGGACTCGCAGATCTCAGCGACCATGTGCCAGAGGATTCGAACCTGCTGCGGTTCGAGCCCGTGACCTACGATTGCGTCTGCGCCCTGTCCGAGAAGGATCCTCTGGCGTCCCGCTCGGTCATCACGCCGCAGGATCTGGCGCAGCGCGACATCGCCGCGCTGTTTGCCGCGCATTCAACCTACGGCCGCACGGCCGAGGCCTTCGCTTCGCATGGCGTGCCGTTCCGTCCGAGGTTCGAAACGCAATATTTTTATCCGCTGCTGTCCTTTGTCGAGGCTGGCCTGGCCTGCGCCGTCATCGACCCGCTGAGCGCGGAAAGCTATCGGCTGTCGCGCGGCGATGCGGGCAGGGTGACATTCCGTCCGTTCCGCCCAGCCGTCCCATTCACCGCAGCGGTTGTCATGCCGCAGCATCGTCCTTTGTCCAAGCTCGCCCAGGCCTTCGCCGAGATTCTGCATGACGATCTTAACGTCCACCATCGAAGATATTCGGACCTGAGCTAGGGACAGGATCCAGCCTTCGCGAGGGGACTGATCGACGAGCAACTTTTTCTGGCGGACGGAGGCGCCGATGGCGGCCCCGTCTTTCCCCAAAGCCATGGCACGCCGAGTCGGAAAGCAGTTCGGGGAACTGTTTCCCGGCGATTGGCCAGTCTTCAGGCGACCGAAGGCATTCTCGATGCGGTAACGCTTTCGATAAAGGCGTTTCTTGTGCCTGCCAGGTTTCCTGCGTTTCTTGCTGGGCGGGATGCAGGGACAGATGCCGCGCTCCTTCAGGTCGTCGCGCAGCCAGTCGGCATCCTAGGCCTTGTCACCCAGAAAGCGCCTGGCTGGCGGCCGCCAGCCAGGCGCGGCCCCGCTGATGCAGGCCCCCGACGGGGCCCCCGGCAGGGCCGCGGCCCAACCTTACTCTGCCGCGCCGATGGCGGTCAGCCCGGCGGTGGCGCAGGTCGCGTCGATCTCGCCCGAGGGCGCGCCGCCGACGCCGATGCCTCCCACCAGGGCTTCACCGATGCGGATCGGCAGGCCGCCCCCCTGGATGACCATCCGCGCATCCATGTCGCGCAGACCGGCATTTTCGGGGGCCGAGGCGATGAAGCCCGCCAGTCCGGCGGTATCGCGGCCCATTGCGGCCGAAGTGAAGGCCTTGCCGGCTGCACTGGCGCCGGTATGCGGGCCCGATCCATCGGCCTTGAGCATGACCTTGGTCGCCCCGTCGCGCGCCACGATGGCAACGCTGACAAGGACGAGATCGCGAAACTGCTCCGTGATGCCGAGAAGCAGATTGAAACTCTATTGGAGCGCATCGTTGAGGCCGACAACGCCAGCGTCATCAAAGCCTATGAGGGCAAGATCGCCAAGCTAGAGCGGGAGAAGCTGCTTCTGACCGAAAGGGCTGCTCAAATCGTGCCGCCGAAAGGCAGGCTAGAGGAGTTTATCGAACCAGCTCTAGAGTTTTTGGGAAACCCTTGGAATCTATACGAAAATGGCAGCTTAGCCTTCAAAAGAACAGTGCTTAGACTGGCCTTTGCAGAGCCTCTGCGATACTCGATGGATTCAGGTTATCGAACCGCTGAAACCGCCTTTCCTTTCAAGGTGTTAGCGGCAATTTCAACGTCAAAAGGTGAACAGCACCTCGTAGTTGTTCCATTTTCTGCCGTGAAAACTTAATGAAATCAGTGTCTCTGATTTCCGATCACGCAGCCGCCTGTCCATTTGTGCCATAAACCTTGTCCGGGGCAGACAAAAAATTACCGGCCCGAAGGCCGGCGTGGTGATTTCAAAGGAAGTCAAGGACCTCCCGCCTGTAGATCGGTTCGGCTTTTTCCCCGAGGTCGAGTTGGTGTTCGGGCAAAAGATCATCGCTTCCAAAGAAGTTCTTCCGGTCTTCGATTTTTCGAACCAGATCCCATTGCGATATGAACAAATCCTGGAATACGTCGATTGAGTGCGGGCACACGTAAACCTGCGGTCGGGCTGGTGATGGTCGTCTGACGGGAACCCCGTCGAGATGTCCATGCGCAATAAGGGCGGTGATGGTGGCGGCAGGCAGGTGCAGAAGCCGCGCGGCCCTCCTTGGATGGACGGCGCCCTCCTCGGGCAGGCTGATCGCCTCGCGCAAGACCACAGGATCAATCAGAAAACTCCGGAAGCCTGCAGCCTCGTCGTGACGGCAGCGCAGTGGGAGCTTATGCAACAGGATCAGCGCGGTTGCCCTCTCGGTGGTAATTTTCGTGCGATGCGCGGCAGTAGCGATGTCCTCCCACCCATTTTGCGGGTCCCCAGTTTCGCGCAACCTGTCGAGCCGATCCATAAACTCCGAAAGTGCGGACACTTGATAGAGCGGCAGCGCCTTTTCCTCGCGCATAAAGACCGGGATCAGGTCCGGCCGCGTCAGTTTTGTTAACAGGAAACGCTTGATTCCGAGATAGGCTGCGGCCTCAGAGGCGTTCAAAAGACCAGAGAACTCGGCTGCGATGGTGGCGAGCACACCGTCCGGTATGTAGTCGTGGATGTCGAAGCCTAGCTTCTCTCCATTGGGCGTTGCCAGCCCCATCGAACAGAGGCGGCGGCCCAACTGGCGTCTGGTGATCCCGCTCGCGCGGACGGCCGTGGACAGGGAATGCACGAACTGGCGTGGACATTCCTTGCCGAGCACCAGCGCGCCTCGGGCGACCGGGAAATTCTTCCAGATGAAATCGCGGACCTGATCGCGAATAATGTCGAAATCGCGGTCGTCATCGCGATAGCGTAGCCATTCGAAGAAGAAACGATACCGTGCCCGATACCGGCCAGCATCGTTGACATGGCCGCGCTTCATGTTGGCCAGCACCTGATGCAGGGCCTCCGCGCCAGCGGCAAGGACAGGAAAACCGGCAGCGCCTGCCGCGATCCATTGCAGGTCAGTGATGTCGGAGCGTTTGGGATCGGGGCCAAGGGTCATGAGGATACCGAGGTTTTCCGCTGTCTGGGAAACGACATGAAGCGGTAGCTTGCCCAGCCAGCCCGCATCAGCGTTTTCCCCTGTGATGCGGCTGATCAGATAGTGCTCCAACACCATATTGGTTTCAGAAACCGGCATTGGTGGGATTGAAACGTGCCGCTCTATGATCCGCGCGAAATCGAACACGTCCTTGTTGCTGGGCGCGGGCGGCATTGGAACCAGAGCACAGCCATGCCGGGTGCAACTCCGGATGCTGTTCAATTGCCACGCCCCCGGATGCCCGATGCTGAGCGGACCATTCTGCGCCTGCTCTCCCAGGCACAATGGGCAGGCATATGTCTGGGTTCGTGACAGGGCGGTGAACTTGATCCGCTCCTTTCCAAGCTGGAACCAGCCCGGCTCGAACAGACGGGGTGTCCAGATTAGAAGCGGATCTGGGTCCAGCCCCGCCAGGGCCGCAACGCGGCGAATTTCGCTTTCCGCACCGTTGGTCAGGCCACGATGGTCGATCCCGAGGTCGGAGCAAAAGGTGATGAGTCGGGGCGCGCCGTTTCGCCATGCAAGGCGCGAGGCGAGCGAGGTGGCACTTTCGCCGATGACCGGCTCGACGGACAGTGGCAGGGCAGCGGTGGTGAACATCATTGGGCCTCCCGGATGAATACCTTGCGGGCATCAATCCTGTGGTAATCGTTAACGATGAAGGGGTTGAAAGCATCCGAACATGACGACCGCTGCTCATAGGCGAGCGCGAAATGGCGCGCCTGCAAGGCCAGGGTCTGTTCCAGCAGCGCCGCTTCGATTGCAGCAATGATGATCTCGATCACCAGCCCGAACTGAAAGGCACTGGCATGGATCAGCCGTTCCGCCAAAGCGATGGTCTGACTGTCTGGGGCGGCAGTCAGACCGGCACGAATGGCGTAATCCCCGATCAGGCCGACGACATCAGGGGCGTGAGCCACCGGTGATAGCGGTGCGAAATGCACCGCATCCATGCGCCGGGCCAGCTGCGGATCGTGGTTGAGGATGCGTTCAAGCTCCTCGGTGCCCGAAAGCAGAATGCCCACCGGCCAATCGGGATCGGTCATCAAGGTTTTCAGCATTGACGCGACGGCGTTGAGTTCACTCGTCGTGCCACGGGAACTGAGGTCTTGTGCCTCGTCCAGATGCAGGAACAAGACGCGGCGCTGCCGGAGCTGATGCCGAGCCAGATCCCAGATGTACCACGCCTGCCGTTCGGCCGAGAGGTTGTAGCCGAGTGCGCGCAGGATCATCTGTCCGAGGAATTTCAGCGTGGCGGGGGATGGCACGCGCAGGCTGATGATCGTTGCTTCGGTGCAGGATGAGTGCGCCAGTTCCACCCTTGCCCGTGCGATAAGCTGCGCCATGGCGCAGCTCTTTCCGGTGCCCGATGCGCCTGAAAGGGCAATGCCATGCGCATCTGCACTGCGCCCGGCGGCAATATCAGCAAGACGCTTTTCCAAAAGCATGCGGAACCGCGCCTGCAAGGGCTCGAACCGCTCGTGAAGGATGAACCTTGCGCGCAAATCGGCAATCTTGCTTGCGATGGTTGAGGGGATGTCACTCATCGTCAAACCTCCAGGTCTTGCCGCGCGGCACATCGGGATTGGCGGGCAAAGTCTCTTCCCGCGTCTCAAACGGGGATTTCTCCACGTCTTCCGGAGGCCGGATTTCGATGCCGTCTGTCAGCGGATCACCGGAATGACCGCCGTCAGCCAGCTTGATGTCGGAGGAGGTCAGAGAGAAATGCAGGGCTTCTTCGTTTCGGGCGACTTCAGCATCGGTGACATGGAAAGGTGTCAACTGCATCCGCAGCGCGGCGGCGCGGTTGGTTTCGGAAATCCGGGCAACGGCGCGCTGCACGAGATTCTCTGACAGTGCGGCGGCGCGACGGTGCTGAATACGCAGCGCCCGGCAGGCCTCCTGCCAGTCGGTATAGCGCATCCCCTCAAAGCCACGATGGTTGCAGGTCGCGGCGTGCCAGGCCTTGCCGACTTTGACCGCGATCCAGCCCAGATCGAAAAGGTCAGCTCGGATTTCCACCTCGCGTTCCGGAGAATGAAGGAACGCTTCACGCAAGGCATCACAACTGTAGGATAGCCCGGCAAACAGCACGCCATCGCCACGAAGTTTGCGGGTCAGCGGCCGTCCGAAAGCCTTTCGCAGCGTCAGCCCGTCCGGAATCGGCAGCAATCCTTGCTCTTTTGCCAGACGTTTCCAGCAGTCGGCTGGGGTCTCACCCTTTAACGACCCGTGGGGTTCATTGTGGTAAATGTCTACGACGAAGGTGAGCAGGATGCGGATAAGATCGTCGTCATCAAGGCATGCCAGTTGTTCGGAAGGGTAGTCAGCGCGTTCCACTGAGTTGAAGAACGTCCGCCCCGACAGAAGCGGCATGAGCTTGTGCCCGACCGTCCGGAAGAAGCTTTCGACATTGCCGCGCATCTGCGGCAATCCCGCCGGGGGAAAGTGTATCGTCAGGCCGAGCGAGGCCGCGGCCGTCCGGAAGTCTTCCGAGATGAAAGCCGATCCCTGATCGGTGACGAGGGTGCCGATACCCGCAACCTGATCCCATCGGCTCTCACAGCCCGCCGCCTGGGCGTAGGCCGTCCGATCGTGGAGCACATCCCGCAGGGTGCGGATCGCATCCTGAGCGTTTGGGGTTTCCGCCAGCCGCAACGCGAGGATGCACTTCGTGGCACAATCCTTGGCGACATAAAGCCAACGCCTCCCTTTCAGCCGTTCGACCTGTTCGGCGGACATTTGCTCGAGAATCCCCGAAGGTGTCAGAAGAGAAATCACGTCGAGGCGGTTTTCGTCCATCTCAATCCGCTCGCCGGGAAACAGCGTCTCGACACCCGTCTCGAAGAGATTGAATTTCCGGTTCGCCGCATCGATCCCCCAGCGTTGTGCATAGATGTAATAGGGATCAGCCTGTGAAAGCCGCCGCAGCAGGCTGCGCTCGGATGGCAACGCCAGTTCGGCTAGCCCATTGCCGCGCCTATGCTGGTTTGCAGATTTGATCCGGTTACGGATCTCGGCCACCGCCTGCCGTTTGGTCGGTCGCTGTGTGCTGGCATAGGCGTCAATGACTTCAGAAGCCATCGCCTCGGTCCGGTGGCACCAGCGCAAGCCGCGATTGCCACTCCGATGGGTGCGGGGCAGAAGTGCCAGCGGATCATAGCCGCCTTCCTCATAGGCTTTGAGCCAGCGCAGGATGGTTTTGGCGCAAGGGAGCTTGCGGGTAACAAATTTCGCGCCCGCGCGGCGTCCACCGCCGGCATTTGCAGTCTGCCCCGATCTCCGCCGAACCTCGTAGTCGAGTGAAGGCAGGATAGCCGTGACCGATGAATAGCTTCTGGCAACCTTGCCTCCCTGTTCGAACATCAGGAAGCTGTCGCAGATCACCTGCCGCCAGAGGACCATTGATCTGGTTTCTTCATCGAGTTCGGCCAGCATATCAGCCGGGCAGTTCTTCCGGTCGCGACTGCGGGCAAAGTCGAAATACCCGGCCTGATAGCGTGTATCCGAGGATTGCAGCAGATCATGAACCTCGGCATGAGTGAAGCTTTCGGTGATCCCAGGTTGGTCGGCGCGTTCAAGGATGATGGTTTCGGCCTGCACCTCAGTGGGGCGATAAGCAACGCCACCCACCGTTAGCAGGTCCGAGCGGGAGAGACGGAGGCGCATGTTCATGCTGCGACCTCCGTCAAAGCGGGACGGTTCCACATGATCCGCCGCGCAGCTTCTGCCGCCGCCCTCCGGTCAAGCTGCTCGTCGGTCACGAGTTTGACCCGATGCGCGAAGTGCTTTGGCATGTCGGCAGCGATATGGCGCAACTCGGCGATGAAATCCCGTCGGATCACCCTGTCCGCAGGCTTGATGGCGACCGCGATCCGCTCGCCGTTGGTCAACGTGACGCGAAAATCGAAAATATGGCTTGCGTTGCTGCCATCGGCGCGGCGGTACAGGATCGCTGGCGGCTGTTCCAGAATATCATGTATATCCGGGCGCAGCAGCGTCAGGCACAGGAAGCGGTATTCCAACATGCTTTCGAACTGGATGACACGCGGGCGCTCGTAGGCCGGAAGTTTGACGATCATGCTGCCGCGCAGGCTCGCCTTTGAGCGGCGCACTACATCCCGGCTAGCGCGACTCGGTTCCGGCGCGCGATGGATCAGGGTCTGGTTCATATGGTTTCGGAACGCGCGATCATCCATGCCCCTGCCTTTCGGCACGGAGGAAGAAGCGCTTCCGCCTTCTTTCAAAAATGCAGGGGCGATCCCGCCGAAACCATTCCGGCGGGTTGACTTTTTCTGCGCCTTGGGGGAAAGAAGAGGGGTCGGCTCGAAATCGACACCTAATTCTGAAGGGCCTTCCTGTTCCACCAGGAGGGCCTTTTCCCTTTTTGACGGTATGCTATTCTTCGGTTGAGCCCTCCTCCGCTGTGTACCGCTCCGGGAAAAGCTGCGCTGGCGTGGTCCCCAGGGCGGATGCCAACTCCGATTCAACCCGCCGCGACCGGCGGTAGCCTTGGCTGACAATCGTGATTGTCTCAGGCGCTACCCCAACCTCTCTTGCCAGCGCGCTTATCGAAAGACCGACTGCACTCAAGCGTTTGCGGATGTCTGCGTGGCGCGCCAGATCAACAGTCATTGTTCCTCCATGCTAGACTAGGGGCCTCGGACGAACCGCGATACCAAAGTTGCGAATCACCCGTCCAACAAATGGATCAAGTGATTCGGTGAATCAATGAAAAAATCTGGCAACCCATTGAAATCATGAAATATCAATTTGATTTTAGATTGATGCGTGCGGATTCTTGTGCCGTCGACCGACATCCGTAGCGATTGCGCTGTGATCCCGCTCAAAGTGAAACCATCTGGCAAACCTTGTGCAAAATCCCACAACTGTGACAGGCTGGTCCCAGCAAGAATGGTCCCGCAGTCTCAGAAGGACTGCGCGACCATGACCGATCATAACTGGGCACGGATCCCCTCGATACTTACCAGCGCCGCCAAGATCGGCTGGGGGGATCATCTCCCCGGTGCGGTGTCGAGATAAATGATATCTTGCACCTCAGACAGCAGGAAGGTCACGGGCCATGAAACTCTGCCCAGAACAAAAATGCGCTGACAGTGCTGCTCGTAGTCAATGGCATGCCATGATACGCCGAAGCGAGGGAATAGCTGGTGGGGCCCTTACCAGCCTTGCGCTTGGATTCTCCGCAGCGCTGGATGGTATAGCTGCGCAGCACGACAAAGGATGACAGCCATGAGATGCGGGAAACGACACCGCTTCACCCCTTTCGCCTCCCTGTCGCGACACCGGCAGCGTGATGCCTTCGTGCGTTTGCGTTGGAAAATTCTGGGTGACAAGCCGATCTATGGTGGGCTGTTCACCAGTCATCTGGTGCTGGACGAACCGGGCCGCCCAGATATCTACAGGCAATGGTTCGACTTCCTGTTTTTGGGCCTTGACGGTCGCAGCATCTGGAATGCCAGCATAACCACCGGCAACCTGTGCTTCTGGGAACGGTCTCAGGATATGGCCGCAGAGCAAACCCGGTCACGCCTGACGGAGGCAGAACTGGAAGAGGAATATCGCTGGAAATTCAGTCCTGCATTCCATGTCGGACGGCAGAAACTTTATCGGGTGATCCGCTCCGAACCGCGCCGTCATGCCGCGCTCGATGGCCTGACAATCAGGGAGTATGAGGAGAAGGTCGCCTCTGAGGTCCTGTGCGAAACCCCGCCAGTGATCCATGAATCTTTCCGGCTGGACCACTCATACCAATACGGCATCGGGCTGGAAATCATTGTCGATGCCCCATTCATTGATCGCACCGTGATCGAAGAAGCCATCTTACGGTTTCAGGAGCTTGGCGAGATCGGTTGGAGAAGCCCCGTGCCAATCCCGCGCGATCACCTGCCGTTCCAGACAGAGGCAGAAGCCATGACCGCCGCTGCGCGCCATAGGCCGTAAGACTGAATACCTAGGATTCCCACGTTGCTTCCACAACTGAAGGCGAAACGCTAATTCGGAGGTGTGGTGCAAAGCGGTGTAGGGGGAAGGGATTGTAATTAAAGTTATATTTTTGCGCTCGCAATGACTTCCGGCGTTGAGACATGGGCGGTCGCAGTGTATGCGTTGGCTCCGGACGGCGAGCCTGGTTCGCCAGTCACAAGCCGACCGGGCGCGTTACACTCGCCCTAGGAAGACGGGACAGGGCATGAGCAAATATGACGATCTCCCCCGTGAGCAGTTGATCGAACTGCTGAAGAAGCGGGACCGCACCAAGAAGCTGGGGCTGGTCTGGGAGCGGGACGAGATCGAGGCAGACAACGCTGTGGACGCCAACTTCGTGGCGGCGACGATCATCCCCGACCTGTCGGACAAGCCCGCGCCGTGGCGGAACATGGTGATCGAGGGCGACAACTATGACGCCCTGCGCTGGCTGCGGATGACGATGGCGGGGCAGATCAAGTGCATCTACATCGACCCACCCTACAACACAGGTACAACGACCTGGGTCTACAATGACCGGTACATCAATCCTGAGGATGCATATCGACAGTCGACATGGTTGGAGTTCATGTTCCGGCGTCTCGCGCTGGCCCGCGATCTTCTTGCGCCGTCTGGCGTTATCTTGGTTTCTATCAATGATGAGCAGCGGGCGCGTCTTGAACTGTTGATGGATGAAGTCCTGCCCGGCATGCGGCTTGGCTGCTTTGTCTGGCGAACAAGGAAAGGCGGTTACGACAGCGGCAACTATTCGAAGGATCACGATTTTATCTTGGTCTACAGAAATGCGGATTTCGAATTCGCAGGCTCTGCGAAGCAGCGAGATGACTACAGCAACCCGGACGGTGATGAGCGTGGCGATTGGACAGACGACCCTCTCCAACAGCCCAAAAGTTATAAGCAGCGCAAGAACGGCGTTTATTTCATTGAAGATAAAGAGACAGGCATATTCTACCCGCCAAATCCTAATCGGGTGTGGTCGGTCGGCAGAAAAGGCGACAAGGGGCTTACTGGCCCGACAATTGAAGATCTAATCGCTAAAAATCTTATAATTTTTAAGCGAAAGGGCGAATACGTCATCTACGATTCCATGGAAGAATTGCTTGCGGCGATTTCTGATGGGTCAGCACATAAGTTTGCAAGGATTGACCTCCCTAACCTTGAAGAATGGATCGGAAAGAAAATCGGCCTCGGGAGCGTTCGGATAAAAAAGTTCCTCAAGGATAAAACTGAAGAACCCAATCCCCTCTCCAGTATGCTCGATGGTATTGTTTCAGAGGAAAGCTACTCGGAAGAAGTTGGTCAGACTGCCGAAGGCACTCGGCAAATCAGAAACATCTTTGGTCAGTCGGTGTTCGAATACCCCAAGCCCGTCTCATTGCTCAAGCTTCTAATGGAACAGTCAACCCGACCTGGCGACGCGGTGCTAGATTTCTTCGCAGGTTCCGCAACCACTGCCCAAGCCGTCATGGAATTGAACGCCGAGGATGGCGGGGATCGGCGGTTCATCATGGTGTCGTCCACTGAGGCGACCGCCGATGAACCCGACAAGAACCTGTGCCGCGACGTGACGGCGGAACGCATTCGCCGCCTGAATGCCTCGGACGACAAGAAATTCGCAGGCCTTTCCGCCGATTTCGCCTATCTCCGCTGCCGCGAGATCGAGTTTGAAGACCTCGACCAGGATCTTGCACCTGCCGAGGTTTGGGCGGCATTGGAAACGTTGCACCGCCTGCCCCTGACACGCTACACCCAAGCGCCGTGGCAGGAGCACAAGACAGAGCAACAAACCCTGATCTTTGCGGATCGGGTCAGCACCGAACTGCTGGACCACCTGCGTTGCGTGGCCGAACGGCGCGAGAATGCCTTTGTCTATGCCTGGGCGCCGGGCCAGATCACCGCCGTTCTTGGCGATGCGCTGGACGTGCGATCCGTGCGCACCGAACTGGTCGGAAGGTTCCGCCAATGACCGGGGACGCCGATTTCCGTCTGTCGCTGGCCCCGTTCCAGCAGAAGGCCGTCGATGCGATGGCCGAGACGCTGCGCACCGTTTCCGCCCTGCATGACCGCGAACCCGAACATCGGGAACGGATTTCGCGCGAGCTGGGGGTGATTCTGCTGCAAGCCCCCACCGGATCGGGCAAGACCCTGATGCTGGGCCGCGCGCTGGAAGCCGTGCGAGGGCAGCTTTCCGCGAAGACGGTGTGGTTCTGGTTTGCCCCATATGCCGGGCTGGTGATGCAGACCCGCAGTGCCCTGACAGCGCAATGCGGTGCGTTGCGTCAACGCGATGTCTATGCCGACCGCGAGGCCAGTGCCGCGCGGGATGGCGATGTGTTCGTGCAGACTTGGGCCTCGGTCGCGGTGGTCAAGAAGGAGAGCCGCAAGGTCCGCACCGACAAGGAGGCATCTCTGTCGGTGGACAGCATGATTGCCGAGTTGCGCGAACGCGGGTTCCGTATCGGCGTTGTGATTGACGAGGCACACCTGAATTTCGGCTCGGGCGCGGCAGCGACGGCGGATTTCTTCCTGAATGTGTTGTCGCCCGATTTTACGGTGCTGGCCACGGCCACGCCGAACGATGCCAAGCTGGAAAAGTTCGAACGCGATGCCGGGTTGAAGGTGGCCAGCCGCGTGACGATTTCGCGCGAGGCGGTGGTTAAGGCAGGTCTGAACAAGATCGGCCTGATGGTCGGCGTGCTACGGTTCAAGGAAGAAGACCGGGCGCTGATCGACACAGAAGTGGCGACTTTGACGGCGGGATGGTCGCAGCATTCGTTCATCAAGGACAAGCTGGCCGAGAAAGGGATCAGCCTGACGCCCCTGATGCTGGTGCAGGTCGAGGATCAGCAAGAGGGCAAGGAAGACCCGGTTGCGCGAGTGAAGGAGAGGCTGATCGAGATCGGGGTGCCCGAGAAGGCAATCGCCGTCCACACCTCGGGCGAGCCGGACCCGGCATTTCATACGTTGGCCTATGACCCCGAGATCGAGGTTCTGGTGTTCAAGCTGGCCGTGGCGACCGGGTTCGACGCGCCGAGAGCATGGACGCTGGTTTCCGTGCGCCCGTCGCGCGGGCGGGATTTCGGGTTGCAGATCGTGGGCCGGATCATGCGGGTGCACCCGCTGGTACGCCCGCTGCATGGGACAGAGCCTCTGCTGGACCGGGGCTATGTCTTCATGTCGGACCCGGAATTGCAGGTCGGCCTGGATGAAGCGGCCGCCGACTTGAAAGCTGTGCGGGAGGGGATCGCGGTTCTGACTGATACGCTCGACGTGAACGTGTTGGGCAACGATACGCGGGCGGCGGAAAGCTATGGTGCAACACCGTTGCCGCCCCCGCCCGTGCGGGCCGTGCCGGGTGAGACCGAAACCGACCGTGTTGAACGGCAGGTGTCGATGGGTTTGCTTAACCCAAACTATGTCACGGCCTCGCCCCTGCGTCAGCAAAGCGCCCTGAGTGCTGTTGAGGGCTTTTCAGCCCCGGCTACCCCGCCGCTGTTCCCGAATCTGCCCGATGTTCTGTCGCCACGCGTCACACCCGCGCCACCCGTGCCGCAGGAGCATCAGGTGAAGTATCTGCTGCGGACGGACTTTGGTATTCCAACGGCGCTGGTGCGAGAGGAACTGCCGAACCTGTTCGACATTGAGAGCGATCTTTGCCCGCAGATCGCCCGCGAGTTTTGCCGCATGGTGCCCATGACCTCGATGTTGCTGAGGGTGAACAGCAACGCCGAACTGTCGATGCGCGACTTGTTCAACGCGGACCAGACTGACCAGCGCAATCTGAGTGTCAGGATGTCGGCGGCCCGCATCGCGGAACAGGCGCAGGCGCAGCTTATGTTCAATGACGGCATCGACCCACGCCGTATCCGTGAAGCGGTAGAGGCCGAACTTGCCCGCTTGTGCCAGAAGGATGGAATCGCCGCTACAAGCCGCGACATCCGCAGGACGATCAACTTGGCCATCCTGCGCCAGCCGCAGGCGCTAAAGGAGGCCGTCCGCATCGCACAGGGCCATCACATCCGCCTGGAGAGCAACGAGCCGATCCCGACAGAACAGTTTGGTCCGAAGGATGCCGCGAAGGCCAGAAAGGGGGCCTATGGGGCCTTCATCGGTCGCTACAATCGCCCGGAGCGAGCTTTTGTTGAAATGCTGGACAATGACGACACTGGCCGGATCAAGTGGTGGCTGCGGAACCCAGAAAACGAGAAATGGGCAACGCGGCTGATCTTGCCGACCGGCAAGCGGTTCTTCCCTGATTTCGTTGTGGGTGTCAGCGGACGGCGCACCCGAGACAGCATCGCACTGGTCGAGATCAAGGATGACGGAGAAACCGGGCGATTGCATTCGGACAGCAATGCGATCAAAATCCGATCCGAGCACAGCGAGTACAAAAAGGTCTTTTGGTCGTTCCGCGAGGCGGATGGCGTTTTCTTGAAAGCTGTCTGGAACCAGTCCTACAATCGAATCTTCGGCGCGGGACCTTTCGAGATCGAGGATATGGTGTTGATCCAGTAGTTTTTGGAAGTTGTTAGAGTTCCGCGTCCACTGAAGCGATGAAGTGGAGGAATTATCTTCCGGGTGAGGGCGAGATGGGCGGAAAGTGGGCCTTCGCTGCTCTTGCAAGCCATTCACACAGAGATCTTAAAAGCTGACCTTCGGGCAGCGCACGCTAAGTCGCTCCTGTTACAATTGTCTTGATCAAGTGGTTCATGGGGGAGGAATTAGCGAAGTACTCAAGCTTATGGTTGCGAGAAACCGCTAGAAGGTTCCTATGTCCAACTGCGCTCGCCCATGAAAGCCAATCGGAGCGACCGGCCACAAGGTGTTCGTCACGCATTTCTACAAGTCCAAACCGGTTGTCAGATATTTCCAAAACCTTAGCTTTTGAAATGATTGAAGCATTGGGATGATTGTAAAGCTTTGAAATGATTTCAGGGGCGTACTTTGTGCTAATCGCATAGTCTTGCAGGGCCCAGCCGAACCAGAATAGTTGATATTCCTGCAAGCCGCCGTAAGTTGCTGCTGCCGCAACCATTTCTCCAATGAAGTCTTTGTCTTCGATATGCTTGCAGAATGACCAGATGTTCTTGGCCAGGTGCGGAAAACTGGTCGCAAAGTGCGTAAGGTGCGGCTGAACTTCTTCGGGATGGTCACGAAACAGGCTTAAGACAAGCTCAGCGTCTTCTTCTTCAAGATGTGGCGATTTTAGGAGCTCTCGCAGATATTCAAGCTCTTCATCTGTCATTTGAATTTCTTCAAGTGCGGATTCAAAGTCATCCAGATATGCGAAAAGTGCAGCCTTTCTACGCTTGGCGAGCAATCTCCCCTTCACTTCGTCAATGTCATCTTCGACTTTTGCGGCAACAACGTCGCCAGAAGCTGTTTTACTGGGATTGACTGTCAACCCCTTCTGCCCAAGTAGCTTCTGTATCAAATAAAAGTCTTCAGTCAGCTTGTCTTGATCCGCTGAGTATAACACGAAGTCATCCATGAAGCGGACAACAGCACTAGACTTAATTCCGTGATGCTGTTCTATAAACCTTAAAAAGTCACTGCCGACCATTTTGGCGGGGTACATTCCCTGTGGCCAACAGTCAATGCTTCGCCCTGAGTTGCTTTGCCTTAAATATGTGCCCAGGGCGTTCACGTCATCCATATCGACACCTAGATTGGCAAACCATGAAACAATGTCGTGGTGGTAAATGCCGTTAAAATATGAAGCGACGTCAAAACTCAACGAATAGTCATACTGTGCAGCATATGCGACGATAGCCTTCTTGTAACCCGTATAGGAAGCTGTTGCCGGAATGGGTTTCCCCTCTTCAAAGCGATAGCCGAAGTGTTTTTTGTCATTATGAAAAGGCTTTCGAAACTTAGAACGATTCCGGAAGATCACATCATACAAAAAGAATTCAGACACGGGGTCAAGCTTCACGGTTCGGCGAAGATGGTTCCGAGGCTTTGATGCATATACACGCGTTTGCGCGAGAAACTGGTACGCGTTATCTTCGTCTGATTTACTCAAACACCTTTGAATGTGGACACCAATTTCAGGCGCTCCATTGACAATGAGAAAACGGCATGTTTCCATAGGAAACAGTGTGCTGGAGAAATCGTACTCGAAGAACTCTCTGGATGACTGCATTTCAAAACTCTCGAAGTAAATTTTCCCGCAACTTGGCGTCGATTATGCGTCTTTCGGAGACGCATATAAAGAGAAAATGTTAGCGCTGCGGTTGAGCCGCTTCTGAAACCAAGTTCTCATTGCGGGATTGGTCTTTTAACGAGCGAGCGGCAGTATAGTCCGGGCAGCCATCCTGCAAAATGGAATCAATATCGCGGGAGTAGCGAAAGCCACTTAAGACGGGCCGCACTCCAGCGTCCGCATGGTGCGGCAAAACTCTGCTGAAGGCCGAAAAATTCGCGCACTACTCCCACCTAACCCTCGACAACAGCGCCTCCGCCGCCCCAGAAGCGTTGATACTGCGGGCCATGGCTCTCTGGCTGCTGCCCCTTTTCAGGCTTTGTCATCATGAGGGGCAGAGGTGCTGGAAGGTCTGGCCCAACGACAATTGCTTCGCCTTGGGCAAGCGCAGGAATGAAGGCGGCAGCGCTCCTGTCGAGATCGCCACAGGCTTTCTCTATGGTCTCCCGATCCCGTTCGTTGGTCAAGCGATGAACAAACAAGGTACCGAGTTGGCTCAGCACGTCCTGAGGCACATCACGCGGTCGTTGCGTGGCAATCACTGTTGTAAGGCCGTATTTGCGACCTTCCTTGGCGATTAACCCGAACGCATCGAGTGACACATGGTTTTGCTCGTCACCGACAGACCTGCCGATGAATTGATGAGCTTCGTCTAGGAAGCACACTAATGGGCACTCACGGAACCGCCCATGCCGCGCAAGTCCTAACAGGTAGCGCCCAAGCGTATTTAGGAGTAGTTCACGGGTATTATGTTTAAAGCTAACCCTCTCAAAGGAAAGCACCATGGCATTTGCGTTCGGGTCGCTCAAGAAAGTTTCAATTTCTGCTGAGATGTCCAATCCATCTTGTGAGAAGATGCAGGCTAGCTCGGGCGACGAGAGGTAAGTCTCAATTCGAATGATCAGTGTGTTGCAGTAGCCAATTGTAGCATTGTCTAGGCCACCGAAGTTTGCCGCATCACCGCCAACTGGGCGAACGCATTCATTTCGAACTTGCCGAGAGAGAGCGCGGAAATCAAAATCACATTGTTCAGAGGCCAACTGCTCTGCTAGCATCAACTCGGCCCTTCCGAAGGCCACTCGACTTTGGTTTGCCTTCTCGATTGAGCCGTGCTCTTCGACAATCACATAACCGAATGGGATCTCTCCCTGACGGATGAGAACTTTGGTTCTGTTGCCCTCGACTTCCTGGGTGAACAGATGAGGTAAATCACGCAATGCTTTCGACATGCGCAGGCTTTTTGTTGCGCCGCGAAGCATCGGGCCCTGGCTTTGACCGGTCGGCGTCAAGAGCGCATGAAGGTCAAGTTCCGAGAGGAGCTTGCTCGGGAAACGCACCAGTGGCTGCCCTGGGAGCGAGGCCTCAGAAAATGCGAACTGCCTGGCGCCTGCGACCTTGCCTGTGAATTCCCCAGTTGGATCAAACAGGATGCACTTCCCTCCGATCCGAACGACCTCGTTGACCAAGCGCGACACCGTCCAGCTTTTGCCGCCCCCGGTAGCCCCAAACACACCGCAATGACGACCGAACAGCTTTTCTGGCGGGATACTGATCTCTGCATCCTCCAACCCTGCCAGCCTGCCCAAGTTGACCATCAGCGGCTCAGCTCTACCGTCTGCCCCATCCCGCAGCGCGTCTTGGATCGAAGCCGACAAGGCACTTCCATCGGCCTGATATACCCCGTCTCCAACGCGCGGCTGTGAGCTTATCCCGCGAGAAACCTTTCGCGTCGTCTTGCTAACGGTTGCAAGCAACTGGACGCGGCCATTGGGCTCTACCAGTGCTTCCTGCTCGATCTGATGCTCTAGGCTCGGTCTTTGTTTCTCGGGGATGCCGACCTCGGTAATCCTCCCCAGCACGGTCTCCCGGTCACAATCAACAAACACAAAATCACCTACCGCACCCTTCGCCAAACCTCTGCGTCCAGACGCTGCCAGCGCATTGGGGAGCGTGAGTTCAACCGCGCTGGCCGTGACGCGCGTAACGGTTCCGATGCGCTTAAGCGGGTCGATCAGGGAAGCAGGCTCGGTCATGCGTTAGGCTCCCCGAGCTTGGCCAGACGGTCCTGCAAAAGCTGACGGTCGGTCTTGCCGGATATTTCGGGGAGTGCATGGGCTAGGTCTTCGAAACGGCCGTTCAGGACGGTGATCCTGCTGTCACCCTGCTGCACGAGCTTGATGATTTTCTTTTGATAAGAACGTTGCTTATCAAGTTCGAGATCGATTTCATGCGCATCTATTGCGTCAAGTCGCTGATGAGGAACAAAGCCCCTGTCGCACAAGATCACACGCAATGACAAATTCGTCTCAATGGCTGACCAAATCGGGGCGCTGATATGATCGTCGGCAAAGCCGAACCCCGAAACGATCAGCGTCGTGTCAGGCTCTCGCAGTGCCTCTTGAAGGGCCGCGAACATGTCGAGGTAGGGCGTTTCAAACGCCTCCTGATACTTGGTTGAGCGCGGATAAATCAGCACCGGGCGCAGTTCGTCAGTGGCTTCCGCCTGACTGCGGATCACAACACCATCGCTTTGCCTGCGCCAGTCAACCGACCCGTGGAGTTTATAAGAGTGGAATACCCCATCGAGGTAATCGGCCTTGGTGCTTTTCGAGGAGCGCCGTACGATGTCGTGCTGAAAGTGATCACGATTGAACCGCTGCACTGCAGCGTGTGAAAATCCGTCTACCAGAACGACGCCCAAACGGGCTGACGCAGTTTCAATGCATAGGTCATAATTAGTGGTAAACAGTTTGACGCGCGGCTTCTCGGGGGCGCGGCGAGCGAATTTGCGGATAAACCCCGTGTGGGCGGCAAGCTCCGTATCCGGCTTCACGAAATCCACCTTCTCAAGGATGGTCTTTTCCGCCGCTTTAATGAACTTTTCTAGGTTTTCGAGCTTGGGCTGCTGTGTGAAGAGTAGGTCATTCTTCGACTGCACGCGCAGGAGCTCAATTAACATCTTACACAGGCTTAGCAGCGCCTCAATGTTTTCGTTACCCTCGGCGGGAATATCGCCCATCACATCGTTGACAATTTGATCGAAGGCAGCTTGGCCGTATCCATCGCGGACGGCGTACCATAGATCCCACATGCCGGGTGCTTTTGCCCCATCTGTGTTCTTCGCGCAGAAAGAAGCGCCGGACCCCAGCAGCACGACCACATTTGTCGAGTGCAAGGCATCATTCAACTTATCCTCCACCTGCTCGCGGCATCCAGCGATGCGCTTGCTTTCTGCATCATTCGGGTCGGTTTCCTTGTCAGGCCAAGCCAGCCACTTTGAATTTCCTGACAGTAGGCGCAGGAGCTCTTTTTTGCCATCGGGGTGGCTGTCCCAGAAGTCAGTCATAGTAATACTCGTTTGAAATGCCTCACCGCGCCTCGCACTTTATCAGCGTGACCTCGTCGCGGGACAGGTTCCTCATAGCTATCTTTAAAAAAATCGTACTCTTACGCCCAATCAGACCGAAGCAAAGACTTTGAAATGCAGGAATTCTGAATATCACCCATTACCGGCGCCCCCCTCCCAATAACGGAAACCTACTTGCTTCCAGAAGGAAGTATTTCCGGCCACGGCTTGAAAGGCAAGGCAATCGGAGCTTGCGCGATCAAAGAAGCGCGCCGCAGCGTTACCGGTGAACAGCTCGCCCTCTCGGACGTAGTGGGCCAGCTCGGCGTCTAAGGCAGGCCAATCTAGGCTGCGCGGAGAAGCCCTCCAGCGCCTCTCAGGTCGCAAGGTCTAACGTCCCTCGCTCAACAGTGCAGGGCCATGGTCCAGTTCGAAGCTACAGGCTGGCAGGAGTGGAGGTTATGCCTCGCGAAGTAATCGAGGTCAGGTTCGGGGTCGCTGCAGTACGGCT
>NZ_JBHRXE010000017.1:0-59216 GCF_042648325.1 Paracoccus simplex | reverse complement strand
TATCTGGCACTAGCCAAAAGGCGAGATGGTGGAGCCAAGGGGAGTCGAACCCCTGACCTCTTGAATGCCATTCAAGCGCTCTACCAACTGAGCTATGGCCCCACCGGAGGTCCGGGCGGCGTCTCCGGCGCCCGTGTGAGGCGTCGTATAGGAGGGCGTGCCGACAGGTGCAAGCGGAAAAAACACCCCCATCGCCAAAATTTCGTCACATCCGCCTTGCGCTCTGAAAACACTGGCTTTTCATTGCCGGATCACCGTCCCGAACCATAGGCGGGCGCCGGATGCAGCGGACGGCCGATTCCCGGCCGCCCCGTGATCCCTCAGCCCAGACCCAGCTTGCCGCGCAGTGTCGCAAGATCCTCGGCCAGCGTGTTGACCTTGGCCGAGAGCAGGTTGCGGTCCTCGTCCGAAAGCTCCTCGTAGGACACGTAGCCGCCCTCCTGGGCCTGGTACTTCACCAGCACCTCGTTCACGGCCTTGAAATTGCCGTCGACCTTGGCCACGAAATCGGCGTCGCTGTCGGCGATCAACGGGCGCAGCAGCTCATAGATCTTTTGCGCGCCCTCGAAATTCGCGTCGAAGTCCCACAGGTCGACATGCGAATAGCGGTCCTCCTCGCCCGAGATCTTGGTCGCGGCGACCTCCTCCATCAGCACGGCGGCGCCGCCCACCACTACCTCGGGCGGGAAGGTCAGGCCGGTGATGCGGTCGTTGAGCTCGGTCACGTCGGCCAGCAGCTTGTCGGCATATTGCTCCAGCCCCTCGGTCGAGCCCTTCTCCCACAGACCGTATTCGATGCGGTGGAAGCCGGTGAAGGCCTCGTCCGCCTCGGCCTTCTCGTAATCGTCGGCGCGGGCGTCGATCGACACGTCCAGGTCCGAGAACAGCTCGGCGATCGGCTCGATCTTTTCATAGCTGGTGCGGGTGGGGGCGAACAGCGCCTTGGCCTCATCGACCTTGCCGGCCTTGATCGCGTCGGTGAAGAGTTTGGTGTCCTCGACCAGCTTGGCGGTGTTCTCGGCGACATAGATCTTGTATTCGGCCAGCGGCTCGACCAGCTCCAGCGACGGATCGGCGGCCAGCGCCAGCGTCCCCCAGCCCGCCATGGCCAGCGCCAGCGCCGTCGTTCCGAGATGTTTTCCGGTCATGGTTCCAAAACTCCCCATTGGTGCAGAATGTCGGCTTGGCGGATCAGCTCCGCCTGGCTGCGGTGACAAGGGACGAGCCGAGGTAGTCCCCCGGTCCGATGCCGGGCAGGGCGAAGAAGTAACCGCCCCCCACCGGCTTGATATATTCCTCGAGCGGTTCGCCGTTCAGCCGGTTCTGCACGGCGATGAAGCCGGCCTCGAGATCGGCTTGGTAGCAGATAAACAGCAGACCCTGGTCGAGCTGGCCGTTCTTCAGCGCGCCGCGGGAATAGTTGAAGGGCCGGCGCAGGATCAGGTTCCGGTCGCTGGCCGGGTCGCGCGGATTGGCCAGCCGGATATGCGAATCCGGCGGGATCACCATGCCTTCGGGGTCAGCGGCGTAATTCGGGGCGTCATGTTCGGTCGCCCCGGGCGCGTCGAGCGGGGCGCCGCTGATCTTGGTGCGGCCGAAGATGCGCTCCTGTTCCGAAAGCGGCGTGCGGTCCCAGCGTTCGACGAAATTGCGGATCACCCGCACCGCCTGATAACTGCCGCCATGCGCCCAGTCCGGCTCGTCCGGGCCGCGGGTCCAGACCAGGCGATCCATCAGCGCCGCGTCGTTCGCATCGGGATTGGCCGAGCCGTCGCGGAAGCCCAGGAAGTTGCGGGCGCTGGGGGTCGAGCCGTCGGTGGCGGGCAGGACCGGCGGCACGAAGCCCTCGATCATCCAGCGCAGCACCAGGAATTCCGACAGGTTCTTCACGATGTCGCGCAGCGCATAGATGCAGGTGTCCTGCAGGTTGGCGCAGAGCTGGATGGACAGATCGCCGTGGCAGATCTCGGGGTCCAGCGCATCGTTGGGGAATTGCGTCATGCGCTGCAGGCGGGCCGGCTTCAGCCCGGCCAGCCAGTCATGCCTTTCGAACAGAGAATCGCCAAGGCCGACGGTGATGGTCAGGTTGTCGGGCGAGATCACCGGCCCCAGCAGGCCGGAATCGGCAGGCGGCAGCTTGGGGTCGCGCGCGGCGATCAGCCCGCCCGCGGCCAGGAATTCCGCGCGCTGGGTCAGCAACCGCATCATGCGCTCGAAATCCTCGAGCGAGGCGACCACCACGTCGAAGGCCGCGAAAATGCCGTTGGCCGGCCGGGGCGTGGTGATGCCGGCCTGATGCGGGCCATGGAAGGGCACCTGCTGCGCCGCGGTTTCCGTATGCGCCTTGGGCGCGTCGTCGACATTGGGGATGGTGTCGGCGGGACCGCCGTCCTGGGCGCGCAGCGGCAGGGCGCCAAGGGCGCCGAGCGCCCCGCCGATCCCGATCCCCTTCAGCAGGTTGCGGCGAAAGATCGAGCGGGGGGTCTGGTCCTGCATCTCAGTTCATCCCGATGGCCGGTTGCAGCTTGCGCAGCGATTCCGACAGCTGCGTCAGGGTGGCCGACAGCTTTTCGCGCTCGGCCCTGGGCACATCGCCATAGGTCGCATGGCCCTGGGCGACGGTGGCTTGCATCTGCGCCTGCGCCGCTTCCAGATCCTGGCCGATCACCGTGTCCAGCGCCGGATCGACGCCTGCCACGACCTGGCGCAGCAGGTCGGAAAGCTTGGCGATGCCCTCCAGCCCGGCGGAAAGATCCTGCAGGTCGTTGCCGGCATAAAGGTTCTCGCCCTTGGGCACCTGTGCCTGGGCAAGCTGCAGGGCGCTTTCGGCCGGCATCTCGATCAGCAGGCCGGGGTCCAGCGGCGCCTGCTTCAGCCGCCCGGCGAGTTCCTTCAGATCCGCGACCAGCGCATCGGCAAAGGGCTGCAAGCCCTCGGTGCTGTTCCGGGCGAAAAGCCCGTATTCGAGGCGGTGATAGCCGGTGAAGCCCGGATCCTGCTCGCGCTTTTCCAGATAGGCGGCGCGCGGGTCGATACGCTCCTCGAGGTCCGAGAAGCGATAGGCCAGCGGCTCGATGCGGCGATAGGGCAGGCGGGCGTCGCGCCAGGCCGTCCGGGCGGCCTCGAGATCGCCCGAGGCGATGGCCTCGCGCAGGGTCTCGGCCGCCTTGACCGCGGCATTGCCCTGCATAACCAGGTAGACGCGATATTCCGACAGCGGGCCCAGGAACTTGCGCAGCGTGACCTCCGAGGCGGCGACGGCGGCCTCGTCCGATGGAGTTACGCTGAGCGTGCCGCGCGGGTTCGACAGAAGCCCGCAGGTGATCGCATAGTCGCCGGGCCGCAGCTGCACCTCCAGCGTGGCGCGAAAGCCCGGGGCGATGTTCTCGCGCTCGGCCACCACCATGACGCCGTCCAGGATCTCCCATTCGATGGGGCGGTCGCTGGCGTTCACGATCTCGAAGCTGCGCCGGCCGCCGGGGACGGTGATGGCGTTCGGCTCACAGGTGGTGGCATTGACGGTCACCAGCTGGTCGGCAGCCGTCTGGCTGCCGGCGGTCTGCTGCGTCGCATACCAGAAGGCGACGCCGCCCGCCGCGACCAGCACCGCCGCCCCCGCGATCGCCAGGTAGAGGCCATTCGATGGTGAAGTCATTTGCGTCCCGCGGTTTGCGGCCGCACCGGCAGGGCACCGGCATGCGGCCTGAGAAAAAGCGTCAGCGTCACGGCCAGGAAAATGCCCCAGACCAGCGCTTCGCCCAAGGTCGGCGCCTCGCGATAGCCCAACAGGCCCGAAAGGACGGTTCCGAGCGGGCCGGTTTCGGGCAGGATCCGGCTCAGGTCATAGATCCGCTCCTGCAGCCCGTTCCACAGCCCCGCCTCGTGCAGCGCCTTGACCGAGCCTGCCAGCAGGCCGGCCGCGACCAGCAGGATGAAGATGCCGGTCCAGCCGAAGAACCGGCGCAGGTCCAGCCGCAGCGCCCCGGCGTAAAAGCCCCAGCCCGCGACGATGGCCGCGATCACGCCCAGGGCCGCGCCGATGGGGGCCGCGCCGTCCTGGCTTTGCTGGAAGATCGCCAGCAGGAAAAACACCGATTCCAGCCCTTCGCGCGCCACCGCCAGGAAGACCATCCCGATCAGCGCCCAGGTGCCTGCGCTGCCCTTGTGCGACAGCGCCTCGTCGATGTCGGCATGCAGCGCGGCCTTGATCGAGCGTGCGGCGCGGCGCATCCAGAACACCATGCCGGTCAGCACCGCGACGGCGACCAGGCCGATCACCGCCTCGAACAACTCCTGCATCCTCTGCGGGAAGCCGTTGGCCAGGATCTGGATCGCCGCCCCGGCGAAAAGCGACAACGCCACCGCCAGCAGGACGCCGACCCAGATCGCCGGCAGCCAGGCGCGGCGGCCGGTCTGGCTCAGGTAGCTTGCGATGATGCCGACGATCAGTGCGGCTTCCAGCCCTTCGCGCAGCATGATAAGAAACGGAGCGAGCATCGGCCTTTCCCCAGCTATGTCGTGGTGCGGGTCCGGCTGGCGTCGGGCGCAGCCAGTCGGGCGGGCATCGCGGCAGGTTCTTCGACCCGGGTGGGCCGGTTTCCCGACTCATTAAGGCGGAAATCGGCAAAGTCAATCCAGAGCGAAACCCTAGGAAAGTTCCGCGACGCGGCGCGTCAGCCGCGGCCGTGCGGCTCGGTCCAGTCGATCAGCGGATTGATCGGGATGATCCGGCTGGGGTTTATCGTGGCGTGGCTGTAATGGTAATGCCGCACGATATGGTCGAAATGCACCGTCGCGGCCACCCCTGGCCATTGGTAAAGCGCGCGCGTCCAGCCCCAGAGATTCGGGTATTCGCGCAGCCAGGCGCGGTTGCACTTGAAATGCGTGTGATAGACCGGATCGAAGCGCGCCATGGTGGTGAACAGCCGCCAGTCCGCCTCGGTCACTCGGTCGCCGCAAAGATAGCGGTTCCGCGCCAGATGCGCCTCGAGCCAGTCCAGCGTCTCGAACAGGGGGTGGACCGCCTCGTCATAGGCCGCTTGCGAGGTGGCGAAGCCCGCCTTGTAGACGCCGTTGTTCACGCGGTCGTAGATCCGTTCGTTCATGGCGTCGATTTGCTCCAGCAGGTCGGGCGGGCAATAATCGTCGCGGTTGCCGGTGATCCCGTCGAAGGCCGTGTTGAACATGCGGATGATTTCGGCGCTTTCGTTGCTGACGATGGTATCGCGGGCCGTGTCCCAAAGCACCGGCACCGTCACCCGGCCCGAGGCGCTGGGATCCACCTTCAGATAAAGCTCGCGCAGGAAGCGCAGGCCGAACAGCCGATCGCCGGTGGTGCCGGGGAAATCGGCGGCGAAAGTCCAGCCGTCCGACAGCATGTCGGGATGCACGACCGAGATGTCGACATGCGGAACCAGCCCCTTCAGCGCCCGATAGATCAGCGTGCGATGCGCCCATGGGCAGGCATAGGAGACATAGAGATGATAGCGCCCGCTCTCGGCCGCGAAGCCGCCTTCGCCGCTGGGGCCGGGGCTGCCGTCGGGTGTGATCCAGTTGCGATAGGCGGTGACGCTGCGCTGGAAGCGCCCGCCCGCGCTGGCGGTGTCATACCATGCGTCGTACCAGACGCCATCGACCAGTTGACCCATCTCGTCCGCCTCCTTGCAGCGTTTCTGCGACCTTGGGGACCAGCATAGCCGACCGGGTCCGGCGGACAACCGGGCTAGCGGCCAAGCTGCCCGCGCGTCCAGCCGACGATGGCCGCCGCATCCATGGCGCCCGATTGCCGGCCGATCTCCTGCCCGCCGCGATAGAGCAGCAGCGTCGGGATGCCGCGGATGCCCAAACCGGCGGCGGTCTGCGGTTCGGCCTCGGAATTCAGCTTGATCAGCCGGACCTCCGGCTCCAGCATCCCGGCCGCGCGGGCGAATTGCGGCGCCATCATCCGGCAGGGGCCGCACCAGGGCGCCCAGACATCGACGAGCACCGGAATCGAGTTGCGGCCGATCTGGCGTGCGAACATCTGCCCGCCCACATCGGCCGGCTGGCCGGAGAACAGCGGCAGCCGGCATTTGCCGCAACGGCCGGCGCGCGGGTCGTGTCCCGACGGCAGGCGGTTCAGCGCCCCGCAGGCGGGGCAGACGATCAGGCTGTCGGTACCGGGCATGGCCCACCTCCGATGCTTTGTCTTGACGATATATTCATATTCTTGTAGGTATGCAAGAATGGTAAACGAAACTCTTCCCGAGCCCGGCCGGATCGACCCAGAAGCCATGCGGAGCGCCGCAGGCGAGGCCAGCGAGTTCTTGAAATCTTTGGGCAATCAGCACCGGCTGATGATCCTTTGCGCGCTGAGCTCGGGCGAGAAATCGGTGGGCCAGCTGGCCGGATTCCTTGGCATCCGCGACTCCACGGTGTCGCAACACCTGGCGCTGCTTCGGCGCGACCGGATCATCTCGGGCCGGCGCGAGGGGCAGGTGATCTGGTATCGCATCGACAGCCAACCCGCCCGCCGCGTCATGGCGGTGCTTTACGAAAGTTTCTGCGCCGCCTGATCGCCGGTGCCGCGCAGGGTGCGGATCGCCTCGTGCTGGCTCAGGAAAACCCGCCCCGACAGGTGGCGCAGGAAGTCGCAGCGCTGCAGCCGGTCCATCACCGGCCCCTTGACCTCGGACAGGTGCAGCTTGATCCCGCCCTCGGCCAGCCGGCGGTTGATTTCCGCCAGGCTTTCCAGCGCGCTGGCGTCGATGTCGTTCACCGCCGGGCACATCAGCACCACATGGCGGACCTGCGGGTGTTCGGCCACCAGCGCGGCGATGCGGTCTTCGAGAAAGCGCGAATTGGCGAAATACAGGCTTTCATCGACGCGCAGCGACAGGATCTCGGGCCAGGTGATGACCTCGTGGCGGTCGACATTGCGGAAATGCTCGGTCCCCGGCACCTGGCCGACCACCGCCGAATGCGGGCGCGCGCTGCGGTAAAGCTGCATGACCAGCGACAGGATCACCCCGGCGCTGATGCCCTGTTCGACCCCCACCAGCAGCGTGACCAGGATCGTCGCCGCCATGGCCAGGAAATCGCGTGGCGAATAGGCCAGCACGCGGGCCAGGGCGCGCAGATCGACCAGCGACAGAACCGCCAGGATGATCGTCGCGGCCAGCACGGCCTGCGGCAGGTCCGCAAGTTGCGGGGTCAGGAACAGTGCCGCCAGCGCGATGCCGATGGCGGTAAAGGCGCCCGCCGCCGGGGTCTGCGCCCCCGCGTCATGGTTCACCACCGAGCGGGCGAAGCCGCCGGTGACCGGATAGCCGCCGGACAGCCCGGCGGCGATATTGGCGGCGCCAAGGCCGATCAGCTCCTGGTCCGGGGCGATGCGCTCGCGCCGCCGCGCCGCCAGGGTCTGCCCGACCGAGACCGACTCGACGAAGCCCACCACCGAGATCAGCAGCGCCGCCGGGGCCAGTGCCGGCAGCAGCTCGGGGGGCAGTACGGGCAGGCCGGGCCGGGGCAGTCCCTGCGGGATCGCGCCGACCAGCGCGACGCCCCGTTCATCCAGGTCCAGCGCCCGGACCAGCAGGATCGAGACGGCGATGGCAAGGATGGGTGCCGCGCGGGCCAGCATGTCGGCCAGCCAGCCGGGCAGGCCGGCGCCTGTCAGGCCGGACCGCGCCCAAAGTCGCGCGGCCCAGAGAAAGGCCAGCGCGCCAAGCCCGATGGCCAGCGTCCAAGGATTGGTGCGGCCGATCTGCGCGGCAAGCGCCGGGACGATCTCGACCAGCGTGGCGCCTGCGGCTTCGATGCCGAGAATATGCCTGACCTGCCCGGCGGCGATCAGGATGCCCGAGGCGGTGATGAAGCCGGAAATCACCGGATGGCTCAGGAAATTCGCCAGGAAGCCCAGCCGGAGGATGCCTGCGACGACCAGCATGGCGCCCGAAAGCAGCGCCAGCCCGGCGGCGGCGACCAGCGGATTTGCCAGCCCCTGGGCAACCACCGGCCCGATGGCCGAAGCGGTCATCAGCGACACCACCGCCACCGGTCCCACAGCCAGCACCCGCGAGGTGCCGAAGACGGCATAGGCCACCAGCGGCAGGATCGAGGCGTAGAGCCCGACCTCGGGCGGCAGGTTGGCAAGCATCGCATAGGCGAGGCTTTGCGGGATCAGCATGATCGTCACGATCGCCGCGGCCAGCAGGTCGGCGCGCAGCGTCGCGCCGTCATAGCCGCGCGTCCAGTGCAGCGGCAACAGGCGATGGCTGGGCATCATGAGCGCAGCCAGCGCGTCACGGCGATGCCGGCCCCCATCGCGATGACGAAGATCGCCGCGTCGGGCTGGCCGAGACCAAGCGCGGGAACCGCGCCTCCGGGGCAGAAGCCGGCGATGCCCCAGCCGATGCCGAACAGCGCCGAGCCGCCAATCAGCGCCGGATCGAGATCCCGCCGCGTCGGCAGGTGGAACCGCGGCGCAAGCAGCGGCTGCCGGCGGTTCAGCACCAGGCGGTAGCCGACGAAGGTCACAGCCAGCGCCCCGGCCATGACCAAGCCCAGCGACGGATCCCAGGCCCCCGCGAGGTCGAAGAAATTCAGCACCTTGGCCGGGTTGATCATGCCGGACAGCGCGATGCCGGCACCAAAGATCAGCCCGGCCAGCAGGGCGGCGAGAACCGGCATCTCAGAATCCTCCGATCACATGGCGGATGACGTAGACCGTGGCGAAGGCGGTCAGCATGAAGATCAGCGTCGCCACCAGCGAACGGGGCGACAACCGCGCATTGCCGCAGACTCCGTGCCCCGAGGTGCAGCCGCCGCCATAGGTCACGCCGATCCCGACCATCAGGCCGCCCAGCACCAGCAGCGGCCGCGGCACCGGGCTGTCGAAGGGCACCGGCGCGCCAAGCGCCAGCATCAGCGCCGGTGCGGCGACCGCGCCCAGCAGGAAGGCGGCGCGCCAGCCGCGGCCCTGCCGGCCTTGATCCCCGCCGCCGGGCAGCAGACCGGCGATGATGCCGGTCATGCCCGCGACCCGGCCGATCAGCGCCATCAGCAGCACGGCTGCCAGCCCGATCAGCGCCCCGCCAAGGGCGGATTGCAGGGGGGTGAACACGGTCATTTGCGGCCGCAGGTGCTGAGGCCGAACAGCGCATAGGCCGGGCAGGTGCGGGCCAGCGCGGTGACGACCAGCGCCGCGCCGACCGCCAGGCTGAGCCATTTCCCGAAGCCGGCTAGCCCGGCCAGGAAAGGCAGCAGGATCAGCAGTATACCCAAAACCAGCCGCAGCGAACGGTCGATGCTTCCGACATTGGCTTTCATCGTTACTCTCCCTTGGTTCAATCCCAGGCCGCCTGCAGCAGGTCCAGCGGAATCTTGAGATAGCGGCGGCCGTTCGCCTCGGGCTCGGGCAGGCGGCCGGCATTGGCATTGACCTGCAGCGCGTGCAGGATCAGCTTGGGCATGGGCAGGGTCTTGTCCCGCGCCTCGCGCAGGGCGACGAAGCGGGCCTCGTCCATGCCGGCGACATGCGGGTTCTTGCGCTTCTGCTCGGCCACGGTGGATTCCCAGCGCGGCTCGCGCCCGCCCTGGCAATAGTCGTGGCCGGTGAAGATCCGAGTCTCGTCCGGCAGGGCCAGGATGGCCTGGACCGAGCGCCACAGCACATGCGCATCGCCGCCGGGAAAATCGGCCCGCGCGGTGCCGCTGTCGGGCATGAACAGAGTGTCATGCACGAAGGCCGCGTCGCCGATGACATAGGTGATCGAGGCCAGCGTATGGCCGGGCGAGAACATCACATGCGCGGGGATCTTGCCGACGCTGAACCGCTCGCCCTCGGCGAAGAGCCTGTCCCATTGCGAGCCGTCGGCGGGAAAGTCCGGCCAGTGGTAATAGCCTTTCCACAGCTTCTGCACCTCGGTCACCTTCTCGCCGATGGCGGTCGGGGCGCCGGTCCGGCGCTTGAGGTAATCGGCGGCCGAGAAATGGTCGGCATGGGGGTGGGTGTCCAGGATCCACTGCACCTCGTAGCCCCTTTCGGCGACGAACCGCAGGATCCGGTCGGCCTGGATCGTCGCCGTGGCGCCGGATTTCTCGTCGTAATCCAGCACCGGATCGATGATCGCGCATTGCTTCGTCTGGGGATCGGCCACGACATATTGCACCGATCCGGTGCGCGCCTCGTAGAACCCTGTCACTTCCGGGGCCGTGGTCATGGGAAAACCTCTTGATATGATCGCAGGATTAGGAATTTCCTCCCCCATATATTCGCTTATGCGAAGATATGCAATAGCGGGATACGCGGTGAATCCGCCATGGCCGGCCGCAGGAAAAGGCCGGGCTTTGCGGCCCGGCCTGGTCTGAAAAAAACGGGAGGCCGCCGGTCAGTCTGCCAGCGGCTTGCCGGCGGTTTCGCGGGCCAGCAGCATGGCGATCAGCGCCAGCCCGGCGGCGCCGACCAGGTACCATGCCGGGGCCAGCTTGCTGCCGGTGGCGCCGATCAGCCAGGTCGCCACGAAGGGCGCCGTGCCGCCGAACAGCGCATTGGCGGCGTTGAAGCTGAAGGCGAAGCCGGAATAGCGCACGCGGGTCGGGAAGATCTCGGACAGGAAGCAGGGCAGCGTGCCGTCGTTGATGGTCAGCAGCGCGCCGAAGGCGATCTGGATCAGCACGATGGTGACGAAGCCCGCGCCGTCGAGCATCCGGAACAGCGGCACCGTCAGCAGGATGAACAGCACCGAGGCGGTGATCAGCGCCGTCTTGCGGCCGAAGCGGTCGGAAAGCTGGCCCATCAGGAAGATCAGGAAGATGTAGACGGCAAGCGACAGGCTGGCGGCGATGAAGGATTCCGTATGCCCCATGCCCATCTCGGTCGAAAGATAGGTCGGCATATAGCTGAGGATCAGATAGAAGCCCACGGCGTTCAGGCAGGTGGCGCCGAAGGCGATGGCGATCTGTCGGCCGTGGTTGCCGAACAGCTCGCGGATCGGCGTGCGCTCGAGGTGATGCGCCTGTTCCAGTTCGCGGAACCTGGGCGTATCCTCGAGCCGCAGCCGGATATAGAGCCCGACCAGCCCCAGCGGCAGCGCCAGCAGGAAGGGCAGGCGCCAGCCATAGGCCTGCATCTGCGCCTCGTTCAGCAGCCAGAACAGCGCCGCCGACATCAGCGACCCGGCCAGAAGCCCCGCCGCGGTCGAGGCGGGCACGATGCTGGTATACAGCCCGCGGCGATGCGTCGGCGCATATTCGGCAATGAACGAGGTCGCCCCGGCATATTCGCCCGAGGCCGAGAAGCCCTGGACCATGCGCACCAGCAGCAGCAGGATCGGCGCGGCGATGCCGATCTGGTGGTAATCGGGCAGCAGCGCGATGACCGTGGTGGCCCCCGACATGATCAGGATCGACCAGGACAGCGCCGTGCGCCGGCCGACCCGGTCGCCGATCGCGCCCCAGATGATGCCGCCCAGCGGCCGGATCACGAAGGAAATGGCGAAAACCGCATAGGTGGCCAGCAGGGCGCTGCCCGGCGCGATGTCGGGAAAGAAGGCGGCGGCGATCACCGTCGCGAAATAGCCATAGGACGCATAGTCGAACCATTCGACGAAATTGCCGATGAAGCTGGCGCCCAAGACCTTTTTCAGCACGGTCTGCGAGCCGTCGGCATCATCGGTCCGGGCGGCCGCTGGCGCGGCCACGGAATGTGACATGATTTTCCTCCCTTGGGATTTTGTGCCGGCCCCTCCTGCCGGCGCGCATGATGCGAAGCGGCCCGCCTGGCGGATGCCGGCGGGCCGCTGGGGGATCAGGCTGCCTTGGCCTTGCCCGTCACGATCAGATGTTCGGGGCCGTAGGGGAAGCCGGTGATGTTGCGGTTGCCGGCCTCCTCGATCACCAGGATGTCGTGTTCGCGGTAGCCGCCGGCCCCGGGCATGTTCTCGGGGATGGTGATCATCGGCTCCATCGAGACCACCATGCCGGGCTCCAGAACGGTGTCGCAATCCTCGCGCAGTTCCAGCCCGGCCTCGCGGCCGTAATAGTGGCAGAGCACGCCGAAGCTGTGGCCATAGCCGAAGCTGCGGTATTGCAGCAGGTTCTCGGCCGCATACATCTCGTTCAGTTCTGCGGCGATCTCCGAGCATTTCTTGCCCGGCACAAGCAGTTCCTTGCCGCGGTCATGGACCTTGCAGTTGAACTCCCACAGCCGGATATGCTCGTCGCTGGCATGTTCGGCGAACAGCGTGCGCTCCAGCGCGACATAATAGCCGGCAACCATCGGGAAGCAGTTCAGCGACAGGATGTCGCCGGCCTCGATCCGGCGCGAGGTGACGGGGTTGTGGGCGCCGTCGGTGTTGATGCCCGACTGGAACCAGGTCCAGGTATCCAGCAGTTCGGCATGCGGCCAGGTTCTGGCGATCTCGCGCACCATGGCGGCGGTGGAATGCAGCGCCACCTCGTGCTCGGGCACCCCCACCGCCGTCGCCTCGACGCAGGCGGCGCCGCCGACATCGGCGATGCGGGCCATCTCGGTGATATGGGCGATCTCTTCGGCCGACTTGACCATGCGCAGCCGCATGGCGGGGGCGGCGATGTCGACGAACTCGACGCCGGGAAACTCCGCCTTCAGCAGCTTCAGCAGGTCGATGTTCACATGGTCGAACTCGATGCCGATGCGCTTGGCGGCGCCGACCAGCTGGCGGATGGCGTGGAAGTAATTGTCCTTCTGCCAGTCGGTATAGGTAAGGTTGCCGCCGAAGGTGCGCCGCCAGGGCTGGCCGCCGTCGATGCCGGCGCTGATCGAGGTCGCCTTGTCATGGTCGACCAGGAAGCCGTAGCGGCGGCCGAACTGGCAATAGAGGAAGTCCGAATAATAGTTGATGTTGTGATACGAGGTGAACAGCGCCGCGTCGATGCCGGCCTGTGCCATATGCGCCCGGATTGCGTCCAGGCGGCGCTGCATCTCGGCCGCCGAGAAGGTCGGCTGCGCCTTCCGCCCGTTGCCGACATAGTTCTGCAGTTTTTCGCGTTCGGTCATCTATGGTCTCCCGGTTAGGTTTCGTTCAGATTGCCGTCGCATTTGCCCTGCGTCAAAAGACCATTTATAATCAAACCGATTAGAAATTCTTATCCGAGGCACCATGACGACCGCCCCTCTGAACGCCCTGCGCGCCTTCGAGGCGGTGGCGCGGCTCGGCAGCTTCCGCGCCGCCTCCGAGGCGCTTTTCGTGACCCAGCCGGCGGTCAGCCACCAGATCCGGCATCTGGAGGAATGGTTGGGCGCGTCGCTGTTCGACCGCAGCGGCCGGGTGCCGCGGCTGCTGCCCCATGCCCAGGCCCTGGCCCGCGACCTGACGCTGGCCTTCGGTGGCATCGACGCGGCCTGCCGCCGGGCCCGCCACGCGCCCGCCGCCGATTTTCTGGTTGTCGCTGCCATCCCCTCGGTCGCGGTCTGCTGGCTGATCCCACGCCTGCCGCGCTTTCGCGAAAGGCATCCCGAAGTGCAGTTGCGCGTCATCTACGCCCATCACGGCCACGAGATCGACTTCGGCGATGTGGACCTGGCGTTCACCTTTGCCGCCGCGCGGCCGATGGGCGCCGGCTTCCGCTCGGAACCGTTCCTGAGCGGGATCAGCGTTCCGGTCTGCAGCCCGGCGCTGCTGGATGGCGAGGCGGTCGAGAGCCTGACGCCGCAGCGGATGCTGGGCCTGGGCCTGCTGCATGACGCGGACCCGGCCGGGTGGCAGACCTGGCTGCGACGGGCGGGTCAGCCGCTGCCCGAAACGCTGCCCGGGCCGATCTTCGAGGATTTCAACCTGCTGCGCGCCGCCGCCCTGGCGGGGCAGGGGGTGGCGCTCTGCTCGTTGGCGATGGTCGCACCGGACCTGGCCGAGGGCAGGCTGGTGCGGCTGTCGGATATCGCGGTGCTGGAGCAGTTCGACTATTACCTGACCCGATCCGACGCCGCGCCGCCGAACAGCGACCGCATCGAGGCCCGGCGGGTCTTCGTCGAATGGCTGATGGCCGAGCGGGCGCAGATGATGCCCTGACATGTCACGCGACTGGCGAATACCGCCGGCTGTTTGTAATATATTGCCGCGGATGGGTCCGCAGGCGGAGAGATCATGTTCGACGGCAATCTGCTGGCCGGCATCCTGCGGGGGCTGGAACTGCGCTCGGCTTCCTTCATCGTCACCGTCTATGGCGATGTGGTGGTGCCGCGCGGCGGCGTCCTGTGGACTGGCACGCTGATCGAGATCTGCGCCCGTGTCGGTATCAGCGAGTCGCTGGTGCGCACCGCCGTCTCGCGCCTGGTCGCCGCCCATCGCCTGCGCGGCGAGCGTGCCGGGCGGCGCAGCTATTACCGGCTGGACGCCTCGGCCCGCAAGGAATTCGACCAGGCGGCCCGGCTGCTCTATGCGCCCGACCCGGTTTCGGAGGGCTGGCAGATCATCCATGCCCCGGCGATGACCGAGGATCAGGCCCGCCATCTGCGGCTGGGCCGCATGGGCGGCACGGTCTTCATCCGCCCCGATCGCGGCCAGGAACCGCCCGAGGGCGCGGTGGTCTTTCAGGCCCGGGACCCGGAGGCGGCTGCGGAACTGGCGCGCTACTGGGATCTGTCGGCGCTGCAGGGCCGCTATCTCGAGATGCTGGGCCGTTTCGGGGATGTGCTGGAGCCGGCGCGGCGCGGCGCGCTGCCGGACGAGACGGCGCTGGTGGTGCGCCTGTTGCTGGTCGAGGTCTATCGCAAGGTGTTGCTGCGCGATCCGCGCCTGCCGGCCCGCGTGCTGCCGCCAGACTGGCGCGGCGGCGCGGCGCGGGACCTGTTCCGCCGGCTCTATGCCGCCCTGTCGCCGGCGGCCGAGCGTCATATCGCCAGCCGCTTCGAGGGCGTGGATGGCTTCCTGCCGGCCAGAACGGCGGAAAGCGCCAACCGGATGGATGGAATGCTATGATGCAATATCATGATAAGAAAAGAAAATTTTACGGACGCGCAAAAACATCACAAGATGGGCGCAATTTTTTCTTCCGGTGTAATGTTTCTCGCGCTATAAGCTGACCAATCGGTCGGCGAATTGGGAGAATCGCCGGTTTTCCAAGGCAAAGGGAACAGGCATGCAGGAAGCCTTCATCTGCGACGCGGTGCGCACACCCATCGGGCGCTATGCCGGCGCGCTGGCCTCGGTCCGGGCGGACGATCTGGCGGCGATCCCGCTCAGGGCGCTGATGGAACGCAATCCGGGCGTGGACTGGTCGGCGGTGGACGACCTGATCTATGGCTGCGCCAACCAGGCCGGCGAGGACAACCGCAATGTCGGCCGCATGGCGGTGCTGCTGGCAGGGCTGCCGATCGGCGTGCCGGCGACCACGGTGAACCGGCTTTGCGGCTCGGGCATGGATGCGGTCGGCATGGCGGCCCGCGCGATCAAGGCGGGCGATTGTGATTTCGTCATCGCCGGCGGGGTCGAGAGCATGACCCGCGCCCCCTTCGTGATGCCCAAGGCGGAAAGCGCGTTTTCCCGCTCGAACGCGGTTTATGACACCACCATCGGCTGGCGTTTCGTCAACCCGGCGATGAAGGCGCGGTTCGGCGTCGATTCGATGCCGCAGACCGCCGACAACGTCGCCGCCGATTTCGCTGTCAGCCGCGCCGACCAGGACGCTTTTGCCGCCCGGTCGCAGGCCCGCTGGGAAGCGGCGCAGGCGGCAGGGGTCTTTGCCGACGAGATCGTGCCCGTCACCATCCCGCAGAAGAAGGGCGAGCCCGTCGTCGTCGACACCGACGAGCATCCCCGCCCCGGCACCACCGCGGAAACGCTGGCGAAGCTCAAGGGCGTGAACGGCCCCGACCTGACGGTCACCGCCGGCAACGCCTCGGGCGTGAACGACGGCGCCGCGGCGCTGGCGATCCTGTCGGGCGAAGCCGCGAAGCGGCACGGCTTGGTGCCCAGGGCGCGCATCGTCGCCATGGCGGCGGCGGGGGTCGAGCCGCGCATCATGGGCATCGGCCCGGCGCCGGCGGCGAAAAAGGTGCTGGCGCGCGCGGGACTGACCATCGAGCAGATGGATGTGATAGAATTGAACGAGGCCTTCGCCAGCCAGGCGCTGGCGACCTTGCGCGATCTTGGCCTGCCCGACGACGCCGCCCACGTCAATCCGAACGGTGGCGCCATCGCGCTTGGCCATCCGCTTGGCATGTCGGGGGCCCGGCTTGTGACGACGGCGATGTATCAGTTGCATCGCACCGGCGGGCGCTATGCGCTCTGCACCATGTGCATCGGTGTGGGACAAGGGATCGCCATCATCATCGAACGCGTTTGATCCAGGGGAGGATCCAGCCATGTATGCCCAGCTCGTGAAATCCGAAGGCAGCAAGTCCCGTGAGGAGATGACGCCCGAGGAGCTTGCCTTCCAGGAACGCATCGACCGCGGCGAAAAGATCGAGCCCAAGGAATGGATGCCCGAGGGCTATCGCAAGACGCTGATCCGCCAGATCGGCCAGCACGCGCATAGCGAGATCGTCGGCCAGCTGCCCGAGGGCAACTGGATCACCCGCGCCCCCACGCTGGAGCGCAAGGCGATCCTGCTGGCCAAGGTGCAGGACGAGGCCGGGCATGGGCTGTATCTCTATTCGGCGGCCGAGACGTTGGGCGTCAGCCGCGACGAGCTGATGGAACTCTTGCATGCCGGCAAGATGAAGTATTCCTCGATCTTCAACTATCCGACGCTGACCTGGGCCGACATGGGCGCGGTCGGCTGGCTGGTCGATGGCGCGGCGATCATGAACCAGGTGCCGCTGCAAAGGACCAGCTACGGCCCCTATTCCCGCGCCATGATCCGCATCTGCAAGGAGGAGAGCTTCCACCAGCGCCAGGGCTACGCCATCATGATGAAGATGGCGCAGGGCACGCCGGCGCAGAAGCGCATGGCGCAGGATGCGCTGAACCGGCTGTGGTATCCCTCGCTGATGATGTTCGGGCCGTCCGACAAGGACTCGGTGCATTCCGCGCAGTCGATGGCGTGGAAGATCAAGATGAACACCAATGACGAGCTGCGGCAGAAATTCGTCGACCAGACCGTGCCGCAGGCGGAATATCTGGGCCTGACCGTGCCCGACCCGGACCTGAAATGGAACGAGGAGAAGGGCGGCTACGATTTCAGCGAGCCGGACTGGTCCGAGTTCTACGACGTTCTGGCCGGCAACGGGCCCTGCAACAAAGATCGGCTGGGCGCCCGCGTCAAGGCCTGGGAGGACGGCGCCTGGTTCCGCGACGCGCTGGTCGTCCATGCCGAGAAGGCCGCCGCCCGCCGGGCGCAGGCCGCCGAATAACCCGTCATCGCCAGGAACACGCGCCAGCCGCGCAACCAAGTTTAGGGAGAGAACCATGTCCAAGGAATGGCCGCTCTGGGAGATCTTCATCCGGGGTCAGCACGGGCTGAACCACCGCCATGTCGGCAGCCTGCATGCGCCCGACGCCGAAATGGCGATCATGAACGCCCGTGACGTCTATACGCGCCGCAACGAAGGCGTGTCGATCTGGGTCGTGCCCTCGGCGCAGATCACCGCCTCCAGCCCCTCGGACAAGGGGCCGCTGTTCGAGCCGTCGAACTCCAAGGTCTATCGCCATCCGACCTTCTTCGACATTCCCGACGAAGTGGGGCATATGTGATGCCGTCGCTGCCCGACATGAACACGCCCGAGGTGGCGGATCTGGCCCGGCGCAAGGCCGAAGCTCATCCGAACCATCCCGCCGCGCCGCAGCCCGATGCCGGGCAGGAGGCGTTCTTCGAGGCGCTGCTGCGCCTCGGCGACAGCACGCTGATCCTCGGCCATCGTGTGTCCGAATGGTGCGGCCACGCGCCGGCGCTGGAGGAGGACATCGCCCTGGCCAATGTGGCGCTGGACCTGATCGGCCAGACCCAACTGTGGCTGGGTCTGGCGGCCGAGGTCGAGGGGCAGGGCCGGACCGCCGACGACCTGGCCTATCTGCGCGACGCCTGGGATTTCCGCAACCTGTTGCTGGTCGAGCGTCCGAACGGCGATTTCGGCCATACGCTGATGCGGCAGTTCCTGTTCGACGCCTGGCACCACGAGTTGCTGAAGGGCCTGTCCGCATCCTCGGACCCGCGCGTGGCCGAGATCGCGGCCAAGGCGGCGAAAGAGGTGGCCTATCACCTGGAACGCTCGTCCGATCTGGTGGTGCGGCTGGGCGACGGCACCGAGGAAAGCCACCGCCGGACGCAGGAGGCGCTGGATGCGCTCTGGCCCTATACGGGCGAGATGTTCATCGGCGACGACAAGGATGCCCAAGTCGCGGCGCGCGGCATCTTCCCCGATCAGGCCAGCCTGCGCCCGGCATGGGACGAGACCCTGCGCCATGTGCTGGGCGAGGCGACGCTGCAGATCCCCGACAGCCCATTCGCGCACAAGGGCGGCAGGCAGGGCACCCATACCGAGCATCTGGGCTATATCCTTGCCGAGATGCAGTTCCTGCAGCGCGCCTATCCGGGCGCAAGCTGGTAACGGCCATGGCCGCTGCGACCCATCCCAGCGTCGAGGCAGTCTGGGGCTGGCTCTCCGAGGTTCCCGATCCGGAAATCCCGGTGCTCAGCCTGACCGACCTGGGCATCATCCGGGGCGTCGAATGGCAGGGCGACACGCTGGTCGTGAAGGTGACGCCGACCTATTCCGGCTGTCCCGCGACCAGCATCATCAACCTGGATATCGAGACCGCGCTGCGCGGCCACGGCATCGGCAAGCTGCGGCTGGAACGACAGATGTCGCCGCCCTGGACCACCGACTGGATCACGCCGGAGGGGCGGGAAAAGCTGCGCGCCTATGGCATCGCGCCCCCCATCGACGGCACGGCGGCGGACGGGCAGATCGCCGGGCGCATCGCCCGGATGACCGGCACGAACTTGACCATCGCCTGCCCGCGCTGCGGCTCGGCCAATACCGAAAAGATCAGCCAGTTCGGCTCGACCCCCTGCAAGGCGAGCTATCGCTGCAAGGACTGTCTGGAACCCTTCGACTATTTCAAATGCATCTGAGAATGCGCCCCGCTTCAGGAAGGATACCCACATGGCACGCTTCCACCCGCTGAAGGTCACCGATGTGCGCCGAGAGACGCGCGACTCGGTGGTCGTCACCCTTGCGCCCCGTGACGAGGACCGGGCGCTGTTCGACTTTACCCAAGGCCAGTATCTGACCTTCCGCCGCGAGTTCGATGGCGAGGAGCTGCGCCGCAGCTATTCGATCTGCGCCGGCAAGGACGAGGGCGCGCTGCGCGTCGGCATCAAGCGCGTCGATGGCGGGGCCTTCAGCACCTGGGCGAACGAGAACCTGGCGCCGGGCGACGAGATCGAGGCGATGCCGCCCATGGGCAAGTTCTACAGCGAGATAAACCCGGCCGCCGGGCGGCAGTACCTGGCCGTCGCCGCCGGTTCCGGCATCACCCCGATCCTGTCGATCATCAAGACGGTCCTGGCGCGCGAGCCGCGCTCGCAGTTCACGCTGGTCTATGCCAATCGCCAGATCAGCTCGATCATGTTCCGCGAAGAGCTGGAGGATCTGAAGAACCTCTATCTGGGCCGCTTCTCGGTGCTGCATGTGCTCAAGGCCGAGGCGCAGGAGATCGACCTGTTCACCGGCCGCATCGACGCGGGCAAGATGGCGGCGCTGTTCCAGCACTGGATCGACGCGAGCGCGCTGGACACCGCCTTCATCTGCGGCCCCGAGGGCATGATGCTGGCCGTGGCCGCGTCCTTGCGCGACCATGGGCTGCGCGACGACCAGATCAAGTTCGAGCTGTTCGCCAGCAGCCAGCCCGGCCGGGCCAAGGCCCGCGCCGTCTCGCGCGAGGCCGCGACGCAGGGCAACGGCACCGCCGCCACCGTGACGCTGGACGGCGCCACCCGCAATTTCCAGATGCCGCGCGAGGGCGAGACGATCCTGGACGCCGCCATCGCCAACCACATGGACGCGCCCTATTCCTGCAAGGCCGGGGTCTGCTCGACCTGCCGCTGCAAGGTGCTGGAGGGCGAGGTCGAGATGGCGGTGAACCACGCGCTGGAAGATTACGAGGTCCGGGCGGGCTATGTGCTGTCCTGCCAGGCCTATCCGGTCAGCGACCGGGTCGTCGTGACCTATGACGAATGACCGGACGGGAGGGGGAACCATGTCTGACACCATGAGCATCGAGGACTATCTGGCCCAGGGCGGCGTGCTGACCGCGCCGGGCAACGTGCCGGCCCGCTATCGCGGCGAGCTTTTGCGGCTGATGTCGTCTTTCGTGGACAGCGAACTGGCCGCCTCGGCCGGGTTCGCCAATGCGATCAACTTCGCGCCCGGCATCAAAGAGCGCATCGCGGCCAGCCGCATCACCCTGGAAAAGGCCGACCACGCCGAGCAGGTGCTGGCGGTGATGGGTGATTTCGGCACCGATGTCATGCGCTACCAGACCAGCCACGACTGGGCCGCCCGCGTCGCGCGCGAGGCCGATCTGGGCGCGGCGCGCCGGCCCGGCGACATGCGGCTGTCGGTGTTCCACTATCCGATCGCCGGCTGGACCGATGCGGTGGTGATGAACGTGCTGCAGGGCCTAGCGACCGGGGTGCAGATGACCGAGCTGACCCGCGTCTCCTACGGCCCGCTGGCCGAGGTCTTCCGGCAGATCGCCCCGCGCGAGGCCCGCCATGCCCAGCTGGGGCTGGAAGGGCTGGAACGCATCGCCGCCACCCCGAAGGGCAAGGCCGAGATTCTGGCGGCGCTGGATTATTGGCGGCCGCGCGTCGCGGCGGGCTTCGGCCTGTCGCAATCGGCACGGCACGAAATGCTGCGCCGCCTTGGCCTGCGCCACCAGCCGAACGAGGCGTTGCTGGCGCAATGGGAAGCCCAGGTGCAGGACGAACTGGCCCGGCTGGGCCTGTAGGATGGCGGGCGGCGGGGGACAGGCCCCGCGCCTTGCCGGCAAAACGCGACCGGAAACGCGAAGGAAACGCACATGAACGCAGTCACCCGCAACCCGCGCCGCCTGGAAAGCTATGTTTGCGGCGGCTGGACGCCCGGCTCGGGCGAAGGCCAGGCGCTGCTGGACGCCGCCACCGGCGAACCGGTGGCGCTGATCGACTCGACCGGGCTGGATTTCGCCGCCGCGCTGGCGCATGGCCGCGAGGTCGCCGGGCCAGCGTTGCGCCGCATGTCCTTTCACGAGCGTGCGGCGATGCTCAAGGCCCTGGGCCAGGCGCTGATGGCGCAGAAGGAAGAGTTCTACGCCGAAAGCCTGCATACCGGCGCCACCCGCACCGACGGCTGGGTCGATATCGAGGGGGGGATCGGCACCATGCTGACCTATGCCTCGAAGGGCCGGCGCGAACTGCCGAACACCCGCGTGCTGACCGATGGCGATATCGAGCCGCTGTCGCGCGACCATACCTTCAGCGCCCAGCATATCCTGTCGCCGCTGCAGGGCGTGGCGGTGCATATCAACGCCTTCAACTTCCCGATCTGGGGGATGCTGGAAAAGATCGCGCCGACGCTGCTGGCCGGGGTGCCCTGCCTGGTGAAGCCCGCCAGCCAGACCGCCTATCTGACCGAATTGATGGTGCGGCGCATCGTCGAGACCGGCATCCTGCCCGAAGGCGCGCTGCAGCTGATCTGCGGCTCGGTCGGCGATCTGCTGGACCATGTCACCGGACAGGACGCGGTGACCTTCACCGGCTCGGCCTGGACCGGGCGCAAGCTGAAGGCGCATCCGGCGGTCATTGCCAATTCCGTGCGCTTCACCATGGAGGCGGACAGCCTGAACGCCTCGATCCTGGGTCCGGACGCCGTGGCGGGCACGCCCGAGTTCGACTTGTTCGTGAAGGAGGTCGCGCGCGAGATGACGGTGAAGGCGGGGCAGAAATGCACCGCGATCCGCCGGGTGATCGCGCCGCGCGCGCAGGTGCAGGCGCTGGTTGCGGCGCTGGGGGAGCGGCTGGGCAAGACCGCGCTCGGCCTGCCGGGCGAGGAAGCCACCCGCATGGGTCCGCTGGCCAGCCTCGATCAGCGGCAGGAGGTGCGCGAGCGCATCCGCGAGTTGCAGGCCGTGGCCGAGATCGTGGCCGGCGACCCCGGGGAGGTGCGCCTGGCTTCCGGCGATGCCGGCAAGGGCGCCTTCCTGAACCCGGTGCTGATGTATGCCGAAAAGCCCTTCGCGGCGGCCGCCGTGCATGAGGTCGAGGCTTTCGGCCCCGTCTCCACCGTCATGCCCTATGACGACCTGGACGAGGCGATCCGGTTGACCCGGCTGGGCAAAGGCTCGCTGGTTTCCTCGGTCTTCACCGACGATCCCCGGGTGGCCGAGGAGGTGGTGCTGGGTGTCGCGCCCTTCCACGGCCGGGTGCTGATCGGCAACCGTGCCTCGGCCAAAAGCTCGACCGGTCACGGCTCGCCCCTGGCACCGCTGGTCCATGGCGGGCCGGGCCGCGCCGGCGGCGGCGAGGAGATGGGCGGCATCCGCGGCGTCAAGCATTACATGCAGCGCACGGCGGTGCAGGGCACGCCGCGGCTGCTGTCGGCCGTCACCGGCCGCTGGATCGAGGGCGCCGATGCGCAGCAGGGCATGCATCCCTTCCGCAAGTCGCTGGCCGAGCTGCGCATCGGCGACCAGCTGGTCACGGCGACGCGCACCATCACCCGCGAGGATGTCGAGCATTTCGCGCATTTCACCGGCGACACCTTCTATGCCCATATGGACGAGGCGGCGGCCAAGGCGAATCCGTTCTTCGACGACCGCGTGGCGCATGGCTATCTGATCGCCAGCTTTGCGGCCGGCCTGTTCGTCGAGCCGAACCCCGGCCCGGTGCTGGCCAATTACGGCGTGGACAACCTGCGCTTCCTGACCCCGGTCTATTTCGGCGACACGCTGCAGGTGCGGCTGACCTGCAAGGAGATCAACCCGCGCGAGAATGCCGAGCATGGCGAGGTGCGTTGGGACTGCCAGGTCACCAACCAGAAGGACGAGGTCGTGGCGCAATACGACGTGCTGACCATGGTGGCCAAGGAATGGCCGCTGGCGCGGGCGGCGGAATAAGCCGGAAGGGCGGGGCGGTGCTTCGGGATCGCCCCGCCCTTCCGAAATTGCGATCGACGCCGCCCGGCCATCATGATCGACTTCTCCGATCCAGATCCGGCTGAAATCGACGCTGTTTTTGACGAATGCCTCGACCTTCGCGGCTATGCTGCCCCCGCTGTCGAAGATGCGGTCGAAACGGTCATGGAAGACGGCTGCTCGGGGGTGAGCACCCGGTTCTATCGCTGTCCCCGCCAAGATGACAGGCTGCCGGCTTGCCTTGCGGTTTCCTGCCAGCGCCGCGAACGGCAGCGGTTGCCGCCTCGGCCAAGATCAAAAGCGGGATGCCGGGTCTTGCCGCGTCACCGCACCGCCTTGATCCCCTCCAGGATCAGGGTGGTCGCCACGTCGGCGTAATCCTCGCGCGTGATGCGGCCGCCGTCGCGGAACCACATGTAGACCCAGTTCATCATGCCGAACAGCGACATCGTGACCGGGGTCAGCAACGGGCGCTGCGGGTTGTCGAGGTCGGGATTGATCTGGCGCAGGACCACGGCGAAACGCTTGACGATATGCCGCTCGACGCCAAGGATCTCGGTTTTCTGCTCTTCCGACAGGGCCGAGGTGGCGTTCAGCTGCACCTTGTGCTGGTTGTCGGCGCCGCGATAGCTCTCAAGCACCGTGCCCACCAGCCGGCGCAGTCGCTGCTGCGGCGGCAGGGTGGGGTCGTCGGCCGCCTCGATGGCGGCGTCCAGCTCCTGCAGATGGGTGATGATGATCGCGAAGATCAGCGCATCCTTGCTGGGATAATAGTGGTAAAGCAGTGCCTTGGAGATCTGGCCATGCGCCGCGATCTGCGACATCGAGGCCTTTTCCATCCCCTGCTCGGCAAAGACCGCGGCCGCGCTGTCAAGGATGCCGCGCCGCTTTTCCTCGAAATCAACCGCTCGGGTGCGAGCCATGGGTTCCTCTTTGCATCGCGTGCCCGCCTGATGAATTGACGGGAAAAATCAGGGGGGCGCGAGCCCCCCTTGCTTGCGTTTAGCGGTTTTGCGCCGCCCTGTCACGGGCAGCGCCTCGCCGCGCTTGCGTCATTCCTTGGGGCGGTTGTCGATGACGCGCTTGGCCTTGCCCTCGGAGCGGGCGATGGTGTCGGGATCCTGCACCTCGATCCGGGTCGAGACGCCGACCACGCTCTTGATGTGATGCGCCAGCACCTTGGCCGAGGCGGCGCGGGCATCGGCATCGGCCATCGCGGGCGCGCATTCGACATGGACGGTCATGGTGTCCATGCGCCCGGCGCGGGTCAGCTCGATCTGGAAATGCGGGGCCAGGCCGTCGCATTTCAGGATCTGTTCCTCGATCTGGGTCGGGAAGACGTTGACGCCGCGCAGGATGATCATGTCGTCGCTGCGGCCGGTGATCTTCTCGATCCGCCGCATGGAGCGCGCGGTCCCGGGCAAGAGCCGGGTCAGGTCGCGGGTGCGGTAGCGCACCATCGGCAGCCCTTCCTTGGTCAGCGTGGTGAAGACCAGCTCGCCCAGCTCGCCATCGGGCAGCACCTCGCCGGTCACCGGGTCGATGATTTCGGGATAGAAATGATCTTCCCAGATATGCAGCCCGTCCTTGGTCTCGACGCATTCCATGGCGACGCCGGGGCCCATGACTTCGCTGAGGCCGTAGATGTCGACGGCGTGCATGTCGAAGGCTTCCTCGATTTCCTCGCGCATGGCGTTGGTCCAGGGCTCGGCGCCGAAGATGCCGATCTCCAGCGAGGATTCGCGCGGGTCGAGGCCCTGGCGGCGGAATTCGTCCAGGATCGACAGCATGTAGCTGGGCGTCACCATGATGATGCGCGGCTTGAAGTCGTTGATCAGCGTCACCTGCCGCTCGGTCATGCCGCCGGACATCGGCACCACGGTGCAGCCCAGCCGCTCGGCCCCGTAATGCGCGCCCAGCCCCCCGGTGAACAGCCCATAACCATAGGCGTTGTGCAACATGTCGCCGGTCCGGCCGCCGGCGGCACGGATCGAGCGGGCGATCAGGTTCGCCCAATGGTCGATATCGGCCTGGGTATAGCCCACCACCGTCGGCTTGCCGGTGGTGCCGGACGAGCCGTGGATGCGCACCAGCCGGGACTGCGGCACGGCGAACATCCCGAAGGGATAGGTGTCACGCAAGTCCTGCTTGACCGTGAAGGGGAATTTCGCGATGTCGCGGAGCGACTTCAGATCCTCGGGATGCACGTCGTGCTCGATGAAGCGCTTGCGGTAGAACGGCGAGTTCTCGAAGGCATGTTTCAGCGACCGCTTCATGCGGTGGAACTGCAGCGCCTCGATTTCGTCGCGCGAGGCGGTCTCAATCGGGTCGAGATCCTTTCGGTTGGGGGACAGGTCTTGCATGGTTTCCTCCCTTGCGATGCGGGTCCGGTCAGGCTTCGACCGGCAGGTGGGTGCCTTTGACGGTGCGCGAATGGCCGCGGAATTCGGCCACATGCTCGCCGTCCTGATTGGTGATGCGGATGTCGTAGATGCCCGAACGGCCGCGGCGCGACACCTCGCGCGCCTCGGCCGTCAGCCGGTCGCCGATGCGGCCGGGGATCAGGTAGGTGATCGAGCAATGCTGGGCCACGACCAACTGATTGTAGCTGTTGCAGGCGAAGGCGAAGGCGCTGTCGGCCAGGGTGAAGATATAGCCGCCGTGACAATTGCCGTGCCCGTTCGACATCGCCTCGGTGATGATCATCGACAGCGTCGCCTGGCCGGGCGCGATATGGTCGAGGCTCATGCCGAGCCGCTGGCTGGCGGAATCGTCGTTCCACATCGCTTTTGCCGAAGCCTCGGCCAGCTCCTGCGGGGTCATCTGCGGGACGGGTTTCACGGCGGCGTCCTTCATTGTCCCTTGAACTCCGGCTTGCGCTTTTCGAGGAAGGCGGTGACGCCCTCGGCATAATCGGCGCTGCGGCCGGCCTCGCGCTGGCAGTCGCGCTCCAGGTCGAGTTGCTGGTCGAGGCTGTTCGTGGCGGCGGCCTGGATCAGCCGCTTGGTCAGGCCAAGGCCCAGCGTCGGCCCCGCCGCCAGAGCGGCGGCCAGCGCCCGGGCCTCGGGCAGCAGCGCCTCGTCCTCGACCGCCTTCCAGATCAGGCCCCAGTCGGCGGCCGTTGCGGCCGGCAACGGCTCGGCCAGCAGGGTCAGCGCCTTGGCGCGCGGCTCGCCCAGGATGCGGGTCAGGTTGAAGCTGCCGCCGGCATCCGGGATCAGGCCGATCTTGGAAAACGCCTGCACGAACTTCGCCGACTTCGCCGCCAGCACGATGTCGCAGGCAATGGCGATATTGGCGCCGGCGCCGGCGGCGACGCCGTTCACGGCGCAGACGACCGGCTTTTCCAGGCTGCGAATCAGCCGCAGGGTGGGGTTGTAGAAGGTCTCGAGCGTCTGCCCCAGATCCGGCGCGGGGCCGCCCTTGCGCGGGTCGCGGTCGCCCAGGTCCTGCCCGGCGCAGAAGCCGCGGCCCGCACCGGTCAGCAAAACCGCGCGCACCTGCGAATCATCATGGGCGCGCTGGAATCCGGCGCGCAGCGCCAGATGCATTTCCTCGTTGAATGCGTTAAGCTTTTCCGGCCGGTTGAGCGTCAGCGTCAACACGCCGTCGGCAAGAGACGCAAGCACGGTATCCGTCATTCGTGAACTCCCTTGCCCCAGAATTTTGGGGGTCCTCGAAGATTCATGTTGCATAAACCGACCGGCCGGTCAATGATAATCTCCAGTCCAGGGAGGGATAGCATGACCGCGTTTTTCGACCACCACCGGCCGATGCTCGATGCCGCGCTTCGGGCTTTGCACAGTCGCGCATTCTGGACTCCTTTTCCCGAAATCCCTAGCGGCAAGATCTATGGCGAAACCGCGCGCGAGGACGGGGCTTCCGGCTTCGAGGCCTTGCTGGGCAAGCCCTTCGACCTGCCGGGCCACCCCGAGGAGACCCGACTGGGCGCCGAGGAATCGCCCTATGGCCGCGCGCTGGGGATCAGCTATCCGGCTGCCGCGCCGCAAACGCTGATCGCGGCGGCGCAGGCGGCGGCGCCGGCCCTGGCCGAGGCCGGGGTCGAGGCCCGAATCGGTGCCTGTCTGGAAGCGCTGGTGCGGCTGAACCGGGCGAGCTTCCTGATGGGGAACGCGGTGATGCACACCACAGGGCAGGCCTTTGCCATGGCCTTCCAGGCGGGGGGGCCGCACGCCCAGGATCGTGGGCTGGAAGCCGTTGCCATGGCATGGGAGGAAATGTCCCGCTTCCCGACCGAGGCGCGCTGGGAAAAGCCGCAGGGCAAGGCCGCGCCGCTGCTGATCGAGAAGCATTGGTCGCTGGTGCCTGCCGGGCTGGCCCTGGCCATCGGCTGCAATACCTTCCCGACCTGGAATTCCTATCCCGGCATCTTCGCCAGCCTGGCGACCGGCAACCCGGTGATCGTGAAGCCGCATCCCGCCGCCATTCTGCCGCTGGCGCTGGCGGTGCGCACCCTGCGCGAGGTGCTGACCGAGGTCGGGCTGCCGGCCGATTCGGTGCTGCTGGCGGTGGATACGCCGGAAGCTCCGACCGCCGCGCATCTGGCCACCGACCCGGCGGTCAGGCTGATCGACTATACCGGCTCGAACGCCTTCGGCGCCTGGCTGCGCCAGAACGCCCGGCAGGCGCAGCTGTTCACCGAGGAGGCCGGCGTGAACAGCGTCGCCATCGCCGCGACCGAGGATTTCACCGGCATGTGCGAGAACCTGGCCTTCTCGCTGGCGCTGTATTCGGGACAGATGTGCACCTCGCCGCAGAACATCTACGTGCCCGAGGCCGGGATCGACACCGACCAGGGCCGCAAGAGTTTCGACGAGGTGGCGGCGGCGCTGGCCGCGGCCATCGACGGGCTGCTGGCCGATCCGGCGCGGGCCGCGGGGGTCTGCGGCGCCATCGCCAACCCGGCGACGCTGGAGCGGGTGCAGCAGGCGCGGGGATTGGGCCGGATCGTGCGCGATTCGCATCCCGTGGGGCAGGGGCGCAGCGCCGCGCCGCTGCTGCTGGCCATGCGCGACGGCGACGCGGCGGTCGAGGGCGAATGGTTCGGCCCCATCGCCTTCGTCATCGCGGTGCCGGATGCGGCGGCCGGCATCGCCCGCGCCGCCGACCTGGCGCGGCGCAAGGGCGCGATCACCGCTGCGCTTTACGACACCGATGCGGCGCGCGTTGGCGCGGCCGCACGCGCCTTTGCGCAGGCCGGCGTCAACCTGTCGGTCAACCTGACCGGCAACATCTTTGTCAACCAGTCGGCGGCCTTCAGCGATTTCCACGTTACCGGGGCCAACCCGGCCGGGAATGCCAGCCTGACCGACACCGCCTTCGTCGCCAGCCGGTTCCGTCGCGCCATGTGGCGGCGTCCTGTGGCGGCCTGACCGTTTCACGTTCTCTGGGAGGAGGAAAACCATGATCAAGACCACCCTGACCACGACCGTTCCGGCCGCGCTGATCGCGCTTGCCTTGGCCTCGGCCGCCAGCGCCGAAATCAGGATCGGAGCCTCGGTTTCGGCGACCGGCCCGGCCGCCTTCCTGGGCGATCCCGAGGCCAAGACGCTGGAGATGCTGGTCGAGGACCTGAACGCCAAGGGCGGCATCAATGGCGAAGAGATCGCGCTGGTGCTTTACGACGATGGCGGCGACGCCAACAAGGCACGCACCTTCGCCACCCGCCTGATCGAGGATGACGAGGTGCAGGCCATCATCGGCGGCACCACCACCGGCACCTCGATGTCGATCCTGTCGGTGGCCGAGGATGCCGAGATTCCCTTCATCTCGCTGGCCGGCGCCATCGACATCATCGACCCGGTGAAGCCCTATACCTTCAAGACCCCGCATACCGACCGCATGGCCTGCCAGAAGATCTTCGAGGACATGCAGAAGCGCGATATCGCGAAGATCGGCATGATCTCGGGCACCGACGGCTTCGGCGCCTCGATGCAGGCGCAGTGCAAGGAGGTGGTCGGCGATTACGGCATCGAGATCGTGGCGGACGAGACCTATGATCCCAAGGACGCCGACATGACGGCGCAGCTGACCAAGATCAAGAACGCCGAGGGCGTGCAGGCGGTGCTGAACCCGGGCTTTGGCCAGGGTCCGTCCATCGTGACGCGCAACTACAAGCAACTCGCCATCGACCTGCCGCTCTATCAGTCGCACGGCGTCGCCTCGGACGGGTTCATCGAACTGGCTGGCCCGGAGGCGGCCGAGGGCGTGCGCCTGCCCGGCACCGCGCTGCTGGTCGCCGAGCTGCTGCCCGAGGGCGACGCGCAAAAGCCGGTCGTCACCGCCTACAAGGCGGCCTTCGAGGAAAAGACCAAGACCCCGGTCGGCACCTTCGGCGGCTATGCACATGACGCCTTCCTGATCCTGACCGATGCCATCATCCGCGCCGGCTCGACCGAGCCCGGGGCGATCCGCGACGCCATCGAGGCGACCAAAGGCCTGGCCGGCACCACCGGCATCTATTCCTTCACGCCCGAGAATCACCTTGGTCTCGACCTCTCGGCCTTCCGCATGCTCGAGATCAAGGGCGGCGACTGGACGCTGGTCGAGTAAGCGGCTGAATTCCGGCCCTCGCGCCCTAGGGGGCGCGGGGGAATGCGCCTGCCACCCACGCACAAGACAGACGCCGGAGAGCACATGTCAGAGTTCTTGCAGTTCCTCTTTTCCGGGGTGACGGTCGGCGCGGTCTATGCGCTGGTCGCCCTTGGCTTCACCATCATCTACAACGCCTCGGACGTGGTGAACTTCGCCCAGGGCGAATTTGTCATGCTGGGCGGCATGATCACCTGGTTCGCCCATGCTGCCGGCCTGCCGTTGCCGCTGGCGGCGCTGATCGCCATCGTCGCCACCGCCGCGCTGGGGGTGGCGATCAACAAGCTGGCCATCGAGCCGGCGCGCGGCGCGCCCGTCGTGTCGCTGATCATCATCACCATCGGCGCCTCGGTCTTCCTGCAGGGCGCGGCGCAGCTGGTGTTCGACAAGCAGATCCACAGCTTCCCGGCCTTTTCCGGCGATACGCCGCTGCGCATCGGCGGCGCGACCATCCAGCCGCAAAGCCTGTGGGTGATCGGCGGCGCGCTGCTGGTCTTTGCCGGCCTGTGGCTGTTCTTCACCCGCACGCTTCTGGGCCGGGCGGTGCTTGCGACCTCGAACAACCGGCTCGCGGCGCAGCTCGTGGGCATCAACACCAATTTCGTGATGACGCTGTCCTTCGCGCTGTCGGCCGGCATCGGGGCGCTGGCCGGGGTGCTGGCGACGCCGATCACGCTGACCGCCTATAATGTCGGCATCGGCTTCGCGCTGAAGGGCTTTGCCGGCGCCATGCTGGGCGGCATGGGCAATCCCAAGGGCGCGCTGGCCGGCGGCTTCCTGATCGGGCTGATCGAGGCGCTGACCGCGGGCTACCTCTCCTCGACCTACAAGGAGGCCGCGGCTTTCGTGGTGATCCTGCTGGTGCTGTTCTTCATGCCGCAGGGCCTGTTCGGCCGCAAATCGACGGAGCGGGTGTGATGCCGAAACTCTCCGCCAAATCCGCCACGCTGCTGGTGCTGGCCGCGCTGATCGCGGTCACGCCGTTCTTCTTTCCCTCGGGCTATTACTACCGGGTCGGCGCGCTGATCTTCGTCAACGGCCTGGCCGTGACCGGCATCGTGATCCTGACCGGCTATGCCGGGCAGATCAGCCTGGGCCATGCCGGTTTTGCCGGCATCGGCGGCTATGCCTGCGCGCTGGCGCCGACGCATCTGGGTCTGCACCCGTCGCTGGCGGTGGTGCTGGGCGCGGCGGTCTCGGCCGTGCTGGCTTACCTGGTCGGCCGGCCGATCCTGCGGCTCAAGGGCTATTACCTGGCCGTCGCCACGCTGGGCTTCGGCATCCTGGTCTCGATGGTGCTGAACAACGAACGGGCGCTGACCGGCGGGCCCGACGGCATCGAGGTTCCCGACCTGGGCCTGCGCGGCGTCCTGAAGGACTGGGGGCTGGAGCTGAGCAACGGCCAGTTCTGGTATTTCCTCTGCGGCATCGCGCTGATGATCGGCGCCTGGATCGCGCTGAACCTGCATCAAAGCCCGACCGGCCGCGCCCTGCGCGCTTTGCACGGCTCGGAAATCGCCGCCCGCACCGTGGGCGTGGACGTGGCGCGGCTCAAGCTGCAGGCCTTCGTCATCTCGGCGGTCTATGCCTCGGTCGCGGGATCGCTGGTGGCGCTGCAGAACAAGTTCATCACCCCCGATATCGCCGGCTTCATGCATTCGATCGAGATGGTGACCATGGCCGTGCTGGGCGGCGCCGGCTCGGTGCTGGGCGCGATCTTCGGCGCGGGCGTGCTGACGCTGCTGCCGCAGGCGCTGACGGTGCTGGCGGAATACGAGCAGCTGGTCCTCGGCCTGGTGATGATGCTGGTGATGATCTTCCTGCGGGACGGGCTTCTGCCCTCGATCCTGCGCAAGCTGCGGGGGACCGGCGAATGACGCTGCTTTCGGTCGAGGGTCTGGGCATCACCTTCGGCGGCCTCAAGGCCGTGAACGATGTCAGCTTCAAGGTCGAGCCGGGCGAGATCGTCTCGGTCATCGGCCCGAACGGCGCCGGCAAGACCACGCTGTTCAACATGATCTCGGGCGTCTATCAGCCCGGTTCGGGCCGCGTGGTGCTGAAGGGCGAGGACGTGACCGGGATGCGCCCCGACCTGCTGGCGCGGCGCGGCATGTCGCGCACCTTCCAGAACCTGCAGATCTTCCAGGCCATGACAGTGCTGGAAAACGCCATCTCGGGCTTTCACCTGCGCGAAAAGGGGCCGGTGCTGGCCGACCTGCTGAACCTGCCCGCCTCGCGCCGCCGCTCGCGCGAGGCGCGGGACGGCGCGCTGGCGCTGCTGGCCCGCGTGGGCCTGGACCGCGCCGCGGATCGCGAGGCGGGGAACCTGTCCTATGGCTCACTCAAGCGGCTGGAAATCGCGCGGGCGCTGGCGATGAACCCGGCCGTCCTGCTGCTGGACGAACCCGCGGCCGGCTGCAACGCCGTCGAGACCGAGGAGATCGACCACCTGATCGCCGAGGTCGCGGCATCCGGCACCGCCATCCTGCTGGTCGAGCATGACATGAAGATGGTCATGCGCATTTCCAGCCATATCGTCGTGCTGGACCATGGCGAGAAGATCGCCGAGGGTGCGCCGGCCGAGGTCAGCCGCAACCCGGCGGTGATCGCCGCCTATCTGGGAACCGAGGAGGGTGCCGATGCTGACGGTTGAGGGCTTGCGCTCGCGTTACGGGCGCATCGAGGTCTTGCACGGCATCGACCTGCATGTCGATTCCGGCGAGATCGTCACCGTGGTCGGCGCCAACGGCGCGGGCAAGACCACGCTGCTGCGCTGCCTTTCGGGCGTGCAGCCGGTCTCGGCCGGGCAGATCACCTTCCGGGGCGAGCCGCTGGCCGGGGTGCCGGCGCATCGCCGCCCGGCGCGCGGGCTGACGCAATCGCCCGAGGGCCGGCAGATCTTCACCAATCTCACGGTCGAGGAGAACCTGCGCCTCGGCGCCTTCCTCTACAGCGACGAGCGGGTGGAAAAGGACATGCAGGACGCGTTCCAGATGTTCCCGATCCTGCGCGAAAAGCGCAACCTGGCGGCCGGCGGGCTGTCGGGCGGCCAGCAGCAGATGCTGGCTATGGCGCGGGCGCTGATGGGCCGGCCGTCCTGCCTGCTGTTGGACGAGCCGTCGATGGGTCTGGCGCCGATCATCGTGCAGCAGATCTTCGACGTGGTCAGCGGGCTCAAGGCGCTTGGCGTCACCGTGCTGCTGGTCGAACAGAACGCTTTCGGCGCCCTGAAGATCGCCGACCGGGGCTATGTCATGGAAACCGGCCATATCATCATGCAGGGACCGGCGGCGGAACTGATCGCCGATCCGCGCATCCGCGAAGCCTATCTGGGGATCTGAGGAAATGACCGTCACCATCGCCCGCCAAGGGGAAATCGCCATCGTCACCGTGGACAATCCGCCGGTCAACGCGCTGTCCACGGCGCTGCGGCAGGGGCTGTGGGACGCGGTGGGCGCGCTGGACGCCGACGCCTCGGTCGCGGCGGTGGTGCTGGTCTGCGCCGGCCGCACCTTCATCGCCGGGGCCGACGTGACCGAATTCGGCAAGCCGCCGCAGCCGCCGCACCTGCCCGACCTGGTGGACCGCATCGAAGGCGCCACGAAGCCCTGGGTCGCGGCCATCCACGGCTCGGCGCTTGGCGGCGGGTTCGAGGTGGCGATGGGCTGCCGCTTCCGGGTGGCCGCGCCCGACGCCTCGGTCGGCCTGCCCGAGGTTGGCCTCGGCATCGTCCCCGGCGCCTCGGGCACGGTGCGCACGCCGCGCCTTGCCGGCGCCGCGCTGGCGGCGGAGCTGGTGACCTCGGGCCGGCCGATGCCTGCGCCGAAGGCCTTCGCCGCCGGGCTGGTCGATGCGGTGATCCAGGGCGACCTGCGCGACGGCGCCGCAGCCTTTGCCCGGCAGGCGCTGACGCGGCCCTTGCCGGCGCCGGTCTCGGCCCGCCCGGTTGCCGCGCCCGCAGCGGGTTTCTGGGCCGAGCAGGAGAAGGCCGTCGCCAAGACCGCCAAGGGCGCCGCCGCGCCGTTGCGGGCGCTCGATTGCCTGCGCAAGGCCGTCGAGGCGCCCTTTGCCGAGGCCATGGCCTTCGAGCGCCAGACCTTCCTGGAACTGCGCGGCTCGGACCAGGCGGCGGCGCTGCGCCATGTCTTCTTCGCCGAGCGCGCCGCGCCGCGCCCCGCCGCCCTGCGCGGGGTGGAACCCCTGCCGCTGCGCCGCGCGGCCGTCATCGGCGGCGGCACCATGGGCGCGGGCATCATCGCCGCCCTGTGCGAGGCCGGCCTGCCCGTCACCCTGATCGAGCGCGACGACGCGGCGGTGGCGCGCGGCCTGGCCAATCTGCGCGGCATCTTCGCGGGCGGCGTCAAGCGCGGCAAGCTGACCGAGGCGCAGGCCGAGGCGCTGACGGCCGGTGTCACCGGGACCACGGATTATGCCAGCATCGCCGATGCCGATCTGGTGATCGAAGCGGTGTTCGAGGAAATCGGCGTCAAGCGCGCCGTGTTCGAGCAACTCGCCCGGGTCTGCCGCCCGGATGCGGTGCTGGCGACCAACACCTCCTATCTCGACCCGCGCGTCATCGCCGAGGGGCTGCCCAATCCCGGGCGTTTCATCGGCCTGCATTTCTTCAGCCCGGCCAATGTGATGAAGCTGCTGGAGATCGTGCCCGCGCCGGACACCTCGGACCGCACGCTGGCCACCGGCTTCGCGCTGGCGCGGATGCTGAAAAAGATCCCGGTCCGCGCCGGCATTTGCGAGGGCTTCATCGGCAACCGCATCCTGAAACGCTATCGCGCCGCGGCCGAGGCGTTGGTCCGCCAGGGCGTGCCGATTGCCGAAATCGACGCCGCCATGCGCGGTTACGGCTTCGCCATGGGGCCGTTCGAGGCGCAGGACCTGGGCGGGCTCGACATCGCCTTCCTGCAGCGCGAGGGCGCGCGGGCGGCGGGGCAGGACGTGCCCGAGACGCTGGGCGACATCCTGGTCCGCGCCGGCCGCAAGGGCCAGAAAACCGGCGGCGGCTGGTATGACTATGCGCCGGGCGAGCGCCGGCCGCAGCCCTCGGCGGTGGCGGCCGAACTGCTGGCGGACCAAATCCGGCCCGGCCCGGCGATGAGCCGCGAGGAGATCGCCCAGGCCCTTGTCAGCGAAATGGCCGCCGAGGGCCGGGCGATCCTGAACGAGGGCATCGCGCAAACCCCCGCCGACATCGACCTGGTCGAGATCCACGGCTACGGCTTCCCGCGCTGGCGCGGCGGGCCGATGTTCGCCACCGGCCGCAAGGGCTGATACCGCGCCGATTCCGGCTTAAAAGCCGGGCGGATTGCGCTACTCTGCCTCCATCAATGCAGATGGAGGCAGACAGATGGCAGAGCAGGGGATCAGGACCACCCGGGGCCGCGGCCGGCTATACGACAGCATCCTCGACACGGTGGGCGACACGCCGACCATCCGCATCAACCACCTCGGCCCCGAGGGCGTGCGGCTTTACGTCAAGGCCGAGTTCTTCAATCCCGCCGCCTCGGTCAAGGACCGGCTGGCGCTGAACATCATCGAGGCGGCCGAGCGTTCGGGCGCGCTGAAGCCTGGCCAGACCGTGGTCGAGGCGACCAGCGGCAATACCGGCATCGGTCTGGCCATGGTCTGCGCGCAAAAGGGTTATCCGCTGGTCGTCACCATGGCCGAGACCTTCTCGGTCGAGCGGCGGCGGCTGATGCGCATGCTGGGCGCCAGGGTGGTGCTGACGCCCAAGGCCGAAAAGGGCACCGGCATGTACAACAAGGCCGTCGAACTGGCCGAGACGCACGGCTGGTTCCTGGCGCATCAGTTCGAGACCCCCGCCAATGCCGATATTCACGAGGCGACCACGGCGCAGGAGATCCTGGGCGATTTCGCCGGCGAGCGGCTGGATTACGTCGTCACCGGCTATGGCACCGGCGGCACCGCGACCGGCCTTGCCCGCGTGCTGCGCCGCGAGCGTCCCGAGACGAAGATCGTCCTGACCGAGCCGGCCAATGCGGCGCTGGTCAGCAGCGGCATCGCGCAGGAGCGCACCGCGGACGGCTCGCCCGCCGTCAGCCACCCGGCCTTCGAGCCGCATCCGATCCAGGGCTGGACGCCGGATTTCATCCCGCTGGTGCTGCAAGAGGCGCTGGACTCGGACGGTTACGACCAGCTGATCCCGGTGCCGGGGGCCGAAGGCATGGCATGGGCACGGAAACTCGCCGCGCGCGAAGGGATCCTGACCGGCATCTCGGGCGGCGCGACCTTCGCCGTCGCGATGCAGATCGCCGAGCGCGCCGAGCCCGGCTCGGTGATCCTGGCCATGCTGCCCGATACCGGCGAGCGCTACCTTTCGACGCCGCTGTTCCAGGAGATCCCCGAAGGCATGGACGAGGAAGAGACCGCGCTGTCGAATTCGACCCCCGGCTACCGGATGGGCTAGCGCAGCCCGCCGCGCAGCCCGGCTTGCAGCGCCTTCGGCCGGGGTAGGCCGGGGCATTCCAAAGACCTTGCCCGAAAGAGAAGATCCGATGCGCCGCAGATCGCGGCGATAGAGCGGTGACGCCGGCGGGTAAGGCGACGCTGGGAACGCGACCGGCCGGCACGCGGGATCTGCGTGCCGGCCGGTCGGTATCTTCTGCCGCGGCGGGATCAGTCGGCGCTGGCCTCGTTCAGGCGCAGCCCGGCGGGGGCGCCGTGCAGGCCGCGGACCGGGGCGATCTCGGCCCCGTCATCGCCGGCCAGGGCGCGGTCGAACTGCTCGCGGTCCAGCGCCCCTTCCCAGCGGCTGACGACCACGGTGGCGACCGCATTGCCGATGAAGTTGGTGATCGAGCGGCATTCCGACATGAAGCGGTCCACGCCCAGGATCAGCGCCATGCCGGCGACCGGCACCGTGGGCACCACGGACAGGGTCGCGGCCAGGGTGATGAAGCCCGCGCCGGTGACGCCCGCCGCGCCCTTCGAGGACAGCATGGCGACGAGCAGCAGCAGGATCTGCTGTTGCAGCGTCAGATCGGTATTGGTGGCCTGGGCGATGAACAGCGCCGCCAGGGTCATGTAGATATTGGTGCCGTCCAGGTTGAAGCTGTAGCCGGTCGGCACGACCAGCCCCACGACCGAGCGCTTGCAGCCGGCGCGCTCCATCTTCTCCATCAGCGAGGGCAACGCCGATTCCGATGACGAGGTGCCCAGCACCAGCAGGATCTCGGCCTTGAGATAGGAGATCAGCCGGAAGATCGAGAAGCCGTTGAGCATGCAGACCGTGCCCAGGATCACCACGATGAACAGCGCCGAGGTCAGGTAGAAGGTGCCGACCAGCGTCGCCAGGTTCACCACCGAAGCGATGCCGTATTTGCCGATGGTGAAGGCGAAGGCGCCGAAGGCGCCGATGGGCGCGGCCTTCATCAGGATGTCCACCATGCGGAACACGGCATGGCTGATCGCCTCGAACAGCGCCACGACCGGCTTGCCCTTGTCACCGATCAGGATCAGGCCGATGCCGAACAGGATGGCGACGAACAGCACCTGCAGGATGTTGCCGTCCACGAAAGCCGATGTGATGGTGGACGGGATGATGTCCATGACAAAGCCGGTCAGGCTGGTCTCATGCGCCTTGGCGGCATAGTCGGTGACCTTGCTGGCATCCAGCGTCGCCGGGTCGATGTTCATGCCGGCGCCGGGCCGGATGACATTGGCGGTGATCAGCCCGACGATCAGCGCCAGCGTCGAGAAGGTCAGGAAATAGCCGAAGGCCTTGCCGACGACCGAGCCCACGCCCCTGAGCGTGCCCATGCCGGCCAGCCCGGTGACGATGGTCAGGAAGATGACCGGGGCGATGATCATCTTGACCAGCTTGATGAAGGCGTCGCCCAGGGGTTTCAGCGCCTCGCCGGTCTGGGGATAGAAATGGCCGATCAGCGCGCCGGCGACGATGGCGCAAAGGACCTGGAAATAGAGATGCCTGTAGAAGGGGCGCGGACCGTGGGCGGCCGGCGCTGCCGAGGTGTCGATTTGCATAGAGGCCTCCTCCGACCTGAGAATGACGGGTATGTGACAGCCATGATAAGCCGTCGGGTCTTGACGCCCAAAAGCTGGGCGCATGGCGGCAATGCGTTGTAATCATGTCTTTTTGCTGCGATCCGGGCAGGAAAACCGTGCGGTTTCCCACACAGCGAGGGCGTGCTAGTGTGGAAATCCACACAGGCGGGCGCTGATCCCGCAGCCAGAGGAGAACCGGCGGCAATGGTTGATTCGGCGGCGGGTCCGGTCGGCGGAAAATTGGCGGGTGCGCGCCGCGCCGCGCTGGCCGCCGTCATTCTTGTCGCCTGCCTTGGCCTGCTGGCGCTGACCTTCGGGCTGGTGCGCGAAAGCGCGGTCGCAGAGCTGGCCCAGCGGCTGGAGGTGACGGCGCGCACCCGGGTGCAGGCGCTGGAAAGCGTGCTTGCCAAACAGCGTGCGGTCGCGGCGGTGCTGTCGGACGACACGGTCATGCGCGAGGCGCTGGCCGATCCCAACCCGGCCCATGTCGCCCGCGCCTCGGTCAAGCTGGACCGGCTGCGCGGTCAGACCGACAGCGCGGTCATCTATCTGCTGGACCGCGACGGGGTCGCGATCGCCGCCTCGAACTGGGACGAGGCGGTCAGCTTCGTCGGCTCGGACTACAGTTTCCGCGACTATTTCAGTCAGGCGCTGCTGCGAGGCGAGGCGACGCAATTCGCCCTTGGCACCGTCAGCAAGCGGGCGGGCCTGTACCTGTCGCATAACGTGCTGCTGGGGGGACAGCCGCGCGGCGTGATCGTGGTGAAGGTCGAATTCGACCAGACCGAGCGCAACTGGGCGCAGGCCGGCGAGCGCATCTTCGTGACCGATGCGGCGGGGCAGGTGATCCTGACCAGCCAGCCGGGGCGGCGCTTCGGCGCCTTGCCCGCCGCCGGCGCGGGCGAGGTGGCGGCGGCGCTGCCGGTTCCCGGTGCCGATTGGCGGCTGGTGATCCGCGCGCCCTCGGCCGGGGCCAGTCAGGCGGCGGCCTTCGCCACCGGGACGGTCGGCTTCCTGCTGTCGCTGATGCTGGGCGCCGGCTTCTGGGCGGCGCGCGCCCGCACCCGCGCCGCCCGTCGCGCCGAGGCCGAACGCCGCTACCGCGCCGATCTGGAGCGCGCGGTCGAGGAGCGCACCCGCGACCTGACCGCCGAGATGCGCGAGCGCCGCGCCGCCGAGCAGCGGCTGGCGCAGATGCAGGGCGAGATGGTGCAGGCCAACAAGCTGGCGACCCTGGGCCAGATCACCGCCGGCGTCGCGCATGAGGTGAACACGCCGCTGGCCACCATCCGGCTTCTGGCCGAGAACGGCCAGCAGTTGATCCCGCCGGGGGCGGCGCCCGAGGTGGCGGAAAACCTGGGCCAGATCCTGCGCATGTCCGACCGCATCGCCCAGTTCACCACCGAGCTGCGCAGCTTTGCCCGCAAGGCCACCGGCGACCTGGGGCCGATCCCGCTGAAGGAGGCGCTGGACGCGGCGCTGCTGCTGGTCGCCAGCCGCCGCCGGGCCGAGGGCATCCGCATGGTGCTGCCGCAGATCCCCCCGGGCCTTGCCGTGCGCGGCGAGACGGTGCGGCTGGAACAGATCCTGGTCAACCTGATCCAGAACGCGCAGGAGGCGCTGTCCGGCCGCCCGGATGCCGAGCTCCGCATCGCCCTGACCCAGTGCGACGGCACGGTGCGGCTGACCGTCTCGGATAACGGGCCGGGCCTGACGCCGGAAATCGCCGCCACGCTCTTCACCCCTTTTGCGACCAGCAAGCCGCAGGGGCTGGGGCTGGGCCTGGTGATCTCGCAAGAGATCGCGCGGGATTTCGGCGGCAGCCTGACGGCCGAGCCGCCGCAGCCGGGCCGGGGCGCCACCTTCCATCTCGACCTGCCGGGGATGCCATGACCGAAGCTCCGCTCGTCCGCCTTGTCGATGACGATCCCGACCTGCTGGCCGCGCAGGTGCAATCGCTGAAGATCGCGGGGTTCCGGGCCGAGCCGTTCACCGAACCCGCCGAGGCGCTGCGCGGGCTTGGCCCCGACTGGCCGGGCGTGGTGCTGTCCGACGTGCGCATGCCCGGCATGGACGGGTTCCAGGTCTTCGAGCGCATCCATGCGCTGGACCCGGACCTGCCGGTGATCCTGCTGACCGGCCATGGCGACGTGCCGATGGCGGTGGCGGCGCTGAAGCGGGGGGTCTACGACTTCCTGACCAAGCCCATCGGCGGTGGCCCGCTGGCGGCGGCGCTGGCCCGTGCCGTTTCGTCCCGCGCGCTGGTGCTGGAAAACCGCGCGCTGCGGCAGCAGCAGCAGGCCGGCGCCGCGGCCGAGACCCGGTTGATCGGCCAGAGCCCCGTCATGATGCATCTGCGCGAGACCGTGGGCCGGGTGGCCGAGACGGGGGGCGACGTGTTGATCCTCGGCCCCGGCGGCTCGGGCAAGGAGACGGTGGCGCGCGCCATCCACCGCCAAAGCCCGCGCCGCGCCCGCGCCTTCGTGCATGTCGCCTGCGCTGCGCTGGACGAAACCCGCTTCGAGGCCGAGATGCTGGGCGCCGAGCCGCAGGGGCGCAACCCGCGCCTGCCGGGACGGCTGGAAAGCGCGCATCGCGGCACGCTTTACCTTGACGAGATCGACGCGCTCTCTCCGGCGCTGCAGGCGGCGCTGCTGGCGCTGATCGAGGCGCGCGAGATCCGCCCGCCCGGCGCCGCCGCGCCGCGGGCGCTGGATCTGCGGGTGATCGCCTCGAGCAGCGCCGATCTGGCGCGGCTGATGCGCGAGGGGGCGTTCCGCAGCGACCTCTACTATCGGCTGGCGGGCATCACCCTGACCCTGCCGCCGCTGGCCGAACGCCGCGAGGACATCCCCGAGCTGTTCCGGCATTTCCTGATCGAGGCGGCGGCGCGGCTGGACCTGCCGGCGGCGCCGGTCACCGGCACGGTCAAGGCGCGGCTGGCCGGCTATGGCTGGCCCGGCAACCTGCGCGAGTTGCGTCAGTTCGCCGAAAGCCATGCGCTGGGCCTGTCGCCTTTCGATGCGGCCGGAGAGGGAGAGGACGGGCCGGGCCTGGCCGGGCTGGTGGCGGAATACGAGGCCGAGCTGATCCGCGACGCCCTGCGCCTGGCCGAGGGCAACGCCACCCAGGCGATGGCCCGGCTGCGCCTGCCGCGCAAGACCTTCTACGACAAGCTGAACCGGCACGGCATCAGGCCCGCCGATTTCCGCGTCAACGACGGCTAGCGGGCCGGCCCGCCGGTGATACCGGCTTTATTTCCCTGCCAGCGCGATCAGTTCGGCCACCGATCGCGCGTTCAGCTTTTCCAGGATGCGCGCCCGGTGGTGGTCCACCGTCCGCGGGCTGATGCCCAGGGCGGCGGCGATTTCCTTGCTGGAGATTTCCGAGGGCCGCGCCACCATGCGCTCGACGATCTCCATCTCGCGCGCGGTCAGGCGCTCGAACCGGGCGCGGTGGTTGCGGTTCTGCTCCTCGTCGGCAAGGCGGGCGCGGGTGATGGCGAAGGCGGTCTCGATGCGTTCCAGCAGGTCGGTCTGGCGGAAGGGCTTTTCCAGGAAATCGACCGCACCGGCCTTGATCGCCTGCACCGATTCGGGCACGCCGCCGTGCCCGGTGATGAAGATGATCGGGATCGCCATGCCCATGGCGTTCATGTGCTTTTGCAATTCCAGCCCGTTCATGCCGGGCATGCCGTAATCGAGGACCAGGCAACCGGCGCGGCGCGGGTCGTAGCTGTCCAGAAAGGATTGCGCCGAGGCATGGCTCTCGACCGCGTAGCCGCGCCTTTCCAGCGCGCGCGCCAGGGATCTGCGAATATCGTCGTCGTCGTCGATCACGAAGACCGTCAGGGAAACCTCGGACATGGCAGCCTTGCGTTAAGGATCGCAAAGGGTATCGGTCAGTTTTTGCCGGGCTGCAAGCCGGCCGGCATCCGCGACCGTCTCAGCCATGCGCGTGGACCGGCAGCGTGAACAGGAATCGCGAGCCGCGGCCGGGCAGGGTCTCGTGCCAGAGCGTCCCGCCATTCGCCTCGACGATCGAGCGGCAGATGGACAGGCCCAGCCCCATGCCGTCGGACTTGGTGGTCTCGAATTGCGAGAACAGGTTGATCCCCGGCGCGATTCCCGGGCCGGTATCCTCGACGGCGATGCGGACCATGCCGCCGTCGCGCGCGGCGCGCAGGATGACGCGGCGGTCGGCGGCGGGGTCGGGGGCCAATGCCTCGATGGCGTTGCGCAACAGGTTGACGATCACCTGCGCGACCTGGACGCGGTTGCCGCGCACCGGCGGCAGGTCGGGATCCAGCAGGGTCTGCAGGCCCACCCGCGCCTCGGTCGCCTCGGCCTGGACGAGCCGCAGGGTCTGTTCGATCAGCGGTGCCAGATCAAGCGCGGTGCTGCCGCCTTCGTCCTTGCTGATGAAGCCGCGCAGGGCGCGGATGATCTCGCCCGCACGCAACGACTGGCCCTCGATCTCGGCCAGGATGGTGCGCAGGTCGTGCAGCGCCGGCGGCGGTCCGTCCGGCTGCTCGTTCAGGATCAGCAGCGCCGTGTCGGCATTCTGCGCGATGGCGGTCAGCGGCTGGTTCAGCTCATGCGCAAGCCCGGCCGCCATCTGGCTCATGGTCTTGCCGCGCGCCAGATGCGACAGATCCCGGTTCAGCTGGAGGATCTGCGTCTCGGCTCGCTTGTTCTGGGTGATGTCGTCCATGGTCAGCACCGCGTGCAGGGGCTTGCCGTGCTCGTCCCGGATCAGGATCTCGTTCAGGGTGATCCAGATGGTGCTGCCGTCCTTGCGAATGCAGCGGATCTCGCGGTTGACGGCAAAATCGCTGTCATCGGTGTTGAAAATCGCCCCGACGAAGGTCGGGTCGTCGGGATGGAACAGGTCGCGCAGCCGCATCTGCGTCAGGTCCCGGGCGCTGTAGCCGGTCATCTCGCAGATCCGCGCGTTCACGCGGATGAAGCGGCCGCTGTCGGGCTGGATCTGCGCCATCCCGCGCGAGGACATGTTGAAGGTCTGGCCGTATTCGCGCTCGGTCTTGCGGCGCGCGACGATCTGCTGGACCAGCGCGTCATTGGCGCGCCCCAGTTCCTTGTAGGTGCGGGGCAGGGGGGCGTCGGGGTCGAGCTCGCCCTGCGAGATCAGCGCCGTGCGCACCGCGAAGGCCCGCACCGGCCGGTGGATGTAATCGGCCAGCGCCAGTCCGATCAACCCGGTCAGTCCGGCGACCAGCACCGCCAGCCAGATGTTCAGTGTGCGGTTTTTCTTCAGCACGCCGGTGAAGTCGTTCTCGGGGGCATAGACGGCGATGGTCCAGGGCAGCTTGTCGCTGATCACCGGCATGATGGTCGAGACATAGGACGCGCCCTGATAGTCGAATTGCGACGGCGTCTCCTGCTGGACCGGCAGGGCGCCGGCCAGCGCCAGCGGCCCGAAGGCGGCGCGGGCGATCGGGTCGCCAAGCTCGCGGATGTCGGCAAAGCGCAGCGTGCCGTCGGCGCTGCGGGTCTTGATCAGGCTGGCATCGGGATGCGCGATCACATCGCCGTTATGGTTGATGATCAGCGCCCGGCCGTGCTGGCCGATGTTCAGCCGCGACAGGAATTCCGAGATCATGCTGATCTCGATATCCACACCGACGGCGCCGCGTACGCGGCCATTTTCGTGCAGCACCGGCGCCGCCAGGGTGATGCCGGGCTGCTGGGACGAGAAGAAGATGTAGGGATCGGTCCAGATCGTCCGCCGCTCCTTGCAGGCCTTGACATACCAGGGCCGGTCGCGCGGGTCGTAGGTGTCGGTCGGGTCCAGCTGCCGCCCGACTTCCGCAAAAGTCGCATCGCGCCAGATCAGTTCGACCCGGCGCTTGCCGTTCTCGATCGAGATGATCTTGGAACGGTATTCCGCCCGCCCGTCCGGGCTGCGCATGACCATCACGAAGGTGCCGTCCTCGCGCCCGTAATACAGCCCGGCGAATTGCGGCGCCATCTTCAGCTGCTGGAACAGCAGCTGTTCCAGCACCGGCGTGTCGTGGCTGGCGATGACCCGGTTTTGGGCCAGCTGCGCGGCCAGCTCCGCCGCGCCTTGCGCCGGGCTGAGGAAGCCCTTGGAATGTTCGATGGTGTTGATGCCGACATCGCGCAAGAGGTCGCGGGCGTGCCGGATCAGCGCCCGTTCCGACGTGACGTAGGATGAGAAAACCACCAGCAGGATGGCCAGGAATTGCAGCCCGGCCATGCCCACGGCCAGCGAGGCGCCCAGCGATTTCTTCATCAGCGGGGATCTCCGGGCAGGTTCCGGCTCTCGGCGGCGGAGCCGCGGAGGCATCGCGTCATGGTCATGCGGGCGTCTTTCGGATGCGGGTGGAGGCGGGCGCCGGCCCTGGCGGGGTCGTGTTTAGCATTTTGCAAGGCGCGCCGCATCGGCCCGCCGGCATTTCCCGCGCCGGCGTGTCTTTGGCACATACGCAGAATTGCCTAGGCAATGGCGCGGAATTTATTCTTCCGGGTTGGTGTGGAAGAGAGCGGGCATTGGAAGCGCGGCCCCGCCGCCGCTCGGGTCAGGTTCCGGGCGGTATTTCAGGGGCAAATGGATTTCGGTTGCGACTTGTAACGAGTGGGCAGGGTTATTGCCCGACATGACAAAATGGCCGGCACCATGGACATTGCTGCATGGTGCCGGTCAGTTTGTATCGTTCTTGCGGCAAGGCCGGGTTCAGGCCGGTTCGGTCTCGCGCCGCAGTGCCGGCAGGCCGACGCCGGTGGCGTCGAAGCCGCCGTCCACCGCCAACGTCTGGCCCGAGACGAAGCTCGCCTTGTCCGAGCACAGGAAGACGATGGCCTCGGCGATCTCGCGCGCCTCGCCGTAGCGGTTCAGGGGAATGGCGTCGTAATAGGCCGCGATGATCTCGGGCGCGTGCACGGCCATGGCCAGCTTGGTCTTGACCGGGCCGGGGGCGACGCAATTGACGCGGATGCCCTGTTCGCCCAGTTCGGCGGCGAATTGCTTGGTCAGGTGGATCACCGCCGCCTTGGAGGTGCCATAGGCCACCCGCAGCGTCGAGGCGCGCAGCCCGGAAATCGAGGCGATGTTGACGATGGCGCCCCGGGTCTTGGCCAATTCCCCGGTCGCGGCCTGCGTGCACAGGAATACGCCGTCGAGATTCGTCGCCATGACCTCGCGCCATTGCTCGAAACTGGTCCGGCCGACCTGCGAGAACAGCGCGACCCCGGCATTGTTCACCAGCGCATCGACCCGGCCGAAGCGCTCGACCACCTTGCGGATCACCCCGTCGACGGCCTGCGGGTCCGAAATGTCGGCCTCGATGGGCAGGACGTTTTCCAGGGGGTCGCAGGCGCGGTGCAGTTCCTCGGTATCGCGGTCCACCACGGCCACGGCCCAGCCCTGTTCCAGGAAGATCTCGGTGGCGGCCAGGCCGATGCCGCGGCATCCGCCGGTGATGATGGCGGTTTTCATGGTGTCTCCTCTTTCGGTTCGATGATCAGTTCCAGCGTCACGCCCACGGGATTGGCGCCCCGTTCCAGCGTGCCGCGCGCGATATGGCCGTGGATGTCCACGACCTCGATCGGGACATGCGCCGCGCCCTGGGCCAGCCGCGCGCCATCGAAGCGCAGTTCGGTGGCCAGGCAATCCATGCGATGCCCCTCGGCGAAGCGGATATGGTCGATGCTGCCCACACCATGCAGGCGGGCGTCGCGGATGCCGTGGCGCGCGGCCAGCGTCTCGATGGCTGTGATCACATCCTCGCCGGGCAGGATGCGGGCGAAAAGCCCGGGACCGTCGCCGCCGCCCTGCGGGGTGAACAGGGTGAAGGCGGTTTCCGCGTCGGGCAGCGCCTCGAACCATGTCCCGGCCGCGCCGAGCCCCGAGACCACCACCTCCTCGGCGACGGTCGAGTCGAAGGGCAGCAGGTGGCCCATCCTCCTGTCGCGCCCGTCCGACCAGATGCCGTGGCAATGCAGGAAGGGCGCACCCTCTTTCCAGCCCACCGTGGCCGTGGCGCTTTCGATGGTCCAGCGGTCGGCCGGCGCATGGGTGTCGGAATACCAGGCCGCGTGCAGCCCGTCGGTGGACAGCGCCGGCAGCACATAGCGCATCGGCGCACAGGTCACGCCCGCCAGCGAGAGCGCGCCGCCCTTGCAGCCGTGATCGGCGAACAGCTCGCCCACCGCCTGCATCACCGTCCGGCCGGCGCGCAGTCGGCCGCGGATGGGCCGCAGCGTGGCGCGGCGGGCCTGCGCACGTTCGGCCGTTCGGGGGCCGGGATGGACCATGCTCATGCCGGGGCCTGCTCCAGCAAGCCGCGGGCGTCCAGTTCCTCGCGGATCATCTTCTTGGTGATCTTGCCATAGGCCGATTTCGGCAGGCCGTCCCAGAACAGGAAGCGCCTGGGCAGCTTGTAGCGCGACAGTTTCGGCATCAGGAACGCCGCCAGTTCCTCCTCGGTCACCGGGGTGCTGGCGACGCAGATCGCCCAGCCGACCTCGCCCCACAGCGGATCGGGCACGCCCAGCACCGCGACTTCGGAAATGGCGGGATGGGTCAGGATCTTTTCCTCGATCTCGCGCGGGTAGACGTTCGAGCCGCCCGAGATGAACATGTCGCTTTCGCGCCCGGTGATGTAGAGGAACCCCGCCTCGTCCATGTGGCCCAGGTCGCCGGTGCGGAACCAGCCGTGGCGGAAGGCCTTCGCATTGGCCTGCGGGTTCCGGTAGTAGCCGGCGAAGACGGCGGGGCCGATCACGCAGATCTCGCCGGTCTGGCCGGCCGGCAGTTCGCGGCCATGGTCGTCCTGGATCTGGATCTCGATGCCGGTGCGGGCATGGCCGCAGGTGCCGATGCGGACGGCCGGGCCGTCCTCGGCCTCGTGCAGATGTGCGGGCAGCACGGTGATGTTGCCGGTGCATTCGCCCAGGCCGAAATATTGCACCAGCACCTTGCCGAGGGTGCGCAGCGCCTTTTGCTGATCCACCCGATACATCGGCGCGCCGGCATAGATCACATAGCGCAGCGACGAGGTGTCGGCCGTCTCGGTCGCCGGATGCTCGACCAGCAGCTTCAGGATGGTCGGTACGGTGAACATGGTGGACACCCGCCAGTCCCGCACCAGATCCCAGACCTGCGCCACGTCGAAACGCTCGGTCGGCAGCAGCACGGTTTTCACCCCGCGCGCCACCTGGGTCAACTGGTGCACGCCCGCGCCATGCGACAAGGGCGCGACGACCAGCGAGGCGTCGTCTCCGGTCAGGCCCGGCATCAGGTCGGCCAGGTGGTTCGTCACCACGAAGGCCATCTGACCATGGGTCAGCACGCTTGCCTTGGGCCGGCCCGTGGTTCCCGAGGTGAAGAAGAACCAGCAGGGATCGTCGCGGTCCACCGCCGCCACCTGCGGGCGGCTTCCCATGTGCTCGGCGGTGATCGCCTGCACCGAGGCGCCGAAACCGGCCTGCCCGAAGACCAGCGTCGTGACGCCGCAGGCGGCGGCATGATCGGGAAAGGCGGCATTGCAGAACATCAGCGTCGCGCCCGAGGATTCGGTCAGCCAGGCCACTTCCTCGGGCGTCTGGCGGAAGTTCGCGGGCACCCAGACGCCGCCCGCGCGCCAGGTGGCGAACATGGCCTGCATCATCTCCATGCAGTTCTGCGACTGGCACATCACCCGGTCGCCCTTTTGCAACCCAAAGCGGGTCTGAAGCGCGTGGGCCAGGGCGTCGGCGCGGGCCTCGAACTCGGCCCAGCTCCAGCGCGCCTCGCCCATGACCAGCGCGACGCCGTCGGGGTCGCGCCGGGCGGCCTGGGTCAGGAAGGTGGCAAGGTTCATCACCCGGGTCGAGACCGGGATCACGCCGCCGGCCGGGTCGATGGCGGGTCCGGTCATTTCACGCGCTCCAGGATCGAGCAATAGCTGGCGACCGCGGCGCCGCCCATGTTGAAGACGCCGCCCAGGCTGGCGCCGGGCACCTGCATGGCGCCCGCGTCGCCGGCCAGCTGCATCGCCACCATGACATGCTGCGAGACGCCGGTGGCGCCGATCGGATGACCCCGGGACTTCAGCCCGCCCGAGGGGTTCACCGGCAGCGCGCCGTCGAACCGGGTCACGCCGTCGCGGATGACGCGCCAGCCCTGGCCGCGCGGGGCCAGGCCCATGGCCTCGTATTCGATCATCTCGGCGGTGGTGAAGCAGTCATGCGTCTCGACCAGCGACAGGTCCGTGACGCCGAGCCCCGCCTGATCCAGCGCCGACGCCCAGGCCCGGTGCGGACCGTCGAAGGCGATGGGATCGCGCCGCGACAGCGCCAGCAGGTCGCCGGCCTGGGCGCGGGCGCGGAAGCGGATGGCGCGCTGCAGATCGGCCGCCACCTCGGGCGCGGCCAGCACCAAGGCCGCCGCCCCGTCCGAGACCAGCGAGCAATCCGTGCGCCTGAGCGGCCCGGCGACGCGCGGGTTCTTGTCCGAGATGGTGTTGCAGAAGCCGACGTCGAAGGGCTTCTGCATATGCGCATAGGGGTTGCGCATGCCGTTTTCGTGGTTCTTGGCGGCGATCATCGCCAGTTCCTCGGACCGGTCGCCGTGGCGCTGGAAATAGCTTTCGGTGATGCGGCCGAAGACGCCGGCGAAGCCGCCGGGGATCTCGCCCTCCTCGGGGACATAGCTCGCGGACAGCAGGATGTCGCCGACCTGGTCGCCCGGGGTCGCGCTCATCTTTTCGGCGCCGATCACCAACGCCACCTTGCCGCGTCCCGAGGCGATGAAATCGGCCGCCGCATAGAGCGCGGCCGAGCCGGTGGCGCAGGCGTTTTCCGTGCGCATGAACGGCATGCCCGCCAGGTCCGGCGTGCCCATGGCGACCAGCGCGCCCTGGAAATCCTGGCGCGAGAAGCCGTTGTTGTAGACGCCGACGAAGCTGCCGTCGACGGCATCGGCGCCAAGGCCGGCGTGGTCCAGCGCCGGCCGCGCCACCTCGGCCATCAGGGCCATTGTGTCGGGCGCCTCGGACCTGCCGAATTTCGTATGCGCCCAGCCGACGATCAGCGGATCGGTCATGCGATGTTCCTTTTCTGTTGCGTCTCAAGCGCCGCGAGCCGGGATTCGACCAGCCGCGCCTCGCGGTGCAGGGCGGCGGCCAATTCGGTCCGGCGTGCCTCGCCCATGCGGTTCTCGATGGCGGCGATGGAAAGCGCGCCGGCCGGGCGGCCGTCGCGCCACAGGATGGCGACGCCCAGGCCCCAGGATCCCGGCACCACCCGGCCGGGATTCAGCGCCTCGCCCGTCGCGCGGGCGCGGGCCAGGTCGTCGGCCAGCGCGGGGGCCAGGCCGGGGGCCAGAAGCTCGATCAGCGGCGCGGCCTTCTGCAAAAGCGCGTCGGCCTCGGGCACCGGCAGGGCGGCAAGCAGCGCCAACGCCCCGGCACCGACGCCAGCGGGCTTGCGGTCGCCGCGCATCAGCGCGTGGGTGCGGATCGGGAAATCGCCCTCGATCCGTTCCAGGCACAGCGTATGGTCGCCCTGCGGCACGGTCAGCAGCACGGTGTCGCCGGTCTCGTGCGCCAGCCGCAGCATGGATTCGCGCGCGTGATGCAGGATGCCGTGGCGCTCGGCGGCGTATGTGCCCAGCAGATAGGTCTCGGGGCCCAGGTGATAGCGCCGGGTCCGGCGATCCTGTTCGACCATGCGCGCCGCCGCCAGGGCCAGCAGCAGCCGCCGCACCGTGGGCCTTGTCAGCCCGGCGGCGCCGGCCAGTTCCGTCAGCCCCAGCCCGGCGCTGCCGCCCCTGCCGACCAGCGACAGCAGCGACAGCGCCCGCGCCACCGCCTGCGCGCCGCCGCCGGCGGGCTCGGGGACGGGGGCGGCGGGGGATGGGGCCGGCGCCTCGGTCATGTCAGACCAGCTTCCGGCCGATGGCGGTTTCCAGGATCTCCCAGGCCTCGTCGCCATAGGTCTTTTTCCACTCGGCATAGAAGCCCGCCTCGCGCAGCTTGTCCGCGAAGGGCTGCGGGTCCACGTCGTTGAACACGAAGCCCTGGCCCTCCAGGTCGCCGCGCAGCGAGGTGTTCAGCGCCATCACGTCGGCGCGCTGCTTCTCGGCGCCGGCGTTGAAATGCTTGGCGACGATCTGCTGCGCGTCCTCGGGCAGGGCGCCCCAGGCGCGACGGTTGCCCAGCAGCCAGAACCCGTCCCACATGTGGTTGGTCATCGAGAGATACTTCTGCACCTCCCACAGCTTGGCGACCTTCATGATCGCCAGCGGGTTTTCCTGGCCGTCGACGATGCCGGTCTGAAGCGCGGTATAGACCTCGGCGAAGTTGATCGAGGCGGGCGCCGCGCCGAAGGCCGAGAACAGCGAGGTCCAGAGCGGGCTGACCGGCACGCGGATCTTGAAGCCCTCGAAATCGGCCGGCGTCACGATGGGCTTGGTCGAGCTGGTGGTCTGGCGGAAGCCGTTGTCCCAGATCTTTTCCATCACCACCAGGCCGGCGCCCTCGATCTGGCCGCGCTCATAGGCGCCCAGCTCGCCGTCCATCGCCTTCCAGACGGTGTCGTAATCCGGGAAGGCGAAGCCCACGCCGTTGATCGAGGCGTTCGGCACCAGCGTCGACAGGATGATCGGCGAAAGCTGGAAGAACTCGACCCCGCCCGAGCGCAGCTGGCCCAGCACGTCGGTATCGGCGCCGAGCTGGTTCGAGGGGAAGATCTGGATGTCCACCGCGCCCGAGGTTTCCTCGAGGATCGCCTTGACCGCCTCGGTCAGCCGGACGTTGCTGGGATGCTCGAGCGGCTGGTTGTTGGCGATCTTGTAGCTGAACTCGGCGGCGCGGGCGGCGCCCGGCCGGATGAAGGGCGCGGCCAGCGCGCCGGCGGCGGCACCCATCAGGACGCTGCGGCGGGTGATTGTCATGTTTTCCTCCTCCCCGAAGGTTGTTGACGTCAAAGCAAGGCGGTCGAGAACCAAGGCACGGCGGCGATGGCCAGCAGGCCGATCAGCAGCGCCGCCAGATAGGGCCAGATGCGGCGCATGACCTGGTCGGCGGGCACATTGGCGATCTTGCAGGCGATGTAGAAGCCGATGCCGATGGGCGGCGCCATCAGGCCGATGTTCATGGCGGTGACGATGACCATGGCGTAATGGATGTCGTGGATGCCGAGGCCGCGGGCGATGGGGAACATGATCGGCGCCAGCAGCACGATGGCCGGCAGCCCCTCCAGCACGCAGCCCAGCACCAGGAAGATCACGATGCTGGCCAGCATGAACACCACCCAGCCGCCCGGCAGGCCGGTGACGAAACCCATCAGGTCGCGGGCAAAGCCGGATTGCGTCAGGGCCCAGGCCATCGCCGAGGCCGCACCCAAGATCAGCAGGATCGCGCCGGACATGGCGGCGGTCTCGACCAGCATGGTGCCCAGCTTGCGCAGCGGGATGCCGCCATAGAGCACGACGCCGATGAGGAAGGCGTAGACCACGGCGATGGCCGAAACCTCGGTCGCGGTGGCGACGCCGCCGCCGACCAGGCTGCGGATCATGAAGGGCAGCACCAGCGCCGGGGCGGCGATCACCCCCGCCTTCAGGATCAGCGCGGGCGTGACGCGGGTGACGCCCGACATGTCCTCCTTGCGGGCCTTCCAGCGCGCCAGGACGGCCAGCACCACCAGCAGCACCATGGCGATGGCGAAGCCCGAGGTGAACAGCCCGGCGATCGACACCCCCGCGACCGAGCCCAGCACGATCAGCACGATCGAGGGCGGCACGGTATCGGCCATGGCCGCGCCGGTCGCCAGCAGCGCCGTCATCTCGGACGGCGAATGGCCGCGCCGGCGCATTTCCGGAAACAGCGCGGGCGCCACCGTCGCCATGTCCGAGACCTTGGAGCCGGAAATCCCCGAGACGAGGAACATCGAGCCCAGCAGCACATAGCTCATCCCCGCCTTGACGTGGCCCAGCAGCGAGGCGAGGAAATTGACGATGGCCTTGCCCATGCCCGTCGCGTCCAGGATGCAGCCCAGAAGCACGAAGACCGGAACCGACAGCAGGATCAGCGAGGACATGCCCTCGTCGATGCGGCCCATCATCACGAAGATCGGCGCATGGCTGGCAAAGGTCAGATAGGCCAGCGTTCCCAGCGCGAAACAGAAGGCGATGGGCACGCCGCCGCAAAGCAGCACCGCGACCAGCAGGCCCAGCCAGATCGGCAGGTTCCAGTTGCCGATGGAGAGCAGCGTCGGTCGCGCGAACCACAGCAGCGCGATCAGGGCGCCGGCCAGGACCACCGTGCCGGCGATGATCCGCCATTCCCGTGTGCGCAGCACCGAAAGCAGCGACAGCGCCGCCATCAGCCCGATACCTGCCGGCAGGGCCGAGGCGCGCCAGGACATCGGCAGGCCCAGGGCCGGCGAGGTCACATAGCTTTCCTCATAGGCGTATTCGACCGCCACCGGCAGCAGCCGCAGCAGCAGCACGCAGACCAGCACCTGGCCCGCCACCTCCACCACGCGGGCCAGCCGTTCGGGGAGCAGCGGCAGGAACACGGTCAGCTTCATGTGTTCGTGGCGGTCCACCGCCAGCGCCGCGCCCAGCATCGCCATCCAGATGAAGCTGATCGAGGCGACCTCGTCGCCCCAGATCAGCGGCTTGCTCAGCACGTAGCGGAAGAACACATTCGCCAGCACCGTGACCATCATCACCACCAGCAGACCGGCGGCGGCGATCTCGACCGGGCGCATCCAGCGCTCGGCGCGCTTCGGTTCGGTCATGGCCTCGATGCCGCCAAGCGCCAGCTCGCCCTCCGGCTGGGTGTCGGTGAGTTGCATTGTCTTCCTCCCTGCGCGGCGGGCTCTCCCTCCCCCTGCCTGCATCCATCATGTGGACAGCTTGACAGCCGCGTCTTTGGGGATTTCTGCGGAACTCATGCCCAATTGCAAGAAATAAATTCCACATCATGCCAATTTTGGCGGTGGGCAATCCGGCGATGCATATCCATGTTCCATATGGTGGAATAAATGCTGCGCGTTTTGCAGCTGCAACGATCCCATGTTCAGCCCCGGCTGGAATGATTTCCCAGTTCCTGGCCGAATTTGGAACAAAAAACTCGGTTAATATGATGGATATTTGACGAAAGAAGAAAGGCCATGATTCGCACCTTGCTTCTCCCCGGCCTTGACGCGGCACCGGCGCCGCATTGGCAGCATTGGTGGGCGCGGTCCGAATGCCGGCATCGTCGAACAGGCCACGTGGATGCGGCCCTGCCCGGACCGATGGCTGACCGAGATCGCCGGCGCCCTGCTGATGCATCCGGGTTCGGTTCTGGTCGGGCATTCGCTTGGCGCCGTCGCCGCGGTGAAACTGTTGCTGCAATGGCCACAGCTCAGGGTGGGCGGGGTGCTGCTGGTGGCGGGGCAGGCGCTGCGCCGCCAGATCAGTCCGGCAGCCTTTCGGCGGCTGTTCCTGTTCTGCCTGCTGCTGCTTGGAACCTGCTGCTTGGGGCCGAAATGCTGCTGCGGCCGCTGCTTCGCCCGGGCGCGGGCGGTTGACCGCGCCAGGCGCGAAAGCCCCGCTTGCCCCTCCGGACGGCGGATGCGGCGTGTTGTCGCATGGCAGTAAATCTATGCAAATACGTGATTATTTCGCTCTCGAAGGCTTGTCTTTCAAGTCCGGGCATTTTGCCTGTCCTGCCGCGCTTCTCGGGAACGCCTGAGATTCGTGCAGGAACTTTCTTGACCCCTCACGGTTTTGTGGGAAGATTGAACCAGAGCGTCTACACGCAAGGGTTGCTCGAAAATGGTCGATTCCGCGAATGAAACCGATCACCCCAAGCATCGCAAGCGGGATGAAATCATCGCTTTCCTGATCCTCGCCGTGGTGATCTGGCCGATCCTCTCGGTCGGGATCGTCGGCGGCTACGGCTTCCTGGTGTGGATGTGGCAGATCATCTTCGGCCCCCCCGGACCCATGCATTAGGAACAGCCATGCGCGAGCCAGACAGGAAACCGATCCAGCGACGCGACATTCTGACCGGCAAACTGAAACAGGCAGAGCCGCGTCTTCTCCACATTTCCAGCGCCATCGTCACCGCCCGGCCGGAACGGGCCGATGCCGTCGCCGGCCGCCTTGCCACCCTGCCGGGGACCGAGGTGCATGCGGTCCGGGGTGCCAAGATCGTGCTGGTGCTGGAGGGCGGCTCGGTGGGCGAGATCGGCGGCCGGCTGGCCGAGATTTCGATCATGGAGGACGTGTTCTCGGCCAATCTGGTCTTCGAGCAGGTGTTGGCCGCCGATGAGCAGGAGGCGCCGGCATGAGCATTTCCAGACGCGATCTGCTCAAGGCGCAGGCGGCGGGGGTTGCCGCGCTGGCCGCCAATATCCCGCTGGCGGCGCCGGCCCAGCCGGTGCCCGGCGGCGTCGAATCCCTGCAGATCACCTGGTCCAAGGCGCCCTGCCGGTTTTGCGGCACCGGCTGCGGCGTCATGGTGGGCGTCAAGGAGGGGCGGGTCATCGCCACCCATGGCGACCTGCTGGCCGAGGTGAACCGGGGCCTGAACTGCGTCAAGGGCTATTTCCTGTCCAAGATCATGTATGGCGCGGACCGGCTGACCCAGCCGCTGCTGCGCAAGAAGGACGGGGTCTATGCCAAGGACGGCGAATTTACCCCGGTCAGCTGGGAGGAAGCCTTCGACATCATGGCGGCCCAGGCCAAGCGGGTGCTGGCGGACAAGGGGCCCACGGCGCTTGGCATGTTCGGTTCGGGGCAATGGACCATCTTCGAGGGCTATGCCGCGACCAAGCTGATGCGCGCGGGCTTCCGGTCGAACAACCTGGACCCCAATGCCCGGCATTGCATGGCCTCGGCCGCCTATGGCTTCATGCGCACCTTCGGCATGGACGAGCCGATGGGCTGCTACGACGATTTCGAGGCGGCGGATGCCTTCGTGCTCTGGGGCTCGAACATGGCCGAGATGCATCCCATCCTGTGGACGCGGGTCACCGACCGCCGGCTGGGCCATCCGCATGTCAAGGTGGCGGTGCTGTCGACTTTTACCCATCGCAGCTCGGATCTCGCGGACATTCCCATCGTCTTCAAGCCCGGCACCGACCTGGCGATCCTGAACTACATCGCCAATCACATCATCCAGACCGGCCGGGTGAATCGCGACTTCGTCGATCGCCACACCACTTTCGTCAAGGGCGCGACCGGCATCGGCTACGGGCTGCGCGACGACGATCCGCGCGAGATGGCCGCCCGCACGGCGGAAGATCCGGCGGCGACCACGCCCTCGACATTCGAGGAATTCGCCGAACTGGTCAGCGAATACACGCTGGAGAAAGTGTCCGAACTGACCGGGGTCGAGCCGGGCTTTCTGGAGCAGCTGGCCGAGCTTTACGCCGATCCCGAGCGCAAGGTCATGTCGCTGTGGACCATGGGCTTCAACCAGCATGTGCGCGGGGTCTGGGCCAACCAGATGGTCTATAACATCCACCTGCTGACCGGGAAGATTTCCGAACCGGGCAACAGCCCGTTCTCGCTGACCGGCCAGCCCTCGGCCTGCGGCACGGCGCGCGAGGTGGGCACCTTCGCCCATCGCCTGCCCGCCGACATGACGGTGACCAATCCCGAACACCGCAAGCATGCCGAGGAAATCTGGCGGATCCCCGAAGGCCTGATCCCCGAACAGCCAGGCCTGCATGCGGTGGCGCAGGACCGGGCATTGCATGACGGCAGGCTGAATTTCTACTGGATCCAGGTGAACAACAACCTGCAGGCCTCGCCCAACAACAGCAACGAGGCCTGGCCGGGCTATCGCAACCCGGAAAACTTCATCGTCGTCTCGGACGCCTATCCGACGGTGACGGCGCTGGCCGCCGACCTAATCCTGCCCGCCGCCATGTGGGTCGAGAAGGAGGGCGCCTATGGCAATGCCGAGCGGCGCACCCATGTCTGGCACCAGCTGGTCGAGGCGCCCGGCGAGGCGCGCTCGGACCTGTGGCAGATGATGGAGTTCTCGAAACGCTTCACCACCGACGAGGTCTGGCCCGAGGAAATCCTGGCCGCCAACCCCAATTATCGCGGCCAAAGCCTGTTCGACGTGCTGTTCCGCAATGGCAGCGTCGACAAATTCCCGCTTTCCGACCTGGATTCCGATTACGCCAACCGGGAATCCCAGGAGTTCGGCTTCTACGTCCAGAAGGGCCTGTTCGAGGAATATGCCAGCTTCGGCCGCGGTCATGGCCATGACCTGGCCCCCTATGACACCTATCACCAGGTCCGCGGCCTGCGCTGGCCGGTGGTGGACGGCAAGGAAACCCGCTGGCGCTATCGCGAGGGGCTCGACCCCTATGTCGAGCCGGGCGCGGGCGTGCAGTTCTACGGCAATCCCGACGGCAAGGCCCGCATCCTCGCCGTGCCCTACGAGCCGCCGGCCGAACCGCCGGACGAGGAATACAACATCTGGCTGGTGACCGGCCGGGTGCTGGAACACTGGCATTCCGGGTCGATGACCATGCGCGTGCCGGAACTGTACCGGGCCTTCCCCGGCGCCCGCTGCTTCATGCATCCCGAGGATGCCCGCGAGATGGGCTTCAACCAGGGGGCCGAGGTGCGCGTCGTCTCGCGCCGGGGCGAGATCCGCACCCGCATCGACACCCGCGGGCGCAACCGGATGCCCCGCGGCGTGGTCTTCGTGCCGTGGTTCGATGCCAGCCAGCTGATCAACAAGGTGACGCTGGACGCCACGGATCCCATTTCCAAGCAGACGGATTTCAAGAAATGCGCGGTCAAGATCCTTTCCGTCTGATCCGGCCCGCCGCCATGGCCGGACTGGCGCTGTTCGCCCTGGTCGGCACCGCCCTGTCGCAGGCCGAGCCGGCGGTGCAGATCGTCCCGCCGCTGACCGGCTGGCCCGACCCGATGGCGGGCGAGGAGATCCCGCCGCTGGGCCGCCCGATCACCGACGACGTGCGCCGGATGCGCAACTATCCCGAACAGCCGCCGGTGATCCCGCATTCCATCGACGGCTACCAGCTGACGGTGAACACCAACCGCTGCATGGACTGCCACAAGCCGCAATTCACCGAGGGCTCGGGCGCGCCGATGATCAGCGTCACGCATTTCCAGGACCGCGACGGGCAGGTGCTGACCGACGTGACGCCGCGGCGCTATTTCTGCACCGCCTGCCATGTCCAGCAGACCGATGTGAAGCCGCTGGTGCCGAACGGCTTCCGCGACGGCTACCAGCATGCCGGGGGCCCGTGACATGGGCTGGATCAAGGCGAGCATCCGCTGGGTCTGGGGCCGGTTCATCTGGTTCTGGCGCGTCATCAGCCGGCCCAGCAGCTTTCTCAGCATCGGCTTCCTGACGCTGGGCGGGTTCATCTGCGGGGTGATCTTCTGGGGCGGCTTCAACACGGCGCTGGAAATCACCAATACCGAGAAATTCTGCACCAGCTGCCACGAGATGCGCGAGAATGTCTTTCAGGAGTTGATGCCGACGGTGCATTTCTCGAACCGCTCGGGCGTCAGGGCCAGCTGTCCCGACTGCCATGTCCCGCATCAATGGACCGACAAGATCGCCCGCAAGATGCAAGCCTCGAAAGAGGTCTGGGGCAAGATCTTCGGCACCATCAGCACGCGCGAGAAATTCCTGGAGAAACGGCTGGAACTGGCCAAGCACGAATGGGCGCGGCTCAAGGCCAATGACTCGCTGGAATGCCGCAATTGCCATGCCGCGGTGGCGATGGACTTCACCAAGCAGACCCGCCGCGCCGCCGAGATCCACGAGCGCTATCTGATCCCGGGCGAAAAGACCTGCATCGACTGCCACAAGGGCATCGCGCATCAGTTGCCCGACATGACCGGCATCGAGCCCGGCTGGCAGGAGCCGCCCGAACTGCGCGGCGACGGGCAGGCGTCGCTGGACGGCGGCGGGGATGAGGCGCTGCGGCGCTATCTCGCCACCGCGGACGCGCATTAGCGCCCGCGGGCTCAGCCCACCTCGGGCCGGTCCCGCAGCCGTTCCAGCGCCTCGCGCAGCGGTGAGCGCATCGGCAGGGCGGCGAGCGCCAGCGCCACGGCGGGCAGGAGGGAGTCCGGCGCCGCCGAGGGCAGGGCGCCGGGATCGCCGGTGACCACCGCGCCGACCAGCGCCAGCAGCGGCTCCGCCCGGTCCTGGATGTCCATTCGCGCCGACAGCTGCCGGAAATCGCTTTCCAGCGCCTTGGGCGGCTGCGACAGAAGCGCCTGCGCCAACAGGCGGTGCAGCCGCAGCCTGTCGGTCTCGGCCCGGGCCCCGGGTTGCTGCGCCGTCCCGGCCAAGGCCAGCGCCCGGTCCAGCGCCTGCTCCAGCCGTTTCAGCGCCTCTTGCCGGGTCTTGGCGGCGGGGGCCAGGATGGCGCGCTGCCGGTGCAGGTCGGCCAGCAGGACATGCCGGCGCAGGCTGGCGCCGCAGCTCGCGTTCAGCGTTTCCAGCAGGGCGATGGCGGTGCGCAGCTTGCCGTCGTCGCTGCGGTTCAGCAGCGGCGCCGATTCCTGCAGGGCGGTCAGCGGCAGGGTCGGGATCTCGGCGCTGGCGGCCCGGCCATAGCATTCCGCGGCCAGCTCCAGCTTGCCGCAGGCGGCATAGGCATCGCCCAGGGCGGCCGCCAGGTCCGAGCAACCCTGCCAGCCGTTCTCGCGGATCCGGGCGCTTAGCGCCGACAGTTGTGCGACCACCGCCCCGCTGCCCAGGATGTCCAGCCGCGAGCCATGGGCCCGCACCTCGGCCAGCGCCTCGGCCGGCGAGGCGGGGTCGCTTTGCGGCGCCCTGCGCTCCTGCCTGCCGTCGATCAGGCCGAAGCCGGGATGGCCATAGCATTGATAGGCCCCCCAGGTGTTGTCGAGCGAGCCCATGGCGGCGCTGGCGGCATGGGTGGCGCTGCGCGCCTGCCGGACCGCGGTGCCGAAATCGGCCCCGGCGCAAAGCTCGGTGAACAGGCCCTGGGCGAAACGCATGGCCGCGTCGTCCTGCACCGCCCAGCCGCAGGCCACCACGGCCGGGCAGCCGCGTTCGATCAGCTCCACGGCAAGGCTGGAGGCGAAGCCCGGCCGATCCTGGCGCAGCGCGCCCGAGAAGGGGCCGTCGGCCGAGATCCGGCCCAGGTGGCAGCAGTTCAGGAACACCAGGTCCGGCGGCTCGGGCAGTTGCGCCAGCAGCGGCGCCTCGAGCACGTCGAGCGGCGGCGCGCCCAGCACGATGCCGGTCATCGGCGGATCCTCCGGGCGCGGCTGCCAGCCGGCGACGCCGTGGCTGGCGACATGCACCACGCTCCAGCTGCGCGAGAACAGCGCCGCGACCACCTGCGCCGGGCTGGCGGCATCGCCGATCAGCCGGGTGACGGTAAAGCCGCTGTCCTCAAGCAGGCTTGCCACCGCCGCGGCCTCCTGCTGGGCGCCGGGCAGCGGGCTCAGCGGGCTGCCGCCGCCGCGCGGATCGCCGATCACCAG